>JBEIPU010000112.1:0-13754 GCA_040376925.1 Caenimonas sp. | reverse complement strand
GGCTCAACTACAACGTCATTGAAGGCAAGCACGACCGCTTCGGCATCATCGCCAGCGGCAAGGCCTACAACGACACGCGCCAGGCCCTGCTCGACTTGGGCCTGGATGACGCCACCTGCCAACGTATCGGCATCCGCTTGCACAAGGTGGGTGTGGTCTGGCCGCTGGAGGCGCAGCTGACCCGTGAATTTGCCACCGGTCTGCAAGAGATTTTGGTGGTGGAAGAAAAGCGCCAGGTCATCGAATACCAGCTCAAGGAAGAGCTCTACAACTGGCGTGCCGACGTGCGCCCCACGGTACTGGGCAAGTTCAACGAGGTGGAAACGCCCGACCACTACGGCGCTGGCGGCGAATGGTCCGTGCCCAACCCCACGGCCAATACGCTGCTACGTGCCAACGCCGACCTGTCGCCCGCGCTCATCGCACGCGCCATTGCCCAGCGCATCAAGAAGCTGGGGTTGGATGCGGATACGAGTGCCCGCATCGACGCGCAAATGGCGATTCTGGAAGCGAAGGAGCGCGCCATGCATGTGATCGCGCTGTCAGGCACCAAGGGGGCTGACCGCCAGCCCTGGTTCTGCTCGGGCTGCCCGCACAACACATCCACCAAGGTGCCCGAGGGCTCGCGCGCCATGGCCGGCATCGGCTGCCACTTCATGGCCACCTGGATGGACCGCAGCACCGTGGGCTTCACGCAAATGGGCGGCGAGGGCGTGCCGTGGACGGGCCAGCAGCCGTTCACCACCGACCAGCACATTTTTGCCAACCTGGGTGACGGCACCTACTTCCACAGCGGGCTGCTGGCGGTGCGCCAGAGCATCGCGGCGGGCGTGAACATTACCTACAAGATTCTTTACAACGACGCCGTGGCCATGACGGGCGGCCAGCAGGTGGGTGAGCGGCCCGAGGGTCACAGCGTGGTGCAGATCGCGCAGAGCATGCGCGCCGAGGGTGCCGTGAAGATCACCATCGTGACCGACGAGCCCGAGAAATATTCGGCCGTGCAGGGCCTGCCCGCGGGCATCGCCATCCAGCACCGCGACACGCTGGACGCGGTGCAGCGCGAGTTCCGCGAAATCAAGGGCACGACGGTCATCATCTACGACCAGACCTGCGCAACCGAAAAGCGCCGCCGCCGCAAGCGCGGCAGCATGGTGGACCCGGCCAAGCGCGTGGTCATCAACGAGCTGGTGTGCGAAGGCTGCGGCGACTGCGGCGTGCAGTCCAACTGCCTGAGCGTGGAGCCGCTGGAGACCGAATTCGGCCGCAAGCGCACCATCAACCAGAGCACCTGCAACAAGGACATGAGCTGCCTGAAGGGCTTTTGTCCCAGCTTTGTGACGGTGGAAGGCGGGCAGCTGAAGAAGAAGGCCAAGGACAAGGCGGCATCGCCCTTCGCCTTGGGCGAGCTGCCGCAGCCGCAGCTGCCGGCGATCCACGGTGCCTACGGCATCGTGGTGGCGGGCGTGGGCGGCACCGGTGTCATCACCATCGGCCAGCTGCTGGGCGTGGCCGGCCACCTGGAGGGCAAGGGCATCGTCACGCAGGACGCAGGCGGCCTGGCGCAAAAGGGCGGCGCGACCTGGAGCCATGTGCTGATCGGCCACCACGCCGACGACATCCGTACCACCCGGGTGAGCATGGCGGGCGCGGACCTGATCATCGGCTGCGACCCGATCGTCGCCGCAGGCAAGGAAACCGTGCTGCGCATGCGCACCGGCCGCACCCACGTGGCACTCAATTCGCACAGCACGCCCACGGCCGCCTTTGTGCGCGACGCCGCCTGGCAAAACCCGGCGGACGCCTGCGTGGCCGAGGTCGTCAAGGCCGTCGGGCTGGACGGCGTGGGCACGTTTGACGCCGACGCGGCCGCCACGCGCCTGATGGGCGACAGCATCTACACCAACCCGCTGATGCTGGGCTACGCCTGGCAAAAAGGCTGGATCCCGCTGGGCCATGAATCACTGATGCGGGCGATCGAGCTGAACGCCGTGGCGGTGGAGCAGAACAAGACCGCCTTTGAATGGGGCCGCCGCGCCGCGCACGATTGGGCGTCGGTGGAGAAGCTGCTGTCTCCCGCGCAGGTGATTGAGTTCAGGAAGCGAGAGACGCTGGACAGCCTGGTGGCGCGTCGCGTGGAATTCCTGACCGCCTACCAGAACGAGGCCTATGCCGACACCTACAAGGCGTTCATTGACAAGGTCCGCGTGGCCGAGCTGCCGCTGGGCAAGACGGTGCTGACCGAGGCGGTCGCGCGCAACCTGTTCAAGCTGATGGCCTACAAGGACGAGTACGAAGTCGCCCGCCTGCACACCGACCGCAGCTTCCTGGACCGGGTCAATGGCATGTTTGAGGGCGACTTCAAGCTGAACTACCACCTGGCGCCGCCCATCATTGCCAAAAAGAACGAGCGCGGCGAACTGCAAAAGCGCCAGTTCGGCCCGGCCATGCTGACGGCGTTCCGGGTGCTGGCGCGCCTGAAGGGCCTGCGTGGCACGGCGTTGGACATCTTTGGGCGCACTGAAGAGCGCCGCACCGAGCGTGCACTGATCGGCGAGTATCGCGCCAGTGTGGAGCAAATGCTCACATCGCTGAATGCCGCCAACCATGGGCTGGCGCTGGAGATCGCCCGTCTGCCCGAGCAGATCAAGGGCTTTGGCCATGTGAAGGAGCGCAACCTGGCTGCGGTGCGCAACCGCTGGGCCGGGCTCATGCAGCAGTGGCATGACCCGCAGGGCGCGCGTGCAGCCGCCTGAACAACCCCGGGCGCAAGTTCGGGTTACATGTCTTTACGCCTGAGGCCCGCTTACAATTGCTGGCTTCCCGCCAAACGGGCACCATCGCGTGCCCGTTTGTTCGCGGGTTTTTTGTACTGATCACTTACGTTGGAGCTGTTGTGTTCATTTCTTCCGCCATTGCCCAAACCGCGCCTGCAGCTGCTGCTGGCGGCGGCATGCAGTCGTCCCTCATGAGCATGCTGCCGCTGGTGCTGATGTTCGTGGTGCTTTACTTCGTGATGATCCGCCCCCAGATGAAGCGCCAGAAAGAGCACCGCACCATGATCGAGGCGCTGGCCAAGGGCGACGAAGTCGCCACCGCCGGCGGCTTGCTGGGCAAGGTGACCAAGCTGGGCGACATCTACATCGGCATCGAAGTGGCCGAAGGCGTTGAAGTCCAGCTGCAGCGCAGCGCGGTTGTGCAGGTGCTTCCCAAGGGCACCATCAAGTAAACAAGGCAAGCATGCGGGCCGCCGTCCGTGCACCTCAAACCTGAAAAAAGATGAACCGATACCCGGTGTGGAAGTACGCGATCATCGTGTTCGCGTTGCTGGTGGGGGCCATCTACACCCTGCCCAATTTCTTTGGCGAGGCCCCGGCCGTCCAGGTCTCGGCCGGCAAGGCCACGGTCAAGGTGGACAGCACCACGCAGGTGCGGGTGGAAGAGGCGCTGAAGGCCGCCGGCATTGCGGCCGAGGCCATCACCTTCGACGGCAACTCCATCAAGGCGCGCTTTGATTCCACCGACGTCCAGCTCAAGGCCAAGGACGCGCTGCAAAAGGCGCTGGTCCCTGACCCGTCCGACCCGTCGTACGTGGTCGCGCTGAACCTGCTGTCACGTTCGCCGGCCTGGCTGTCGGCGCTGCGCGCAGGCCCTATGTACCTCGGGCTGGACCTGCGCGGCGGCGTGCACTTCATGCTGCAGGTGGACATGCAGGCAGCGCTGACCAAGCGCGCAGAGTCATTCGTGGGGGACATCCGCTCCAGCCTGCGGGAAAAGAACCTTCGCCACGCGGGCATCTCGCGCAACGGCCAGGCCGTGGAAGTGCGGTTTCGCGATTCACAGACGCTGGAGGCGGCGCGGCGCCTGATCGCAGACAGCTTTGCAGACCTGCAGACCGTGGACGCACCCGATGGCGTTGAATACAAGCTGACGGCCACGATCAAGCCCGAGGCCGCCCGGCGTATCCAGGACCAGGCGCTCAAACAGAACATCGTCACGCTGCACAACCGCATCAACGAGCTGGGCGTGGCCGAGCCGGTGATCCAGCAGCAGGGGCTGGACCGCATCGTGGTGCAGTTGCCCGGCGTGCAGGACACGGCCAAGGCCAAGGACATCCTGGGCCGTACCGCCACGCTCGAAATGCGCCTGGTGGACGAAAGCGCCGAGGCCCGCGCGGCCGAGCTGGGTACCGGCCCGGTGCCGTTTGGCGCCGAGCGCTTCCTGGAACGCGACGGCCGCGCCGTCATCGTCAAGAAGCAGGTCATCCTCACGGGCGACAGCCTGACCGACGCCCAGCCCGGCTTTGACTCGCAAAGCCAGCAGCCCAAGGTGGACCTGACCGTGGACGCCAAGGGCGGGCGCATCATGCGCGACACCAGCCGCGAAAACGTCAAGAAGCGCATGGCCATCCTGCTGTTCGAAAAGGGCAAGGGCGAGGTGCTGACGGCGCCCGTGATCCAGAGCGAGCTGGGCAACCGCTTCCAGATTTCGGGATCCATGACGGTCAACGAAGCCGCCGACCTGGCCCTGCTGCTGCGTGCCGGCTCGCTGGCCGCGCCCATGGAAATCATTGAGGAACGCACCATCGGCCCGACGCTGGGCGCCGAGAACATTGCCAAGGGCTTTCACAGCGTGGCCTGGGGCTTTGCCGTGATCGTGGCTTTCATGGCGCTGTACTACATGCTGTTCGGGCTGATTTCCGGCATTGCGCTGGCGGTCAACCTGCTGCTGCTGGTGGCCATCCTGTCCATGCTGCAGGCCACGCTGACGCTGCCCGGCATGGCGGCCATGGCGCTGGCACTGGGCATGGCCATTGACTCCAACGTGCTGATCAACGAGCGGGTGCGCGAAGAGCTGCGCAATGGCGCTTCGCCGCAGGCGGCGATCCATGCGGGCTACGACCGTGCCTGGGCCACCATCCTGGACTCCAACATCACCACGCTGATTGCCGGCGTGGCGCTGCTGGCCTTCGGCTCCGGGCCGGTGCGTGGCTTCGCCGTTGTGCACTGCATCGGCATCCTGACGTCCATGTTCTCCGCGGTGTTCTTCTCGCGTGGCCTGGTCAACTTCTGGTACGGACGCCAGAAGAAGCTCAAGAGCGTATCCATTGGTACCGTCTGGCGCCCGGCGCCCGATGGCGCTATAACCAAGACCAAGTGAGGAGACGCGCATGGAGTTCTTCAAAATCCGCCGTGACATCCCGTTCATGAAGAACGCGTTGATTTTCAACGTGATTTCGTTCCTGACATTCGCCGCGGCCGTCTTCTTTCTCATCACGCGCGGGCTGCACCTGTCGGTGGAGTTCACCGGCGGCACCCTGATGGAAGTGAGCTATTCGCAGCCCGCCGAGCTTGAGAAAGTGCGCGGCACGGTGGGCAGCCTGGGCTACACCGACGTGCAGGTCCAGAACTTCGGCACGGCGCGCGACGTCCTGATCCGCCTGCCTGCCCAGAAGGGCGTGAGCTCGAGCCAGCAAAGCGACAGGGTGCTGGCCGCGCTCAAGGAGTCCAGCCCCGACGTCACCTTGCGGCGCAGTGAATTTGTCGGCCCGCAGGTGGGCGACGAACTGGCGGCCGACGGGCTGAAGGCGCTGGGCATGGTGGTCGTGGGCATCATGATCTACCTCGCGTTCCGCTTCGAATGGAAATTCGCCGTGGCGGCCATCCTGGCCAACCTGCATGACGTGGTGATCATCCTGGGGTTCTTTGCGTTCTTCCAGTGGGAGTTTTCGCTGGCGGTACTGGCGGCGGTGCTGGCCGTGCTGGGCTACTCGGTCAACGAATCCGTTGTGATTTTTGACCGCATCCGTGAAAACTTCCGCCGCTATCGCAAGATGGACACCACGGAAATCATTGACAACGCGATCACATCCACGATCAGCCGTACCATCATCACGCACGGCTCAACCCAGATCATGGTCCTGTCAATGCTGCTCTTCGGCGGCCCTACTCTGTACTACTTCGCGCTTGCGCTGACCATCGGTATCTGCTTTGGCATTTACTCGTCGGTGTTCGTTGCGGCGGCCATCGCCATGTGGCTGGGTATCAAGCGGGAAGACCTGATCAAGGGCGGCCCCGTCAAGAAAGACGGCACGGACCCCAACGATCCCAACGCCGGCGCGGTCGTCTGACGCAACAGCCCCTCTATGTCCGGCCCTCAGCCCACCCCTGACAGCAACGCGCTGGGCCGCAAGGCACGGGAGGTCTTCATTGCGCAGGCCGAGGGAGTCATGGGGCCCATGGCCGACGCCCTGCGGGCCAAACTGATCGAGCTGGTGGACCAGAGCGCCAGCACCAAGGAGATGCAGGACCGGCGCGATGCCATGCTGGAGTTCGAGCGCCTGCACAAGGCCTGGACCGAAGGCACACCCAAGGCCTGGCGCCGCGCGCTGGTACCGCCCACCGCCACCGCCCGTGTGCGGCTGGAAGCCGTGAGCCTGGAGCTGATTGGCGACGATGTGGTTGAAAAGAAGATCCTCTCGTCGCGCCTGGCCCTGTCGGTGCTGGACAAGGTGACCTGGGAGCTCAACGACCTGCGACTGCGCATGCAGCACCTGGAAGGCGGCGACGACCTCCAGTCGTACGACATCCTTCGTCCCGAAGTCAGCGCCCAGCTGCTGGTGGAACAGTGGGTGGCGGCCGGGCTGGCCCGGGAAACCTGGAGCCTCGTCAAGGACCTGATCCAGCAGCACATGGTGGAGCAACTGGTCGCCGCGTACACCCATACCAACGAATTCCTGATCAACAACGGCGTACTGCCTGACATCGACCTGTCCAAGCGCGTGCGGCGCACATCTGCGCCCGCACCAGGCTCCGGCCGCCGGCCCGGTGGCGGGCAGAACCCCGCGCAGCCGCCGGCCCCGGGTGCCGACAACGACAATGGTCAGGGTCAAACCGGGCAAGGCGGTGGCTATGGCGGCGGCTACCAGGGTGGCGGGGGTTCAGGCTTTGCCGGCAGCGGCCCCGGCGGCGGCTACGGCGGCGGCGGTGGTGGTGATGGTGGCTACGCCGGTGGTGGCTATGGCGGAGGCGGCGGCGGTCCTGCTGGCCAAGGCGGCGGACGCAGTGGTTATGGTGGCGGCCAGGGCGGCGGATTCAACGGCGGCTATGGGCAGGCGGGTGGCGGCTCGGGCGGTCCGCAAGGCTACAGTGGTGGCGTTGCGGGCGGCGGGGCTGCCGGCTCCGCCGGTGGGCAGAACTATGGTGGCGGTTACAGCGGTGGGCAGGGCTACGGCGGTGGTCACGGCGGCGGCTTTGGCGCGTCCGGGCAGGGCGGCATGCCGCACGGCGGCGCGGGCGGGCACCAGGGCGGCGGTGGCGGCGCGAGCGAGGAAACCCGCATGCTCACCAGCTCGCCGCCGCTGGCGCGGGCACGCGCGCGTGCTTCAGGTGTGATCGGCCAGCTCAAGCGGCTGCTGACGGATCGCGTCGCCGGTTTTGACATGAGTCACGTCACGCGGCCGTCGCCCGCGCTGGCCGAGGCCTTGTCCCAGCAGGGCTCGACCGAGGTGGCCGGCAGCGGCACCGTGCACGAAGTGATGGTGTTTGACGACGCAGGCGTTGAGCAGGTTGCGACCGCCTTGCGCCAGCGCACCGGCGAGCTCAAGAAGAAAGCCGCCACGTCCAGCGAAAAGGCCACGATTGAAATCGTGGCGCTCATGTTCCAGAGCATTCTGGCCGAAGAGCGCATTCCACCCGCGGTACGGGTCTGGTTTGCCCGGTTGCAGATGCCCGTGCTGCGCGTAGCGCTGTCCGAGCCTGAATTCTTTGGCACCTTGCAGCACCCGGCGCGCCAGCTGATTGACCGCATGGGTTCGTGCGTGATGGGCTTTGACGCCAGCGGCACCAGCGGCAGCGCGCTGGAGGCCGAGATCAAGCGGGTGGTCCAGGTCATCGAGCAGTACCCCGAAACCGGCCGCCGTGTGTTCCAGCTCGTTTACGACGAATTCCAGCGCTTCCTGTCCAAGTTCCTGACTGAAAACGGCGCCACCCAGCGCCTGGTGAGCGTGGCCCAGCAGGTCGAGCAGAAGGAAACCATGTCGGTGCAATACACCATCGAGATGCGCAACATGCTGCAGGACATCCCGGTGCGCGACGAGATCCGTGAGTTTCTCTTCAAGGTCTGGGCCGATGTGCTGGCGGTGGCGGCCGTGAAGAACGGGCCCCAGCACGAGGACACGATTGCGCTGAAAAAGTCCGCGTCTGACCTGGTCTGGGCAGCCAGTGCCAAGCCCAACCGCAATGACCGCGCGCGCGTGATCCAGGACCTGCCCAATCTGTTGCTGCGCCTGCGCCAGGGCATGACGCTCATGGGTGTGCAGGGCTCCGCGCAGGAAGCCCACATCAAGGTCATTGGCGATACGTTGGCCGACGCCTTCCTGTCCAAGACCGAAGCCATTCCCCAGGCCCGTATCGAGGCCATGGCCAAGCGCCTGGCCAACCTGGAAGACTTTGTCTCGGACGACCAGGCCGGTGACCTGCCGCTGGACGCCGAGAGCATCGAACTCATGCTGGGTATAGACGCCTCAGCGATCGAGGTGGTTGCCGATGGGGGCTCCAAGCCCAGTGCGGCCATGCTGGGGTGGGCGCAGGAGCTGCAAACCGGCAACTGGTTCACGCTGGACCACAACGGCAAGACCAACCAGGTGCAGTACGCCTGGTGCAGCGAGCGCAAGCAGCTGCATCTGTTTGCATCCACCGATGGTCGCAGTTACCTGATCCAGGTGCGGCGTCTGGCGGCCTACCTGCAGGCCGGCCTGCTGGTCCCGGCGGAAGAAGAGGCCCTGACGGTACGGGCCACCCGTGACGCCTTGGCCAAGCTGGACGCCAACCCCGAACGCCTGCTCGAATCCTGAGGTTTTTTTCTTCCTAACGCGCACGAAAAAGCCGCCCGCAGGCGGCTTTTTGCCGGGTGGGGCGTTGTCAGTTGTAGGTGTACGTGATCTGGTAAGGCAGCGTGAAGCCGCCACCGGGCAGCGCCGTGTTCACGATGCGCAGCGTTGCATCCACCTTGCCCGAGTTGCCACTGAAGGTGCAGCTGTTGACCGTGAAGGAGCCACCGCCCTGCGCGCTCAGCTGGGTGAAGGTGCTGTCTTTTTCGATGCCGCTGCAGAACTCCGTCTGCGTGGTCGGCGCGGGGACGTTCGGCACGGTGACCGTACTGTTGATGCCTTGGGCCACCACGGTCACGACCAGCGTCTTGTTGCCGGTGGTGGTCCCGCTGCCGGTACCTGTGCCGGTACCGGTACCAGCGCCGGGGGTGGTGCCGGTGCCTGTTCCCGTGCCGGTCCCGGTGCCCGTACCCGTGGACGTGCTGCCCAGCGTGAAGCTCACCGAACTGCCGTTGGCCGTGGCGTAGGCGGTATTGAATGCCGTCTGGATGGTGGCGGGTGCGCTGAAGCTGATGAAGCTGGCCAGCGTGTTGCCGTTGGCCATGTACTGCGAGACGGCCTTGAGGATCTGGCCATAGGCGTTGGTCGTGCCGGTGACGGCGGGCACGGTGGTGGCGATGTTGGTGGTGCCCAGCTGGAACTGGCTGGCCACGGTGGTGGCGGCCGTGCCGAAGCTCGCGCTGCTCACGCCGCCCGTACCGGCCCTGGACAGGCTGTAGGCCACCGAGGTCAGGGGTGTCACCACACCGGTCGCGGCCGTGCCCTGGGCGTTCAGCACCAGTTGCAGCGGGTCGCTCAGCGTCTTGGTGGTGCCGGTGGCTTCGTCGGTATAGGTGCCGCCAGAGGCTTCGATCACCACGTCGCCCACGTAATCGACTTCCATCGTGTACGCGCCCGCGCTGTTGGTGCTCACGCACCTGATCTGGTCGCCTTTGCCCGTTGCCACGGCCTTGTAGGCGCAGACCTGCGCGCCGCTGACAGGCCCCTTGACGACGGAGCCCGAAATCGGGGTGATGGCACTGCCACCGCCGCCGCAGGCGGCCAGCAGGCCGGCGGCGCCCAGCGCGGCCGAGGTCAATGCGAAGGGAAAACGTGAAAGCTGGCGCATGGGGGTACTCCGGAGATGAAACTGGGGATGGCCAAAGGGTAGCCATCCGGTGGCTGCGGGCCTATCCCGCGTTTGAGGGGGGTTGCGTGTAAAGACAGCGCCTGGCGGGCGCGGGGTCAGTGGGCGACGCGGGAGTCCACGTCGTCGCAGAGTTCGTCCAGAACCAGCGAGTCGGGCTCTTCGCCAAAGCTCCAGTAGACCATCAGCACGATGATTTTCAGGTCGTCCAGCGAGATCGGGTCGCCCGGCGCGGCCATGGCGCGGTCGATGACGATTTCACGCATGTGGGCGGGAAGCACGCCCGCGCTTTCGAGAAAGCTCACAAAGCTCAACGCTTCGGCGCCCAGGTGGTCCTGTTCGGCCACCGAATAAATGCGCATGCTGTGGGGGGACTGGCGCGGGGCCTGCAATGCCTGCGCGACCTCGGGGTCCATCTGGGTGCTTTGGGCCGCGATGTTCAGACCGTCAAGCCAGCGCAGCGCCTGCTGGATCTCGTCGGCTTCAAAACCGACGGCGGTCAGTTTGCGTCCCAGCTGTTGCAGTTCGGGGCACGCATCGCCTCGCCAGTAATTTTCGTAGACGAACACCAGCACTTCAAACATGGCCCCAATCTAGCACAGAAACCCGTGCACAAGGCAAGCGAATCAGGCCGATGCGCTGCGCTGGAACAGCCCGCCGGGCAGCCGCGCCACCCGACCATCCAGTTCCAGCTCCAGCAGCTGCGCCTGCAGCATCGCTGCATCCATCCCGGTGCGCGCCACCAGAGAGTCCAGGCCCACGGGGTCAAAGCCCAGCACCTGCAGCAGCGACGCGTGGCGCCCCGCGCTCATCCCCCCGTCGCTGGCTGTGGCTGGTTCTGCGGCCGCCAGCGTGGGCGTGCCCAGGCGCAGCTCTTCCATCACGTCCTGTGCCGACTCCACCAGCTTGGCGCCCTGCTTGAGCAGGAGGTGGCAGCCGCGCGACTGTGGCGAATGGATGGAGCCGGGGATGGCAAAGACCTCCTTGCCCTGTTCCACAGCCTGGCGCGCCGTGATGAGCGAGCCCGATTGCAGCGCGGCCTCCACCACCAGCGTGCCGGCGCCCAGGCCCGAGATGATGCGGTTGCGTTTGGGGAAGTTGGGCGCGAGCGGCGGCGTGCCCAGCGGGTATTCGCTGACGATCACGCCCTGGCGCGCAATCGCATGGGCCAACGCCAGGTGCCGCTTGGGGTAGACGCGGTCAAGGCCCGTGCCCACCACGGCGATGGTGGCCAGCTGGCCGGTCGCGGCGCCTTCCAGGGCGCCGCGGTGGGCGGCACCGTCCACCCCCAGCGCCATGCCCGACACCACGGTCAGGCCGGCGCCGGCCAGGGCCTTGGCAAACTGCTGCGCGTTGGCTTCGCCTTGCGGCGTGGGGTTACGGCTGCCCACCACGGCGATACAGCGGCCCAGGGCCTCCAGGGTCAGCTCCTGCCCCATCATGTACAGCAGCAGCGGCGGGTCCTCGGTAACCAGCAGGGAAGGTGGATACGCCGGGTCGCCCAGCGTGACCACGCGGCGCCGGCCAGCCTCGTCCGTGCCTTGCAGCCAGTCCCACGTGGTTTGCACCAGCGTCTCCAGGCCTTCGGGCATGGCTTTCAGCTCGGCAGCCCTGTGCGGGCCGACGACCTGCTCGAGCGCCTCCAGCGATTCGGAAAAAATGGCCTGCGGCAGGCCGAAGGCAGCCAGCAGGCGGCGCGCGCTTTCATTGCCCACGCCTTCGGAAAGGGTCAGCCGCAGCCAGGCGGCGAGTTCATCGCGGTCCACGGAACTGCAAATGGCCGTGTCGCGGAATCAGCGCGGGTTGACGACGCGGTCGCCCACCTTCACGCCGTCGGTGATCTCCAGAATCAGCGCGTAAGACAGCTTCTCGAACGGACGGAACACCATCAGCAGGCCGTTGCGCTCATCAGGCAGCTTGATGACGGTGGGCTTGCCGTCGGTGCGGTCCACCACGCCCTGGCCGTCCTTGATGATGGCCAGCACGTGGCCGGACTCAATGCCGTCAGCCGTGCCCTTGTTGATGACCACGATCTGGTTCTGGGCGGCATTGGCCACGGCTGAGCCATACATGGACACCACGGCACCGTCCACGCGGGTTTCGGGAGCGCGGGGCACGTAGCTCACCAGCTGGCGCGGCGGTTCGGGCAGCAGGCGGTCGCCGGTGCGCATCTCTTCCTTGGACGCCACGATGTCGATGGTGGCGGGCACGGGCACAGGTTCTGATTTGCCGTCGCGGGTGGGGACGTCGCGCATGGACTCGCCGCGTACCAGCGTGGCCTTGCCCACGTACTGCGCCTCGTAGCCCAGCACCGCGCGTGTCACCGGGTCGCGCAAGGCAGTGGCGTTGCGGAACACGCGGAAATCGCGCGGCTTGTCGCTGGCCTCGACCAGGGGCGCCTGGGCCGTGCCGCGCGCGTAGGCGCGGTCGCCCCGGCTGACCAGCACCCGGCCCTCCTGCGTGGCCACGATGCGTGGCGCGCTCTCCAGCACGCCCTGGTTGACGATGACCGGCTCGGCCAGGAAAGGCTCGATCAGGTTGGTCTGCAGCGTGGGGATCGAGGTGTCCGCCAGGGTTTCGTAGCGCGTGCGCGGCGAGACGCGCACTGTTTGCGTGGGGGCTTCGCCGTCGGCGCCAGGCGCCGCGCCCATGCGCAGGCGCGCCCGGCCATTGCTTTTGTCCAGGAACAGCTGCTGGCCCGGGTAGATGCGGTGCGGGTTGCGCACTTCCTGGATGTTCATGCCCCACAGCTCGGGCCAGCGCCACGGGCTCTTGAGGAACAGGCCGGAAATGGCCCAGAGCGTGTCGCCGCTCTTGACGGTGTAGTTGTCAGGGGCGTTGGGCGCCAGCTCGCTCAGGGGCACGCCGGTCTGGGCGACCTGCTCGGCGGTGGCTTTCTGGCCGGGGGTGATGGGAAAGTTCTGCGCGTGGGCACTGATGCCGCACAGCGCCGCGGCCAGTGCCGCTGCCGCGGTCATGCCGCGCCAGGCGCCGCCGCCCGCAAAGGTTTGCGCCATCATCTGCTGTTGTGTCCTGTTGTGCTGCATTGCCTTGGCCCCTGGGCTGGCCTGGTGCCGCTGGATGCGCGGTTGACGGCCAAAAGTCTTCATAAATCACTGGCGATTTTGCGCTCAAGCCCTTGATTGGGCAACGATTATGGGATTCTGCGCGAGCCGGGAAACCCAAAAGTGGCGAAAATAGCGACATTGACCGCGAGATTTCATGGCACTCCTCCCCATTCTTTGCTACCCCGACCCCAAACTGCATACCGTGGCCCGTCCTGTCCAGGCCGTGGACGGGCGCATCCAGGCGCTGATCGCCGACATGCTGGAGACCATGTACGACGCCAACGGCATCGGGCTGGCGGCCACCCAGGTGAACGTGCATGAGCGCCTGATCGTGATTGACGTGTCCGAGCAGCGCAACGAGCCCATGGTGCTCATCAACCCCGAAATCACCTGGGCCAGCCCTGACAAGCAGGTCAATGAAGAGGGCTGCCTGTCCGTGCCGGGCATTTATGACGGCGTCGAGCGGTCGTCGGCCATCAAGGTGACGGCGCTGGACGGCAACGGGCAGTCGCGCACCATTGAGGCCGAAGGCCTGCTGGCCGTGTGCATCCAGCACGAGATGGACCACCTGCTGGGCAAGGTGTTTGTCGAGTACCTGTCGCCCCTCAAACGCAATCGCATCAAGACCAAGATGCTCAAGAGGAAATGACCCCCCGAAGCGCTTTCAGCG
>JBEIPU010000180.1:0-7335 GCA_040376925.1 Caenimonas sp. | reverse complement strand
GTGCGCACGCGTTCGGGCCTCATTGGCGCGGTGTTCCGCACCGGCGGCTTCAAGGCCGAGGAGGCTGCGATTGCCCAGCGCGCTCAGGAGCTGCTGGACTACGTGGGCATCGGACGTTATGCCGACTACAAGGCCCGCACGCTCAGCTATGGTGACCAGCGCCGACTCGAGATTGCCCGTGCGCTGGCCACCGATCCCAAACTGATTGCGCTGGACGAACCCGCCGCCGGCATGAACGCCACCGAGAAGGTGGTGCTGCGTGAACTGATCGACCGCATCCGCAACGACGGCCGCACCATCCTGCTCATCGAGCACGACGTGAAGCTGGTGATGGGCCTGTGCGACCGCGTGACGGTGCTGGACTACGGCAAGCAGATTGCCGAAGGCACGCCCTACGACGTGCAGAAGAACGAAAAAGTCATCGAGGCCTACCTGGGCACCGGTGGCCACTGAGCGGGAGCAACAGCAATGGCACAAACACTACTGAAAGTCAGCGGCCTGAAGGTCGCGTACGGCGGCATCCAGGCCGTCAAGGGCGTGGACTTCGAGGTACGCGAAGGCGAGCTCGTCTCGCTGATCGGCTCCAACGGTGCCGGCAAGACCACCACCATGAAGGCCATCACCGGCACGCTGGGCATCAATGCCGGCGACATCGAATACATGGGCAAGAGCATCAAGGGCCAGGGCCCCTGGGACCTGGTCAAGCAGGGCCTGGCCATGGTGCCCGAAGGCCGTGGCGTGTTCACCCGCATGACCATTATCGAGAACCTGCAGATGGGTGCGTACATCCGCACCGACAAGGCAGGCATCGCAGCCGACATGGAAAAGGTGTTCACGATCTTCCCGCGCCTGCGCGAGCGCAAGGACCAGCTGGCCGGCACCATGTCGGGCGGTGAACAGCAGATGCTGGCCATGGGCCGCGCGCTGATGAGCCGCCCCAAGGTGCTGCTGCTGGACGAACCGTCCATGGGCCTGTCGCCCATCATGGTGGACAAGATCTTTGAAGTGGTGGGCGACGTGCACGGCCAGGGCGTGACGATTTTGCTGGTGGAGCAAAACGCCAGCCGCGCTTTGGGCATTGCCGACCGCGGCTACGTGATGGAATCCGGCGAGATCACCATGACCGGTGAAGCCCGCGCCATGCTGAACGACCCCAAGGTGCGCGCCGCTTACCTCGGGGAATAAGCTTCAGCGAACCAGCGTCAGAACTTGTACTGCAGGCCCACGCTGGTCATGCGCACCGGGTCACGGCCGCCGGCAAACCGGAAGTCGTGGCTGTCCCAGTTGATGGTGGCAGCCATGTTGGGCGTGAAGTCGTAGCTGGCGCCAATGCCGTAAGACAGGCCAAAACCGTTGTCTGAGCCGGCCGCGACGCCAGAGCCGGCGGCAGAAGTCGTTTGGGTGCGGCCATAGGTCGTACCCACCTTGCCCAGCAGGCTGAACGCCGACGTCATGGGCGCCTTGCCCACCAGGCTCAGGTTCAGGCCGTGGGCCTTGGTGTCGCCACCGCCGCGCGACACGCGGCCCATGTTCACATAACCCAGCTCGGCGCCCCAGTTGTCGCGGAACATGGATCCAAAGTAAATGGAGCCTGCCGTGTCGGAATCGTCACAGGCAAATGCGCCCGTGCCGCAACCGGCGCGGAAATCAGATTTGCCCAGGTTCAGGCCCATGTAGCCGCGGCTCATGCCGGGCATCATGGACGAGCCTGAAGAGGTAGACGTTTGCGCCGCAGCGGGCAGGGCGGCGATGGCGGTGACAGCAGCCAGTGCCAGAGGGGCGATTGCGCGCGAGAGTGATTTCATGGGGGTCTCCAAAGAGTCAGTTACAACGAACTGCCACTGTAGGAACCCCCCGGTGGCGCCCCCGTGGGACGCGCAGGCCTTTACCCGTAGGACCTGTCTGGCGAAATCATCAATGGGTGAGCCAATTTGGTGCAGTCCGGTCGCTGGGATATACAATTTGCATATACCAATGATTGATGAGGTCCAGCATGAACACAACCAGCGTTTTTACGAACAACCGCAGCCAGGCCATCCGGTTGCCTGCGGAGTTGCGTTTGCCTGACGGCGTCAAGCGGGTGAGCATTCGCGCGCAGGGGGTTGAACGCGTGATCGCTCCCTTGGGGCAGTCATGGGACAGCTTCTTTCTGCAAGGTCCGCAGGTCGCGGATGATTTCATGCAGGAGCGGCCTAGCCAGCACCAGCCCGATCGCGAGGCTTTTTGATGTTGCGTTTTCTGCTGGACACTAACATTGCCATCTACGTGATCAAGAAGCGGCCTATCGCAGCGCTGCAGCTTTTCAACGAGCACGCTGGCCATATGGCTATCTCGTCCATCACGCTCGCCGAGCTCCTGCACGGAGCCGAGAAGAGCAACGCCCCGGGCCGCTCACTGGCTGTGGTGGAAGACTTCTGTAGCCGCCTTGAGGTGTTGCCCTACGGTGCGAAAGCGGCACAACACTACGGCAGCATCCGCGCCGCGCTGGAAAAGCAGGGCCAACCCATCGGAGTGAACGATCTTCACATCGCGGCCCAGGCCAGAAGCGAAGGCCTCACGCTGGTGTCCAACAACCTTCGCGAATTTGATCGTGTGGATGGCCTGCTATTGACCAACTGGGCGATTTAGAGTCGCTCAATCTACCTTGGCGCCAGACGCCTTGACCACCGTTTCGTATTTGGCCAGCTCTGCCTTCATGAACGCGCCAAACTGCTCAGGCGTGTTGGGCACGGGCTCGGCCATCAGGCCGGCGAATCGGGTCTTGGCTTCGGGCGAATTGAGCGCGGCCACGAACGCCTGGTTCAGTTTGGCCACCACGTCGCGCGGCGTGGCCGCCGGCGCCACGAGGCCCCACCAGGTGTCGATGGCAAAGCCCTTGAGCGTGTCCGCCACCGGCGGCACATCGGGCAGCGCGGGCGAGCGGCCCAGGGTGGTGACGGCCAGTGCCTTGAGCTTGCCGCCGCGGATATTGGGTGCGGCCGTGGCCAGGTTGTCAAAGTTGAAATCCACCTGCCCCGACAGCAACGCCAGCTGCGCCGGGTTGCCACCGTTGTACGGAATGTGCACCGCAAAAATGCCCGCGTCGCGCTTGAACATCTCACCGGCCAGGTGGCCCGCGCTGCCGTTGCCGCCGCTGCCGTAGTTGAGCTTGGCCGGGTTGGCCTTGGCATAGGCAATCAGGTCGGCCAGGGTGTTGATCTTCAGCCGGGCAGCCGTGTCGGCGTTCATGACCAGCACATTGGGCACGCGCAGCATCTGGGTGATGGGCGCAAAGTCCTTCGCCGCGTCATACGGCATCTTGCTGAACAGCCAGGGGTTGATGGCGTGGGTGGCCACGGCTGCGATGCCGATGGTCAGGCCGTCTGCCGGCGCCTTGGCCACGATGTCGGCGCCGATGTTGCCGCCGCCGCCGGGCTTGTTGTCAATGATCACCGTGCCCAGCGAATCCTTGACGCGCTCGGCCATGAGCCGGGCCGTCACGTCGATCGGGCCGCCAGCCGCATAGGGCACCACCAGGCGGATGGGCCGGGGCTGGGCCAGGGCCAGCTGCGGCGCGGCCAGCGCCACGGCAGCGGCGGAAATGACCAGGTGGCGGCGTTGCAAACCCGTGCGTGATGTCATGCTGTCTCCTTGTGCTTGTCGGCTTCGGTGGTGAACGAATCAGCGTAAAACTCTTCAGGCGGCAGGCCGCCCTGCGCGGTGTAGTCGGCCCGGGCCGAATCCACCACGATGGGCGCGCCGCAGGCATAGACCTGGTGTCCCGACAGGTCGGGGAAGTCCTCCAGCACGGCGCGGTGCACAAAGCCGGTGCGGCCCGTCCAGTTGTCTTCGGGCAGGGCGTTGGAGATGACCGGCACGTACTTCAAATTGGGCATGGTGGCCAGCTGCGCCTGCACCCAGTCGTCCAGGTACAGGTCCGACGGGCGGCGCCCGCCCCAGTACAGCGTGGCCGGGCGGGTGATGCCCTTGTGCTGCATCTGCTCGATCACTGCCTTGATCGGTGCAAAGCCCGTGCCCGACGCCAGCAGCACCATGGGCTTGGCGGAATCGTCGCGCAGGTAAAAGCTGCCGTAGGGGCCCTCCACGCGCAGGATCTCTTTTTCCTTCATGGCGTTGAACACATGGTCGGTGAACTTGCCTCCGGGCATGTGGCGGATGTGCAGCTCCACCGCCGGGCCGTTGTGCGGCGCATTGGCCATGCTGTAGCTGCGCCGCGCGCCGTCGCGCAGGATGAATTCCACATACTGCCCTGCGTGGTAGCGG
Source organism: Caenimonas sp. (assembly GCA_040376925.1). Classification (GTDB taxonomy): domain Bacteria; phylum Pseudomonadota; class Gammaproteobacteria; order Burkholderiales; family Burkholderiaceae_C; genus RAM1. The sequence goes on along the minus strand of JBEIPU010000180.1, from coordinate 3,072 downwards.
AAGGTGTCGTTGGCCGGCAGCTGCAGCTTGAGCACCATCACGTCGTGCGACTTTTTCTCCAGCGTGATCACGCGCGAGGGCATCTTCTTGATGGGGAAGGCGCTTTCATCCGTGACCTGGCGCGACTCGATCAGCACGTCGGTCTGCGGCACGGCGCAGCACGTCAGGATGAAGCCCGCGGCCTCTTCCTCATGGCTCAGCGCTTTGACCTGGTGGGCGCCGTGCACCACCGTGCCCTCCAGCTTCCTGCACTTGCACGAACCGCAGGCGCCGTCCTTGCAGCCATAGGGCAGGCCGATGCCCTGGCGGATGGCCGCAGGCAGGATGGCTTCGTCCGGGTTGGCGGTGAAACTGCGCCCGCTGGGCTGCACGGTGATCTGGAACGTCATTCTTTGGGTATCCTCGGGCCTGTTTTCGCTGACAGCCCCTGATTTTGCCCTCAAACCAAAGCCCCCTCGGCGCCCGGCCGGCCCGCTTTCGCCGCCAGCGCCTGCTGATCGTGGGCTGCGGCGACGTGGGCCAGCGCGTGGCCCGCGCCGCCGGGCCTGGCGTGCGGGTGCTGGCGCTGACCTCGTCGCCCGGGCGCATCCCCGCCTTGCGCGCCCAGGGCATCACCCCGCTGGCCGGCAACCTGGACGCACCCGCCACACTGCGCCGCCTGGCCGGCCTGGCCACCCGTGTGGTGCACCTGGCGCCGCCCCCGGGTACCGACCAAGGGGGGAGCCAAGCCCAGTGGTGGCGCGACCCACGCACCCAGGCGCTGCTGCGCGCCCTGCGCCTGCGCAGCGCGCCAGCGGCGCTGGTGTATGGCTCCACCAGCGGCGTGTATGGCGACTGCGCCGGGGCCGTGGTGAATGAGACCGCCCCGCTCCAGGCCAGCACCCCCCGCGCCCAGCGCCGGGTGGACGCAGAAGCCCTGGTGCGCCACTTTGGTCGGGCCACGCTGGGCGGCACGCGCGCGAGCATCCTGCGCATCCCCGGCATCTACGCGCCCGACCGCGACGGCGGTACGCCCCGCGCGCGCCTGCTCAAGCGCACGCCGGTGCTGGCCGCGGCCGACGACGTGTACACCAACCACATCCACGCCGACGACCTGGCCCGCGCCTGCCTGGCGGCGCTGTGGCGCGGGCGGCCCCAGCGCGTGTACAACGCCAGCGACGACACGCGCCTGAAGATGGGCGATTACTTTGACCTGGCCGCCGACCTGTACGGCCTGCCGCGCCCGCCCCGCGTGCCGCGCAGCACGGCCCAGGCCGAGCTGCCGCTGATGCTGCTGAGCTTCATGAGCGAATCACGCCAGATGGACAACACCCGGCTGAAAGCAGAACTGCGGGTGCGGCTGCGGTACGCCACGATCGCCAGGGGGCTTGATATTTCGCCATCTCAAGCAAGAAAAAAGTAGTGTTTTGGTAAACTCCTTTGGAGTTAATTTAATTCCAAAGGACTGTTTTATGGGTGATCGACTTTATGCATTTGCGCTGCTTGCAAACTGGGGCGTTGGCGCCAAAGCCTTGCAGCATGGGGAGAGCGTGGCAGTGCCTGTACTACAGCATTGGTTTCCCGCACACGGAGATGACGACCGTGCAGAGACGTCGAGTCTCGGCCGAGCAGATGCGTTGTACTTGACAGGCGGCGGCAACGGCGTCGACTTTAGCCGGACAGGTATCACTCAGTTCAACATTGGAACAGAAGCGGGGACTAACGCCAGTATCCGCAGCCTGCTGTTCGCTCAGAAGTGGGGCGCAGGGATTGGGTCTGGGGTCACATTGACCACAAGCTTTTCAACAGCTGCATCGGTGTACAGCTACGCTGAGCCTGAAACCGCCGAGGTAATAACCTTTAATGCCGCGCAGATTGCTGCAGCTTGGGGCGCGATGGCAGCTGTTTCGGCTGTGGCTGGCATTACCTTCACCGAAGTGACCGACTCTGCAACCAATGCTGGCGATATCCGGTGGGGCCAGACGACGAGCGTGGCTGTGGCGACCGCGGGCAGCTATTACCCGACGACTTATGCCTACGCTGGCGACATATGGTTCGGCCCCAACTACCCGTCTGAGTACGGCAATCCAGAGCCCGGATCATATGGCTATGCAACTTACATTCATGAATTGGGACATGCGCTGGGGCTGAGGCACCCGCACAACAGCAGCGTGGCACCGGTGCCTGGAGAAGATAACCTCAAATACAGCATCATGAGCTACCGAGACCATGCGGGCGACTCGCTTGACGGGTATGGCACATGGTTTTTCCCCACCACACTGATGCTCAATGACATTCTGGCGCTTCAGTTTCTGTACGGGACCAATACGAGCCACAACGCCGAAGACAACACCTATAGTTGGGCCGCCGCGAACTGCATTTTTGAAACGATCTGGGACAGTGGAGGCTCCGACACCATAGATGCGTCGAACCAGTTGCTGGGCGTATCCATCAACCTCAACCCCGGCATGTGGTCAACCATCGGGGCTGCCTTCTGGAACGAACAAGCCTGGGTGCGCGACTGCTTGACGATTTCTTACGGCACCACTATCGAAAACGCAGTAGGTTCCATTTACAACGATGAGCTTGTCGGGAACAGCGCCCACAACGTCTTAAGTGGATTGGCAGGCCATGACTACCTCGATGGGGACGCTGGGAGCGACACGTTGTGGGGGGGGCCGGGCAATGACCTGCTGGCAGGCGGCGGCGGGGACGATGAACTGGACGGCGGGCTGGGCTACGACATTGCGTGGTATGCATCATCAACTAGCGCTGTGACCGTCGATCTTGGCGCTGGCATTGCAACAGGCGGAGCGGGATCAGATACCCTGATCGGCATAGAGGACGTCTATGGGTCAGCATACAACGACATTCTGATTGGCAATTTTGAACATAACCTGCTGTATGGAATGGGCGGCAACGACTCCATGCTGGGAGGTGAGGGCAACGATTACCTGACGGGCGGCACGGGCAATGACCTGTTCCGCTTTGCGGCCAGCGGCAATGGTGTGGACACGATCACCGACTTTGCTGCCGGCGATGTCATTGGCATTGCGGCAGCGCTGACCAGCGGGGCCGCCACGGATGGCGACG
>JBEIPU010000025.1:0-29879 GCA_040376925.1 Caenimonas sp. | reverse complement strand
GTTCTCCACAATCTCCTCGGGGGTGCCCTCGGCCAGCACATGCCCATCACTGATGATGAAAGCATGGTCGCAAATGCCCAGTGTTTCGCGCACGTTGTGGTCGGTAATCAGCACACCAATACCGCGCTCTTTGAGGAAGCCGATGATGCGCTGAATTTCGATCACGGCAATCGGATCGATACCGGCAAAGGGTTCATCCAGCAGAATGAAACGCGGCTGTGTCGCCAGTGCACGCGCGATTTCCACGCGGCGGCGCTCACCGCCGGACAGCGCCAGCGCGGGCGATTGGCGCAGGTGCTCAACGCGCAATTCCTGTAGCAGGCCGGTCAGGCGTTTTTCGATCTCGTCGCGCGTCAGCGCCTTGCCCTGCTCGTCTTTTTGCAGCTCCAGCACGGCGCGCACATTGTCTTCCACACTGAGCTTGCGAAAGATGGAGGCTTCCTGCGGCAGATAGGACAGACCCAGGCGCGAGCGCTGGTGAATCGGCATGCCTCCGACAGGCTGACCATCAATAAAAATCTCGCCACCATCGCTGCGCACCAGACCCACGATCATGTAAAACGAGGTGGTCTTGCCCGCGCCATTGGGGCCCAACAGGCCCACGACCTCGCCCTTTTGCACGGCCAGCGAGACGTCCTTGACGACCTTGCGGCTGCCGTAGGACTTCTGCAGGTGCCGGGCTTCCAGCCGGCTGACCGTGCCACCTTCGGCGGCCACGGCGGTATCAGCCACCGGCACCACAACCGTCACTTGCGCTCCCCGCCGATGGTGGTGCTCTGGCGCAGCTGCGCCGGTGCGCCCGGGGCCGCGGCGGCGGGCGCGGATGCCGCACCGCGCGGCGTGAGGATGGCGCGCACGCGTCCGCCGGTGCCGGCCTGCTGGCCCGGCGTGGTGACGCTGCCGTCCACGGTGAACACGTCGGTGGTGTTGTCGTACACGATCAGGCTGCCGGTCATTTCGTCCGCCACGGTGGCGCCGCGCAGGCGGCGCAGCTCGGCATTGCGGATGAAGCGCACGCGGTCGGCGCGGCCGTCGTATTCAATGCTGTCGGCCTCGCCCTCGATGTATTCGTCCAGGCCCTCGCGCTTTTGGCGGTAGTAGGCCAGCTTGCCCGGCTCTGCCGTCACGGTGCCGAACTGGTAGCCCTCGGCGTCCTGGCGCACATCCACCCGCGCGCCGCGGATCACGATGGTGCCCTTGGTCATGACGACCCGGCCGGTGAAGATGCTGGTCTGCCTGAGGTCGTCGTAGCGCAGCGCGTCGGCCTCGATGTTCATGGGCTTGTTGCGGTCGGCCCGCTCGGCCAGCGCCGCGCCCCCGAACAGTGCACAGGCGGCTGCGATCAAAAGGGGGGCGTAGGAAAGTTTCATATCGGCACGAATCTTGCTGGCCATTGTAGCGGCCGCTTGTGACCGCTCAAGTGAAATAGCCCGCTTGCGCGGGCTATTTTCATGACGGCAGGCTGTCGGCCTGCCAGGGCGCTGCGGATCAGCGGCTCTTGCGCGCTTCGGCCACCAGGTAATCGGTGACCTGCAGCGCGCGGTCCATGTTGCCGGCCAGCGTGCCGTCGGTGTACCAGCGCCCGGCAATGCCCAGAGCCGGCACGCCCTGTACCTTGAAGGCGTCCTGCAGCTGGGTGGCGCGGCGGGCCTTGGTGGACACCGAGAACGAGTTGTACAGCTCCGCGAACTTGGCCTTGTCCACGCCCTGCTTTTCTGCCCAGGAAGTGATGTTGTCTTCCTTGTCCAGCGGCAGCCGGTCCACATGGATCGCGTTGAACACCTTGCGGTGCACTTCGTCAAGCTTGCCCATGGCTTCCAGCGTGTAGAAGAGGCGCTGCTGGGGCACGAAGTTGTCGCGAAAGGCAACCGGCACACGCTTGACGACCACGTCGGCGGGGTTCTTCTTGATCCAGGCCTCCAGCTTGGGCTCGAACGCATTGCAGTGGGGGCAGGCATACCAGAAGAACTCGATCACCTCGATCTTGCCGGCCGGCGCCTCCACGGGCACGCGCTTGTCCAGCGCCAGGTAGTCGGAACCTTCCTCGGGCTTTTTCTGGGCATGGGCCGGCAGGGCCAGGCCCGTGGCCGCCAGCGCGGCGGCCGTACCGAGGGAAAAATCGCGTCGCTTCATGTCAATTCACTCCTTGATGTGGTCTGAGCCTGCCATAGCGGGAAAGTTCAGCACCGCCGCGGCGGCGTTCAACGTTGCTGGCGCACCAGCGCCGTCTCGACGCCGCCGGCTTCCAGCCGTTCCTTTTGCTTGTCGGCTTCTTCCTTGCGCTCGAACGGGCCGATGCGCACGCGGTACACGGTGCGCCCGGACTGCTCGCGCTCTGTCACCTTGGCCTCCAGCCCGATCAGCGACAGCTTGGCGCGCTGGGCCTCGGCGTCTTCCGGCGTACGGAAGGCGCCGGCCTGGATGAAGTACAGGAACGGATCAGCTCCGGCGGCAGCCGGCACGGGCGCGCCTGCCGCCTTGGCGCGGGCCAACTCACCCAGCGGATCGCCGCCGGTGACGGCGGGCTTGACCTCGGCGGATTTGGGTGCGCTGGCCCCGCCTCTGGGTGCGGACGCCGCGGCCACGGGCGGCGCGGTGACCACGCCGGACGCGGCGGGCGCCGGACGCACCGGGTTCTTGCCATACAGCGGGGCGTTGGGGTCCCAGTCCTTGTTTTTGCGCGCTTCAGCGGCATCCTGGTCGGCGGTGCGGTTTTGCCCCTTGTTCATGAAAGGGACCGGCACCTTGGTCACATAGACCGCCACGGCCAGCGCCGCGGCCAGGCCAATCACCACGCCGATGATCAGGCCCAGGACGAGGTTGCCACGTTGTAACTTCATGGTTGCCATGCTCACATCTTCTGCGGTGCGCCGACGCCGAGCACCTGCAGGCCATTGTGCAACACCTGCGCGGTGGCCGCGACCAGCGCCAGGCGGGCTTTTTTCACGGCTTCGTCGTCGGCCAGGATGCGCTCGGCGCCGTAGTAGCTGTGGTACGCCGCCGCCAGCTCGCGCAGGTAGAACGTCACGTCATGCGGTGCAAAGTCGGCCGCGGCCGCGGCCAGCATGTCGGGGTATTTGGCCAGCAGCAGCATCACCGCCAGCGCCTGCGGGCTTTGCAGCGGAGCCAGGTCGGCATCTTTCAGCGTGGCCACATCGCCGCCCCAGGCGGCCAGCACCGAGCAGATGCGCGCATGCGCGTACTGCACGTAGTACACCGGGTTATCGTTGTTCTGCGCCACGGCCAGGTCCACGTCGAAGGTGTATTCGGTGTCGGGCTTGCGGCTGAGCAGGAAAAAGCGCACCGCATCCTTGCTGGTCCAGTCGATCAGGTCGCGCAGCGTGACGTAGCTGCCGGCGCGCTTGCTGATCTTGACCTCTTCGCCGCCCTTCATCACGCGCACCATGGTGTGCAGCACATAGTCGGGGTAGCCGGCCGGTATGCCCACGTTGGCGGCCTGCAGGCCGGCGCGCACGCGCGCGATCGTGCCGTGGTGGTCGGTGCCCTGGATGTTCACCACCTTGGCAAAGCCGCGCTCCCACTTGGTGATGTGGTACGCCACGTCGGGCACGAAATAGGTGTAGGTGCCGTCGGACTTGCGCATCACGCGGTCCTTGTCGTCGCCGTAGTCGGTGGATTTCAGCCACAGCGCGCCGTCCTGTTCGTACGTCTTGCCGGCGGCCTGCAGCCGCCTCACGGCGTCCTCCACCTTGCCGCTGGTGTACAGGCTGGACTCCAGGTAGTAGTTGTCAAACTTCACCTGGAAGGCCTTCAGGTCCAGGTCCTGCTCGTGGCGCAGGTAGGCCACGGCGAACTGGCGCATGCCGTCCAGGTCGTTCACATCGCCGCTGGCGGTGAATTCACGGTCGTCGGCATGCACCGTCTTTTTTGCCAGGAAATCGTTGGCGATGTCCTGGATGTATTCGCCGTTGTAGGCAGCCTCGGGCCATTCCTTGTCACCCGGTTTGAACCCTTTGGCGCGCAGCTGGGTGGACGTGGCCAGCGTGGCGATCTGCACACCGGCGTCGTTGTAATAGAACTCGCGCGTCACGTCCCAGCCCTGCGTGGCATACAGGTTGCAAACCGCGTCGCCCAACGCCGCCTGGCGGCCGTGGCCCACGTGCAGCGGGCCGGTCGGGTTGGCCGAGACAAATTCGACCATGAGCTTCTTGCCGTTGGCCGGCTGCATGCCAAAGCGCGCGCCGCCGGCCAGCACTTCGTGGATCACCTGCTGCTTGGCTTGCGGGCGCAGTTTGATGTTGATGAAGCCGGGCCCGGCGATGTCGATGGCCTCGACCCAGCGCTGGTAGGGCACGGTGGCCAGCAGCGCGGTGCGCAGGTTTTCAGCCACCTGGCGCGGGTTGAGCTTGAGCGGCTTGGCCAGCTGCATGGCGGCGGTGCAGGCGAAATCGCCATGCGCGGCAACCTTGGGCGATTCAAAAGCAGCGCGCGCACCGGCACCGGGCGACAACTGTTCCAGCTCGGCAACGAGGCTGCCAAGCAATTCCTGTTTGACGGAGAGCATCGGCGGATTTTACGGGGCGCTGGTCATCCGCCTTGCCGGGGCTCACGTTATGTGCTCGAATCCCCACGGGATTCCAACACTCAACCCCAACACCTTTTCAGGAGACCCCATGAAGAAGCTGCTTTCCCTGATGGCCCTCGGCCTGTGCCTGTCCATGGGCGTCGCCCATGCCGCGGACGACAAAAAGCCCACGGCCCAGCAAAACAAGATGACCACCTGCAACAAGGAAGCAGGCGACAAGAAAGGCGACGACCGCAAGAAGTTCATGAGCGAGTGCCTGAGCGCCAAGCCGGCCGCGCCCGTGACGCAGCAAGACAAGATGAAGGCCTGCAACGCCGATGAAAAGGCCAAGACGCTCAAGGGCGACGATCGCAAGAAGTTCATGAGCGAGTGCCTGAGCAAGAAGGCCTGAGCGCTTCCCGCCCGGTAAGAAAGGCCCGCTGTTGCGGGCCTTTTTGCTGGAGAAAGCGCTCAGCTTGCGTATCCGCGCGCCAGAAACACCGCCGCCAGCGGAATGAGCGGCAGGATGTGCGCCTGGATCATGATGAGTTTGCGCGTCCTTCGCACCGCTTCAGGCGCCGGCAGCGCCCCGCTGGCTCGCAAGTCGCGCCGCCAGCGGGCGAATGCGAGGGTGGGCCGGATGGACACAAGCCCGATCACCACAAACAGGCCGAACTTCAGGTACAGCAATGGGTTGCTGCCGTACCACGCCGCACCCTTGGCACCCACAAAGACACGCATCAGCCCCGTCACCAGAACGGCGACCGCCGCGGCCGCGTAAATTGCATCCAGGCGGGCCAGGCGCTCGACAACCGCGGCGTTGAGCCATTCGGTGCGGCACAGCGCGGCCTCGCTCGCCAGGAACACCACCATTGTCAAAATGGCCAGCAGGTGCGCGTAGGCCAGCAGCGCTTCCATCGTCATGGGGCCACCTTCCAGAAATCTGTCTGGCTGTAGCTGTGCTTGAGGAAATCAATCCACAGCCGCACGCGCAACGGAAGGTGCTTGCGCTGCGGGAACACGGCGTAAATGCCATTGGGCGGGGCGGCAAATTCCTCCAGCACGGCGACCAGGCGGCCGGCGGCGATGTCGCTCTCCACCTCCCAGGTGCTGCGCCAGGCAATGCCGTAGCCCGCAAGGCACCAGCTGTGCAGGACCTGGCCGTCCGAGCAATCGAGCGGGCCGGCGGGTTTGAGGTGAACAACTTCATGATCGTCGCCCTTGGCGACGCGAAACGCCCAGCCACGCGTTTGCGACGCGTCGCTGGACAGCGACAGGCAGTCGAACCTGGCCAGGTCGTTCGGATGCTGCGGCGTGCCGTGGCGCTGCAGGTATTCGGGCGTGGCCACGCACAGGCGGCGGTTGTCGGCCAGCCGCACGCTGACCAGGGACGAATCGGGCAGGTCGCCCACGCGCACGGCGCAGTCATAGCCCTCGCCCGCCAGGTCCACCACGCGGTCGCTCAGGTTCAGCGAAATGGTCACTTCGGCATGCTGCGCGCGAAATTGCGGCACCAGCGGCGCCACATGGCGGCGGCCAAAGCCGGCTGGCGCCGTGATGCGCAGGTGGCCGCTGGCCTTGACGCCGCCGGCGCTGACGCTGGCCTCGGCATTGGCCAGGTCGGCCAGCACACGCTGGCAGTCCTCCAGGAAGGCGCTGCCCTCGTGCGTGAGCGAAATGCGCCGCGTGGTGCGCACCAGCAGCTTGACGCCCAGCTTTTCTTCCAGGGCATCCAGCCGCCGGCCCATGATGGCGGGGGCCACGCCCTCGGCATTGGCGGCGGCCGTCAGGCTGCCCCGGGTGGCCACCGACACAAACGATTCCAGCGCCTTGAGCTTGTCCATGTCGAACATTATGCGGATGGAAGTTAAAAATCAACCCCCTTGAAGCACTGATTGCATTGAAATCATCATCTCAATCTGGGCGTCGGTGTAACCCGCCTCACGCAGCAGCGCCGTGGTGTGCTGGCCGATGGCGGGCGGGTTGCTGCGCACGCCGGGGCGCCGGCCGTCCAGCGTCAGCGGCAGCAGCGGCACGCGGGCTTCGCGCCCGTCGGGCAAGGTCAGCGGGGCCAGGCCGCCGGTGCCGTTCAGGTGCGGGTCGTCAAACAGGTCCTGCGGGCGCGTGATGGGTGCAAACGGCAGGCCGTGCTGTTCGAACACCCTGCCCAGTTCAGCCGCCGTGTGCCCCGCCAGGCGCTCGCGCAGCAACGGCATCATCCAGCCGCGCGCGCGCACGCGGTCGTTGTTGGTGGCCAGGCGCGCATCGGCTTTCAGGTCGCCCAGGCCGAACGCGTCGCAAAAAACCGCCCATTGCGTGTCGCTGACCACCGCCAGGAAGATCTGCTCACCGTCCCTGACCGTGAATACGTCATAAACACCCCATGCCGAGATGCGCCCCGGCATGGGGTCGGCCGCCTTGCCCGTCACGGCAAACTGCATCATGTGCTGGGCCACCAGGAAGACGTTGTTTTCAAACAGCGCGCTCTGCACTTCCTGGCCGCGCCCGGTTTTCTCGCGCGCGCTGAGCGCGGCCATGGCGCCGATCGCGCCAAACATGCCGCCCATGATGTCGTTCACGCTGGCGCCAGCGCGCAGTGGGTCGCCGGGGCGGCCCGTCATGTAGGCCAGGCCGCCCATCATCTGCACCACTTCATCAAGCGCGGTACGGTGGTCGTACGGGCCCGGCAAAAAGCCCTTGTGGCTCACGTAGATCAGGCGCGGGTTGAGCTTGCTCAGGCTGGCGTAGTCCAGCCCCAGCTTTTTCATGGTGCCGGGCTTGAAGTTTTCGCTCACGATGTCGGCGGTGGCGATCAGGCGCAGCGCGGCCTCCTTGCCGCCGGGCGTGTGCAGATCCAGCGCAATGCTTTTCTTGTTGCGGTTGAACATGGCAAAAAAGCCCGCGCCCGAGCCCAGCAGGCGGCGCGTGTTGTCGCCGGCCATCGGCTCGACCTTGATGACCTCCGCGCCCAGGTCGGCCAGCACCATGCCGCAGGTGGGGCCCATGACCATGTGGGTGAATTCGACGACGCGGATGCCAGCGTACGGCAGTTCCTTTTCAGACATGGGCAGTTTCCTGTGCAAAACCTTTGGGCAATCCGGCCTCGGGCGTCATGCCGTACACCGGCTCGCCGGGCAGGCCGGCCATCAGCGGTGCGCGGGCGGCGATGAGTTTTTCAATGTCCACGCCGGTGGCCACGCCCATGGCCTCGAACATGAAGACCAGGTCTTCCGTGACCACGTTGCCAGACGCGCCGGGCGCATAGGGGCAGCCCCCCAGGCCGCCCAACGAGCTGTCAAACGTGCGCACACCCACGTCGTAGGCGGCCAGACAGTTGGCCAGGCCCAGGCCGCGTGTGTTGTGCATGTGGGCTGCGCCGGCCGTGGCGCCCAGCTCGGCGCGCAGCCGTGTGAACAGGCGGCGCACCTGCGCCGGGTTGGCCATGCCGGTGGTGTCCGACAGGCCGATCTCGTCCACGCCCGCGCCGGCCAGCGCCACGGCCAGGCGGATCACATCGTCCGGCGCCACGGCGCCTTGCAGCGTGCAGCCAAAGGCGGTGGAGATGCCCACCTCCACCCCCACGCCGGGCGCGGTGTCGTACCGCAATGCCACGATGGCGCGCACCTGCTCCACCATGTCCTGCGGGGTGCGGCGCACATTGGCCATGGAATGCGCCGGGCTGGCCGAGACGGGAATGGTGAGCTTGTGCGCACCGGCTTCCAGCGCTGCCTGCGCGCCATGCAGGTTGGGCACCAGCGCCATGACGCACAGGCCGGGCAGCTGGCGGGCATGGCGCACCACCTGGGCGGCGTCCGCCATCTGCGGCAGCAGCCTGGCTGGGACGAATGAAGCGACCTCGATCTCGCGCAGGCCTGCGGCATGCAGCGCATCCAGCCAGCGCAGCTTGGCGGCGGTGGGCATGATGGCCTTGACCGACTGCAGACCGTCGCGCGGGCCGACCTCGCTGATCATCAACTGGGGTACACGAACTTCAGAAACTTCCGGCATCTTGCACTGTTCCAATAGACAGAATATAGTTCTTTCTAGTGAAATGTTCGCCGGTTTACCCCGCTCTGTCAATTTGACCTGCCCAAGCCATGCCCCGCAAAGCACAGACTGAATCCATTGCCGATGCCCATGCCGCGCCTGGTGGCGTGGCGGCGGTGGACCGGGCGCTGACGCTGCTGGCGGCCTTCCGCCAGGGGGACCTGTCGCTGGGCCTGGCGGAGCTGGCCGCGCGTACGCGCCTGTACAAAAGCACCACGCTGCGCCTGCTGGCGTCGCTGGAGCACGCGGGCATGGTGCAGCGGCTGGACGACGGCCGCTACGCACTGGGCGCAGAGCTGGCACGCCTGAACAGCGTGTACGCCGCATCGTTCTCGCTGGACCGCGTGGTGATGCCGGTGCTGCGCCGCCTGGTCGCGCACACGGGCGAGAGCGCGGCCTACCATGTGCAGCAGGGCCAGGGCGCGGACGCAGTGCGCCTGTGCCTGTACCGGGTGGACTCACCGCACCCGGTGCGCGACCACATCAAGGCTGGCGACGTGCTGCCGGCTGACCGCGGCACCGGCGCGCGCGTACTGATCGCGTTTGACCCGGTGCGCAGCAAGGCCGCCGCGCGCGACCGCAAGCTGTACGCCGCCATCCGCGAGCATGGCTATTACGCCGCCGAAGGCGACCGTCTGGCCGGGGTGGCGGGCATCTCGGCGCCGGTGTTCCACGCTGACGGCCAGATCGCCGCGGCGCTCACGCTCACCATGCCCACCCACCGCTATGACGAACGCCACGTCAAGCCGGTGCTGGACAGCGCCCGCGAGCTCAGCGGACTGGTGTCGCTTACTCGGCCTTGAAGCCCGACGCCTTGATCGGCGCCTCCCAGCGCTTCAGGTGCTCCGCCTGGCTGGCGCTCAGTGCCGCTGCCGGTGCATGGTTGGGGACCAGGCCGAAGTTGAATATCTTCTCCTGCACATCGGGCGCCTTGAGCGCATCGGCCACGGCGCGGTCGATGCGGGCCACTACATCAGCCGGCATGCCTGCGGGGCCGTACAGGCCAAAGAACGCATCTGCGGCGGTGTTGATGCCCAGCTCCTTGAGCGTGGGCACATCGGGCAGGGCCCTGGAGCGCGCCTCACCCGTGACGGCCAGGATGCGCACCTTGCCCGCCTTGTGGTGCTCGATGGTCTCGGACGCCGTGTCCACCATCAGCGGTACCTGCCCGCCGATCAGGTCCTGCGCCGCCGGAGCGCCGCCGCGGTAGGCCACATGCGTCATGGGCACGCCCACCGCCTGGCCCAGCAGCTGCCCCGCGAAATGCGGCACCGTGCCCGCGCCCGAGGTGGCGTAATTGGCCTTGGCCGGGTTGGCTTTCATCCAGGCCAGCACGGCCTTCAGGTCGCCCGCAGGGGCGCCGGGGCCGGCTGTCACGGCGAAGTCAAACGTGGTCACCCGCGAGATCGCGGTGAAGTCCTTGATCGGGTCATAGCCCAGGTTGGAAAACAGCCAGGGCTGGATCACCAGCGCGCCACTGGGCGACAGCACCAGCGTCTGGCCGTCCGGCGCGGCGCGCTTGACTTCATTGAGCGCCACCCGCCCGCCGGCGCCGGGCTTGTTGTCCACGATGACGTTCTGGCCCAGCGACGCGCGCAGCTTGTCGGCCAGCAGACGCGCAATCACGTCCACCGACCCGCCGGGCGGAAAACCCACCACGATTTTGAGCGTGCGTTCCTGCGCAAACACGGGGGCTGTCAAGGCGGCGGTGGCGGCCAGGACGTTGAATTGGCGGCGTTTCATCATGCGTTCTCCTTCGCGTGGGGGTCAAAAATGATCAGGCCAGCGCGGCCAGCAGCGCGCGGTTGTGTTCGGCCAGGCCCACGCTGATGCGCAGCCACTCGGCCATGCCGTAGGGCTCCAGCGTTGACACGGCAATGCCGGCGGCCAGCAGCCGCGCATGGGCGGCCAGCGCGGCCGGCGCATCGGCAAAGCGCGCGGTCACGAAATTGCCGGCAGATGGCAGGCATTGCAGCCCCAGCGCCGACAGGCCGGTGGTGAGCTGCTCGCGCGCCGCGGTGTTCAGCGCGTAGCTGCGCGCCAGGTAGTCGTCGTCGGCCAGCGCGGCGCAGGCGGCGGCCAGCGCGGGGGTGGTGACGTTAAAGCGCGGGCGGATGGCGTTGAGCCGCGCGGTCAGCGCCGGCTGCGCCACGCCGTAGCCCACGCGCAGCCCGGCCAGCCCGTAGGCCTTGGAGAAGGTCCGCGCCACGATCAGGTTGGGGTGGGCGCGCACCCAGTCCATGCTGTTGTAGCGCTGCGCGGGCGACAGGTATTCGGTATAGGCCTCGTCCAGCAGCACGGTCACCTGCGGCGGCACGCTGGCAATGAAACCCTGCAGCCAGGCCGGGTCGATGAAGCTGCCGGTGGGGTTGTTGGGATTGGCGACAAAAATCAGGCGCGTGTCCACGTTGACGGCCGCCCGCATGGCCCCCAGGTCGTGACCGTAGTCGCGCGCGGGCACCACCACCGCCTGGCCACGCACCAGCGCCGCCGCCTGGCCATACACGATGAAGCCGTACTGCGACCACACCACGCCATGCCCGGGCTGCACGCAGGCCTGAGCGGTGAGCGTGAGGATTTCGCTGGAACCGCTGCCCAGCGTGATCCAGCCCGCGGGCACGCCCAGCCGTGCGGCGAGCGCGGCCTTGAGTTCGGTGCCATTGGGGTCAGGGTAGGTGCCCGCGCCCTGCAGCGCGCCAGCCGCTGCCCGTTGCGCCGCCAGGGGCATGCCCAGCGGGTTTTCATTGGAGGCCAGAAGAATCATGAAAGCGCAAGAATATTTAAGACATTAAATATATGCGCATGCGCCGCCCCTGCCATGCGGGCCTACCCCAACTTGGTGCGCAGCCGATTGCGACTGATTTAGTCATGGATAAAACGCTTTTCTTTGACTTAATGTCACTCAAAGTTCCGAATACAGTCGTGACATGGAAAAACCCAAGGCCATCCTGTTCGACGCCTATGGCACGCTGTTTGACGTGTACAGCGTGGGCCTGCTGGCGGAGCAACTGTTTGCCGGCCAGGGGCAGGCCCTGAGCGTGCTGTGGCGCGACAAGCAGATTGAATACACGCGCCTGGTGACCACCAGCAACCATGGCGCGCACTACAGGCCGTTCTGGGACATCACGCAGGCCGCCCTGCGGTACAGCTGCAAGAAGCTGGGCCTGGCGCTCACGCCGGCGCACGAGCACCAGTTGATGAACCAGTACCGCCACCTGAGCGCCTTCCCGGAAAACCGGGAAGTACTGCAAGCCCTGAAAGCCAAAGGCATCGTCACGGGCATTCTGAGCAATGGCGACCCCGACATGCTGGCCGTGGCCGTCAAGAGCGCCGGGCTGGACGGCCTGCTGGACCATGTGATCAGCGTGGACCCCATCCGCAAATACAAAACCCACCCCGACGCCTATGCCCTGGGCCCGCAGGCCACGGGCCTGGACGCCCGGCAAATTGCCTTCGTGAGCTGCAATGGCTGGGACGCGCTGGCAGCCACCTGGTATGGATTTCGCACGCTCTGGGTCAACCGTTACCAGCTGCCGTTTGAAGAACTGGGCACACAGCCCACCCGCACAGGCACCAACCTGCGCGACGCACTTTTGTTTTTCTGAATTCCCAAGGAGCAAACCATGACCGCACGCACCCAAGTCCACCGCCTGCAAGTGGCCACCGAACTGCACCAGTTCATCGAAACCCAGGTGCTGCCCGGCACGGGTGTGGCCAGCGCCGCATTCTGGAAGGGCTTTGATGCCATCGTGGCCGATCTCGCGCCGAAAAACATCGCACTGCTGGCCGAGCGCGACCGCCTGCAGACCGAGCTGGACGCCTGGCACAAGGCCAACCCCGGCCCGATCAAGGGCATGAAGACCTACCGCAAGTTCCTGGAAAAAATCGGCTACCTGGTGCCCGTGCCCGCCAAGGTCAAGGCCACCACGAAGAACGTGGACGCCGAGCTGGCCACACAGGCCGGCCCGCAGCTGGTGGTGCCCATCCTGAACGCACGCTATGCGCTGAATGCCGCCAACGCGCGCTGGGGCAGCCTGTATGACGCGCTGTACGGCACCGATGTGATCCCTGAAGCCGATGGCTGTGAAAAGGGCACGGGCTACAACCCCAAACGCGGCGCCAAGGTCATTGAATACGCACGCCATGTGCTGGACCGCACGGCGCCGCTGGCGCAAGGCTCGCATGTGGACAGCACGGGCTATGCCGTGATCAACGGCAAGCTGGTGGTCACGCTCAAGAGCGGCAAGTCCACCGGGCTCAAGAAAGAAAAGCGCTTTGTCGGCTACCAGGGCGATGCGGCCAACCCCTCCAGCGTGCTGCTGGCGCACAACGGCCTGCACCTGGACATCCGCATCAACCGCAAGACGCCGATCGGCGCGAGCGACCCGGCCGGCGTCAGCGACCTGGTGCTGGAAGCCGCGCTGTCCACCATCCTGGACCTGGAAGATTCCGTGGCCGTGGTGGACGCGCAGGACAAGGTGCTGGCGTACAGCAACTGGCTGGGTATCCTGAAAGGCACGCTGACCGAGGACGTGAGCAAGGGCGGCACCACCTTCAAGCGCGGGCTGAACCCGGACCGCGTGTACACGTCGCCCCAGGGCGGCGAGGTCAAGCTGCACGGCCGCTCGCTGATGTTTGTGCGCAATGTGGGCCACCTGATGACCAACCCGGCCATCCTGTACACGGCGGCTGACGGCAGCACGAAGGAAATCCCCGAAGGGATCATGGACGCGGTCATCACCACCACCATCGCGCTGCACGACCTGCAAGGTCACGGAGCGAACGGTATTCGTAACAGCCGCACCGGCAGCGTCTATATCGTCAAGCCCAAGATGCACGGCCCCGCCGAAGTGGCGTTTGCCGCCGAGCTGTTCACCCGTGTGGAAAAGGTGCTGGGCCTGAAGGACAGCACCGTGAAGCTGGGCATCATGGACGAAGAGCGCCGCACCAGCGTGAACCTGAAGGCCTGCATTGCCGCGGCCGCCAGCCGCGTGGCCTTCATCAACACCGGCTTCCTGGATCGCACCGGCGACGAAATGCACAGCTGCATGCAGGCCGGCCCCGTGCTGCGCAAGGGCGATATGAAGAGCAGCGCATGGATCCAGGCCTATGAGAAGAACAATGTGCTGGTGGGCCTGAGCTGCGGCCTGCGCGGCAAGGCGCAGATCGGCAAGGGCATGTGGGCCATGCCCGACCTGATGGCCGCCATGCTGCAGCAGAAGATTGCGCACCCCAAGGCCGGCGCCAACACCGCCTGGGTGCCCAGCCCCACGGGCGCCACGCTGCACGCCCTGCACTACCACCAGGTCAAGGTGGCCGATGTGCAGAAGGACCTGGAAAAGATCGACGCCGACGCACAGCGCGACGCCATCCTCAACGACCTGCTGAGCATCCCGGTGGTGAAGGCGCCGAAGTGGAGCGACGCCGACAAGCAGCAGGAGCTGGACAACAACGCGCAGGGCATCCTGGGCTACGTGGTGCGCTGGATCGACCAGGGCGTGGGCTGCTCCAAGGTGCCCGACATCCACAACGTGGGCCTGATGGAAGACCGCGCGACGCTGCGCATTTCCAGCCAGCACATGGCCAACTGGCTGCACCACGGCGTGGTCACCAAGGCCCAGGTCAACGCCACCTTCAAGCGCATGGCCGAGGTGGTGGACAAGCAGAACGCAGCCGACCCGCTGTACAAGCCCATGACCGGCAACTATTCAGGCGCGGCCTACCAGGCGGCCACCGAGCTGGTGTTCAAGGGCAAGGAGCAGCCCAGCGGGTATACCGAGCCGCTGCTGCATGCGTGGCGGTTGAAGGTCAAGGCCGGGGCGGCTTGAGCGGTTTGTAGGCGGTCGCGCACAGAGCCAAACGCGGTATTCCGGCACTGGGCCACCTCGCGATCCACCATCATCAACTCCTGTCTCAACCATTCCAAGGAGTTCACATGAACAAGGATCAAGTCAAGGGCCGCATCAAGGAAGCCGCCGGCGAAACGCAGGAGCAGTTCGGCAAGCTGGTCAACAGCAAGGAGCAGGAAGCCAAGGGCCACGCCCGTGAGCAGGCCGGCAAGGCCCAGAAGGCTGCAGGCGACCTGCGCGAGCAGGCCAAGGACGACGCCAAGGCCGCATTCCGCAAGCCCTGATCGCCACTTGGCGACCCCACGTCGCGCGGCCGGCCGGTTTCACTGGCAAACTGGCCGCACGATGGGGACCCAGACCGCCTTCGCCCTCAGGGCATGTCAAAAGGCCTGCGCCGCCGGTGCAGGCCTTTTGCCGTTGCTGGCGGCCGCGCAGGCGCCTGACGCCGCGCTGCGGCCGGTGGTGATCACCGGCGCCGCGCCCGACCAGCAGCGCTGGCTGGCGCCCGCCTCCATGGACATCGTGGATGGCGAGGAGCTGCGCGCGGGCCATCTGCAGATCAACCTGTCTGAAGGCCTGGGCCGTGTGCCGGGGCTGTCGATCAACAACCGGCAGAACTATGCACAGGACCTGCAGTTGTCCATCCGCGGGTTTGGCGCGCGCTCAACCTTCGGCGTGCGCGGCGTGCGGTTGTATGTGGACGGCATTCCCGCCAGCGCCCCCGACGGCCAGGGCCAGGCGGCCAACTTTCCCATCGGCAGCGCGGACCGCATCGAGGTGATCCGCGGCCCCTATTCCGCGCTGTACGGCAGCTCGGCCGGCGGCGTGGTGGCGCTGTACACCGCTGACGGCGGGCCGTCCGAATGGCGCACGGGCCTGGCCGGCGGGGCTGACGGGTTGTGGCGGGCATCCACCCAGGCCACGGGCCAGGCCGGCAGCTACTACTTCAACGTGGACGCATCCACCTTCGCCACCCAGGGGCTGCGCCCGCAGTCTGCAGCGGACCGCAGCACGGCGAACCTGAAGCTGTCGCGCCCGCATGACGGCGGGCGGCTGGTGCTGGTGGCCAACCGCCAGGTCAGCGACGCGCAGGACCCGCTGGGCCTGTCGCGCGCCGAGTTTGACGCCAACCCGTACCAGACGACGCCTGCGGCTGCCCAGTTCAACACCCGCAAATCCGTGCAGCAGACGCAGCTGGGGCTGGCCTGGACGCATGCGCTGGGCGGCTGGGGCGGCGGCGGCCACAGCCTGCAGCTCATGGGCTATGGCGGCCAGCGCGCGCTGGTGCAGTACCAGTCCATCCCGCCGTCGGCGCAGGTGGCGCCGGGCGCGGCCGGCGGCGTGATCGACCTGGACCGCCAGTACGGCGGGCTCAACCTGCGCTGGCGGCTGGACCGCCAGTACGGCAGCGGGCGGCTGACCGCATCGGCCGGGCTGGCCTGGGACCGGCAGGACGAGGAGCGCCGCGGGTTCGAGAATTTCACCGGCGCCACGCTGGGCGTGGCGGGCCGCCTGCGCCGCGACGAATCCAGCCGTGCCGATGCACTGGACCCGTACGCCCAGGCCGAATGGGCAACGCCCGGCTGGACCTTCACCGCCGGCGTGCGCCGCACCCGCGTGCGGCTGTCGTCGGTGGACCGCTACATCGCGCCCGGCAACCCCGACGACAGCGGCGGCGTGCGCCATGCGGCCACGCTGCCCGTGGCAGGCCTGCGCTGGGAACTGTCGCGCGAGGTGCAGGCCTATGCCAGCGCCGGGCGCGGCTTTGAAACCCCGACGCTGAATGAGGCGGCCTACCGCGCGTCCGGCGGCGCCGGGCTGAACACCGCCCTGGACGCCAGCCGCAGCCGCAGCGTGGAGGCAGGCCTGCGCGGGCGCCATGGCAGCGCGGCCTGGACCGCCACCGTGTTTGACGCGCGCACGCAAGGCGAGATCGTGGTGCTGTCCAACACCGGCGGGCGCAGCACCTTCCAGAACGCCGGGCGCACGCGCCGCCAGGGGCTGGAGCTGTCGGGCGAGGTGCAATCGGGCAGGCTGAACATCAGCTCGGCTCTGACGCTGCTGAACGCGACCTACACCGATGGCTTCCTGACCTGCGCTGCCGCGCCGTGCAGCACGCCCACGCTGGCCATCCCGGCAGGCAACCGCATTCCCGGCATCGCACGGCGCCAGGCGTATGTGAAGCTGGCCTGGGAGCCGGGCGTGGCCGGCAGCACGATCACACTGGAGCTGCGCCACAGCGCCGCCGTGCCGGTGAACGACAGCAACAGCGACGCCGCGGCGGGCTACACCGTGGCCAACCTGGGCCTGCGCCTGCAGCAGGAGCGCGGGCCGTGGCAGCTGCGCCAGTTCCTGCGCATTGACAACCTGGCCAACCGCCGCCATGCGGGCGCGGTGATCGTGAACGAGGGCAATGCGCGCTACTTTGAGACGGCGCCGGGCCGCTCGGCCTATGTGGGCGTGGAGCTGGTGCGCCGCTTTGACTGAAACGCTGGCACACTGGGCGCTGTAACACTTTCACACAGGAAGCCTTCCATGCGCCGCTTGCCCGTTCCTGCCGCCTGCACCAGGTTCACCACCCTTGCCAGCCTTGCGCTGGGCTTGTCCGCCTGCGGTGGCGGGGGCACCGACATCGTGACCTCTGTGCCGGTGGGCGACACGATCGTGGTCACGGAATCGGGCCAGGTCGCGTCGTTCAACCGCGCCACGCCGGGCACCCAGGTGGGCACACGGGCGGTCTCGGGCCTGCAGTCGGGCGAAACCGTGGCCGGCATCGACTTCCGCCCGGCCAACGGCCTGCTGTATGCGCTGGGCAGCCGCGGCAACCTCTACACACTGGATGCGGCCACGGGCCGTGCCACGTTTCGCGCGGCACTGAAGGCCGCCGCCGGGGACGACAACCCGTTCACCACCTTGCTGGGCACCCAGTTTGGCGTGGACTTCAACCCCGTGGCCGACCGCCTGCGTGTGGTGAGCAACACCGGGCAGAACCTGCGCATTGACGTTGAAACCGGCGACACCATCACCGACGGCAGCCTCACACGCGTGAACGAAGCGGGGCTGACTGTGCCGCCCACCGCGACCGCCGCGGCCTATACCAATTCATTTCGCGGCGCCACCGCCACCACGCTGTACGTGCTGGACCTGACGCTGGCGCTGCGCTCGGTGGTCAATCCGCCCAACAACGGCGTGCTGACCAGTGATGCCACCCTGGGCGTGGTGGGCAGCGGCGTGAACGGCTTTGACCTGGAATCACGCAGCACCACCGGCTACGCGGCCATCCGCTCGGGCACCGTGCTGTCGCTGTACCGCATCGACCTGTCTGCCGCCACCAACGCCGCCACGCTGCTGGGCGGCATTGCGGGCGTGGAAACCATCTCGGGTCTGGCGCTGGTTCAGCCGGACTGACGCCCGCCATCCCTGAACTGGGCGGCTACTCCAGCGATTTGAGCCAGTCCGCCAGCGGCCTGAGTGCCGCGTCGGCCGTGCCCTTGCGGTCCGCCTTGACGACCTCATAGCGGCTTTGCGGATGCGGTGGTGCCTTGGCGTAGGCAAAACCTTCACCGCGCTGGGATATTGGATCGTCCGCACCCAATACCCACAACACCGGCGTGTGCTGGCGCAAGGCCGTCGCGGTCGCGGGCAAGCCGCCAATACCCGGCGCGTCGGCCTCCGGCGCCAGCGCAACCACACCGTCTGCGTCGCCCACCGCGCCCGCATAGGCCATGGCGGCATTCGCGCCAAAGCCCACACCGCCCACCAGCACCCGCTTGTAGCCCTGCTGGCGCATGTCGCGGATGTGGCGCGTCACCTCCTGCCAGGCGCCGGGCAGGTCCTTGTCATTCGCGCGGCGCTGCGACCAGGGCATCTCCACCGCCTTGGCTGTGCAGCCGGGCTGCAGCTTGCGGCCCAGCGCCGCCATGGGCGCGGCCGAGCCGCCCCGGTCATGCATGAGCACCAGCGCACAGGCCTTGCTGTCGGCCTGGGCCCAGGCCAGGCCCGGCCCCGCGAGCGCGGCCACTGCCAGCGCCAGCCGCAGCGCGGCACGCCGGCACGTCAGGTTGTTGTGGATCATGGCGATGTCTCCTGGGGCCATCATGGCACTGCGTCCTGGCACCGCCCACCCGTGAGGACCCTGATGCACCACCACTGGCGGCGGTAGACTTCAGCGACACCATGCTTACGCCAGCCCCACCGGACCCCGAACACTGCCCGCTGTGCGGCCAGGCCAACCTGTGCGCCATGGAGGCCGAACGCCTGACGGGTGTGCAACAGGGCCCCTGCTGGTGCACCCGGGTGGATTTCAACCGTGCGGCACTGCAGCACATCCCCACAGCGGCACGCGGCAAGGCCTGCATCTGCCAGGCCTGCGCCACCCAGGCAGGCACGGGGCAGGCCGCGGCGTGAGCGCACACCACACCCTGGCCTCGCTGCGCGAACGCTACGGCCCGCGCTACCGCTGGTTGCTGCTGCTGTCCGTGATGATCGGCACCATGGCCTCGATCATGTCGTCCACCATCGTGAACGTGGCCATCCCCGACATGAGCCACCACTTCACCCTGGGCCAGGAGCGCGCGCAATGGGTCAGCTCGGGTTTCATGGTGGCCATGACGGCGTCCATGCTCGCCACGCCGTGGCTGCTGGCGCGCTACGGCTACCGCCACACCTATGTGGGCACCATGCTGCTGCTGATGGCCGGCGGCATGGTGGGGGGACTGGCCAACAGCTTCCCTCTGGTGCTGGCCGCGCGCGTGGCTGAAGGGCTGGCCGCGGGCATCGTGCAGCCAATCCCGGCCATCATCATCCTGCGCGCCTTCGAGCCCAGTGAACAGGGCCGCGCCAGCGGCATTTTTGGCATGGGGGTGGTGCTGGCACCGGCGGTTGGCCCGAGCATCGGTGGTGTGCTCGTGGACCTGTTCGGCTGGCGCTCCATCTTCTTCATGGTGGTGCCGTTCTGCCTGGCGTCGCTTTATATGGCGTACCGCTTTGTGCCGGTGACCTCGCCCGGCGGCGTGGCGGCCAACCGCGGCGGCGCACCGCTGGACTGGCGCGGCCTGCTGCTGGGCAGCGCCGGCACACTGTGCCTGCTCAACGGCCTGGTGGAGCTGCACGGCAACAGCGCCGCGCGCGCCGGTGTGCTGCTGGGCGGCGCCGCGGCGGCGCTGGTGGCGTTTGTGTGGTGGCAGCGCCGGCTGATGGGCAGCGGGCGCGAGGCCCTGATGAACCTGCACGTGTTCGGCCACCGGCAGTTCGCCATGGGCAGCATCGTGGCATTCATTTACGGCACCGCCCTGTTTGGCTCCACCTACCTGCTGCCGGTGTACATGCAGCTGGGCCTGCAGCTGTCGGCGTCGCACGTGGGCACCATCCTGCTGCCTGCGGGGTTCGTACTGGCCCTCACCATTGCCGGCGTGGGCCGGCTGGCCGACCGGCAACCCACCTGGCTGCTGGTGAGCATCGGGCTGGCGCTGCTGGCACTGTCGTTTGCGGTGATGGTGCTGGTGGACACCACCACCGCGCTGTGGGTGCTGGTGGCGTTTGCCATCCTGGGGCGCGTGGGGCTGGGCTTCATCCTGCCGTCGCTGAACCTGGGGTCCATGCGGGGGCTGGCCCAGGCGCTGATACCGCAAGGCGCCAGCGCCATCAATTTCGTGCGCATGCTGGGCGGCGCCGCCGGCGTGAGCCTGTGCGGCATCGTGCTCGAATGGCGCCTGGCCGCGCATGGTGACTCGCTTGCCAACCCCACCACCAGCCCGGCGCGGCTGGCAGCGTTCAATGAATCGTTCCTGATGCTGGCCGCGCTGTGCGCGCTGGCGCTGGTGGCGGCCTGGCAGCTGCGCGAACGAAAGGTCTGAAACCATGTGCCAGCTCCTGGGCATGAACTGCAACACCCCCACTGATGTGATGTTCAGCTTCACCGGCTTTGCCGAGCGCGGCGGGCGCACCGACCACCATGCCGACGGCTGGGGCATTGCGTTTTTTGAAGACAAGGGCGTGCGCCATTTTGTGGACCACCAGGCCGCGTGTGATTCCCCCGTGGCCGAGCTGATCCGCCGCTACCCGATCAAGAGCGAAAACGTCATCGCCCACATCCGCAAGGCCACGCAGGGCGCGGTGAACCTGCAGAACTGCCACCCGTTCGTGCGCGAACTGTGGGGCCGCTACTGGGTGTTTGCCCACAACGGCGACCTCAAGGACTTCCACCCCCGGCTGCACGCGGCCTTTCGCCCCGTGGGCAGCACCGACAGCGAGCGCGCGTTCTGCTGGATCATGCAGGAGCTGGCCAAATCGCACGCCGGTGTGCCCAGCGTGGACGAGCTGACCCTGACGCTGCGCGAGCTGGTGCCGCGCATTGCGGCGCACGGCACGTTCAATTTCCTGCTGTCCAACGGTCAGGCGCTGTGGGCCCATGCGTCCACAAACCTGTGCTGGGTGGAGCGGCGCCACCCGTTTGCCCATGCCCAGCTGGCCGATGAAGACCTGAGCGTGGACTTTGCGCAGGCCACCACACCGAACGACCGCGTCGCCGTAGTGGTGACCACGCCGTTGACCACCAACGAGCACTGGACGGCGTTTGCGCCCGGTGAACTGCGCGTGTTCGTCAACGGGCAGGCACAAACCGCCGTATAAGCCGCCACTCAAGGCGCGAGCGCCGCCTCCAGCGCCGTGATGAACATGGCCGGCACGTCAAAGCCGGCCTGCTGCGTGATCTCCTGAAAGCAGGTCGGGCTGGTCACGTTGATCTCGGTCAGGCGGTCGCCGATCACGTCAATGCCCACGAGCAGCAGGCCGCGCGCGGCCAGCACCGGCCCCATGGCACGGGCGATCGCCCAGTCGCTGTCTGACAGCGGCTGCGCCACGCCCAGGCCGCCTGCGGCCAGGTTGCCGCGCACCTCGGTGCCCTGAGGGATGCGCGCCAGGCTGAACGGCACGGGCTCGCCGCCGATCAGCAGGATGCGCTTGTCGCCCTGGGCGATCTCGGGCACGAAGCGCTGGACCATGATGGTTTCGGCCCCATCCTTGTTCAGCGTCTCGATGATGGAGCCGAGGTTCAGCGCGTCGGCCTTCACGCGGAAGATACCCATGCCGCCCATGCCGTCCAGCGGCTTCAGGATGATGTCCTTGTGCTCGGCATGAAAGGCCCGCACCTCGTCGGCGCTGCGTGTGACCAGCGTTGGGCTCACGTACTGCGGGAACTCCATGATCGCGAGCTTTTCGGGGTGGTCGCGCAGCGTACGCGGCTTGTTGAACACCCGCGCGCCCTCGCGCTCGGCCTGCTCCAGCAAATGCGTGGCGTAGAAGTACTCGCTGTCAAAAGGCGGGTCCTTGCGCATGATGATGGCGTCAAAGTCCGCCAGCGGCATGATGGGCGTGCTGGTCTCGTTGAACCATTCGTCGTCCGCACCCGTCAGCATGATGTTGCGTACCGCCGCACGCACCACGCCGCCCGAGCGCCAGACCAGGTGGCGCGGCTCGCAGGCCGCGATGCGGTGGCCGCGGCGCTGCGCCTCGCGCATCATCGAAAAGGTAGTGTCCTTGTAGGTCTTGAAGGATTCGAGCGGGTCGGCGACAAAGAGGATGTTCATGGATCATTCAACCAGAGCGGCCCGGAAGGTTAACAGCCCTTGCCGCAGCCTGCAGCGCTTGCTGCACATTCATGCTTGAATGTATGATTCCTACTTCCAATTCCTACCAAAATTCCATATGCATGTCACCGAAAAAGGGCAGATCACCATCCCCAAAGATGTCCGCCTTGCGGCGGGCGTGATGCCCGGCAGCGAAGTCAGCGTGACTTACGAGGCCGGCAAGATCATCGTGCAAAAGGTCGCCAGCGGCCGCACCACGGACCGCCGGGCCCAACTGCGCAAGGCTGCAGCCAAGGTCCGCGAAAGCATGGCGCCTGAGTTCCAGCAACTGGGCGCCGACGAGATCATGGCCTTCCTGCGCGGCTGAGCCATGGCGTCTTTGGCCCACTACGACGGCAGCAGCGGCTGGCTGGTCGACAGCAATGTGTGGATTGATTGCATTGACAGCACCAGCCCCTGGCATGACTGGGCGATCAACCAACTGCAAACCTGCGCGGAGCAAGGCGTGCTGCATGTCAATGCACTGATCTATGCAGAGCTGCTGGTGCCGGGCAGCGCTGCGGCGGCTATCGACGCCATGCTGAACGTCTACGACACGCAGCGCAGCGCTTTGCCCTGGAGCAGCGCCGCGCTGGCTGCCCACGCCTTTCGGCTGTACCGTCAGCGTGGTGGAGCCAAAACCGCGCCGTTGCCGGACTTCTTCATTGGCGCCCATGCAGCCGTCGCCAATCTGACGGTGGTCACACGCGACAAGGCGCCGTACCAAAGCTATTTCGCCAGACTGCAGCTGGCAAGTCCGGCCTGACGCAGGCTACCCGCGAAAACGCAGACCTTGCACAAACAGCGCGATCGCGCCCGCCACCACCCCCCAAAACGCCGAGCCGATCCCGGCTATTGAGACACCACTGAGCGTCACCAGGAAGGTGATGAGCGCGGCCTCGCGGTGCTTGTCGTCCTTCAATGCCACGGCCAGGCCGTTGCCGATGGTGCCCAGCAGCGCCAGGCCGGCAATGGCCACTACCAGCTCTTTGGGGAAGGCCGTGAGCAGCCCCGTGACCGCCGCGCCAAAAATGCCGATCAGCACATACAGCACCCCGCACGACACCGCCGCCGTATAGCGTTTGGCCGGGTCTTCATGCGCCTCGCGGCCCATGCAGATGGCGGCGGTGATGGCCGACAGGCACAGCGCGAACGCGCCAAACGGCGCCAGCACCAGCATGGCCACGCCGGTGACGGTGATGAGTCTGGAGATCGGCATGTCGTACCCCGCCGCGCGGATGGCCGCCACGCCCGGCAGGTTCTGCGAGGCCATGGTCACCACAAACAAGGGCAGCGCCAGGCTGGTGATGGCGCCCAGGCTGAACGACGGCGCGGTGAACACGGGCACCGCAAAGTCCAGCGTCACGCGTGACCACGTCATGCCGCCAGTGGCCCCCGCCCAGGCAATGGCCACGGCCAACGTCAGCACCACGGCATAGCGCGGCGCCAGCCGCTTGCCCAGCAGGTAGGTGCCCAGCATCAGCAGTACCAGAACCAGCGCGGTCTGCGCCGCGGCAAACGCCTGCAGGCCAAAGCGCGCCAGCACGCCGGCCAGCAACGCCGATGCAATGGCCATGGGGATGCGGTTCATGACCCGTTCAAACCAGCCTGTGACGCCCGCCAGCGTGATCAGCGCGCCGCACACCAGAAAGGCGCCCACGGCCTCGGCCATGGAAAAGCCGCCCGCCAGCCCGGCGGTTGCCAACACCGCCGCGCCGGGCGTGGACCAGGCGACCATGACCGGCTGGCGCAGCACCAGCGAGGGGATGGCGGTGCACAGGCCCATGCCCAGCCCCAGCGCCCACATCCATGAGCTGATCAACTCGGGCGTGGCGTTGAACGCCTGCGCTGCCTGGAACACGATGGCCACCGAGCTGGTAAAGCCCACCAGCACCGCCACAAAGCCGGCGGTGAAAGCCGACAGGCTCAGGTCCTTGAAGAATCGCATGGCGCCGATTCTGCCCGGGGTGCGGCCATGGTGCACAGTAGAGGCTTGTGAACAGCAGACAAGGCAAGGACATGAGCGACACACGCGCACAACGGTTCGCCGCCGAAGCGGCCCGGCTGGGCTACGACTTCAGCGGCCCGCTGCAGATCGGCGGCAACTATGTCTCCACGCTCAAGCACGGCGGCGTGCTGCACATCAGCGGCCAGGTGCCGCGCGTGGGCAGTGAGGTCGTGGTGGTGGGCGAGGCCGGCAGTGACGTGACCCTGGAACGGGCACAGCACGCCGCCCAGGTGTGCGCCATGCGTGCGCTGGTGTTGATCGCGCAGGCCGAAGGCTCGCTGGACGCCGTGCAGCAGGTGCTGAGCGTGCGCGTCTACACACGCAGCGCGCCCGGCTTCACCCAGCAAAGCGAGGTGGCCAACGCCGCGTCGGACCTGCTGGTGCGCGTGCTGGGCCCCGCCGGCACGCACACGCGCACCTCAGTGGGCGTGGCCCAGTTGCCCAAGGGCGCGGCAGTCGAGCTGGACATGACGGTAGCCGTGGCCTGAGGGCGCACGGCCCGCAACCTAAATCTCGATCTTGCTGCCCAGTTCCACCACCGAGTTGTTCGGCAGGTTCAGGAAGTCGGCCGCACCACTGGCGTTGTGGTGCATCTGGGCGAACAGTTTTTCGCGCCAGGCGGCCATGCCGCTGCCGATGGTGGGCACCACCACGTCGCGCGACAGGAAATAGCTGGTGCTCATGGGCTCCAGCTCGCATCCGCGGGCGCGGATCTGCTCCAGCGCGCGCGGCAGGTCGGGGTCGTTCTTGAAGCCGTAGTGCACCACCACCTGCCAGCAGTTGTGCCCCAGCGATTCAATGGCCAGGCGCTTGTCCATGCCGATCCAGGGCACCTCGTGGCTGCGCACGGTCACAAACAGGTTGTGGTCATGCAGCACCTTGTTGTGCTTGAGGTTGTGCAGCAGCGCGTTGGGCACGGTACCGGGCTCGGCCGTGAGGAACACCGCCGAGCCTTCCACCCGCGCGGGCGGGCTGACGAACACCGCCTCCAGGAAGCTCTTGAGGTCGATGGCATCGGCGCGCAGCTTCTGGTTGAGCAGCTCGCGGCCCTGCTTCCAGGTCATCATGAGCGTGAAGATCGCGCCGCCGATCAGCAGCGGGAACCAGCCGCCCTGGAACAGCTTGAGCAGGTTGGAGCTGAAGAAGGCCAGGTCCACCACAAAGAAGATGCCGGTGGCCGCAATGCACAGCGCCAGCGGGTACTTCCAGCCGTAGCGGATCACAAAGAACGTCAGGGTGGTAGTGATCAGCATGTCCAGTGTGACCGCGATGCCGTAGGCCGCCGCCAGGTTGCTGGACGAGCGGAACATCACCACGGCCAGCACGATGGCCACAAACAGGCCCCAGTTCACAAACGGGATGTAGATCTGCCCGGTATCGCGCACGCTGGTGTGCTCGATGTTCAGGCGCGGCAGGTAGCCCAGCTGGATGACCTGCTTGGTCACGCTGAACGCGCCGGTAATCAGCGCCTGCGACGCAATCACCGTGGCCATGGTGGCCAGCAGCACCAGCGGCACCAGCGCCCAGTCGGGCGCCATCAGGTAGAACGGGTTCTTGATGGCGTCGGGGTTCTCCAGCAGCAGTGCGCCCTGGCCGAAGTAATTGAGCGTGAGCGCGGGCATGGCCACGGTGAACCAGGCCAGGCGGATGGGCCGCTTGCCAAAGTGGCCCAGGTCGGCATACAGCGCTTCGGCGCCCGTGACGCACAGCACCACGGCGCCCAGGATGATGAAGGTGGTGCCGGGGTTGTGGAACATGAAACCCAGCGCATGGTGGGGGCTGATGGCTGCCAGGATTTCCGGGTGCTTGACGATGTGCGACACGCCCAGCACCGCCAGCACGATGAACCACACCAGCGTGATCGGCCCGAAGAACTTGCCGATGCCGCTGGTGCCGCGCTTTTGCACGGCAAACAGGCCAAACAGGATCACCAGCGTGAAGGGGATCACATACTGCTTGAACGCGGGCGAGACGACCTCCAGCCCCTCGACCGCCGACAGCACCGAGATGGCCGGGGTGATGACGCCGTCGCCATAAAAAAGCGAGGTGCCGAAGATGCCGATGCCCAGCAGCCACTTGCGCAGCGCGGGCTTGTCCTTCACCGCCTGGGAGGCCAGGGCCAGCATGGCGATGAGGCCGCCTTCGCCGTGGTTGTCGGCGCGCAGCACCAGCACCACGTACTTGATGGACACAATGACCGTCAGCGTCCAGAAGAAGATCGACAGCACGCCATAGACATTGGCGTGGGTGAAGGGAACATGCCCCGAGCCGAAGACTTCCTTGACGGCATACAGGACGCTGGTGCCGATGTCGCCGTAGACAACACCGATGGCGCCCAGGGTCAGCGCCGCGAGAGAGGATTTGGATGCAGACACACAACCACCCCTTGTTGCCGGCCTCTAGCGCCAGCGGGGTTCCATAGCTTTGGGACCGCTATTGTGCGCCTGCCAACCTGGCGCCGCATGCATTGTTGCAGCGCAACAACTAGTCGTACGTCTCCGCATCCGGGTCCGTGGCTTCCATCTCGTAGCTGGCAGCAAGCATGGCCAGGCGGGCGATCACGCCGTACATGTAAAAGCGGTTCGGTGCACTCGCACCGGGCTTCATGCCGGGCTGAGGTAAGTGCGTACTCTCAGCGAAAGCCAAGGGCACAAAGCTGGCGCCGGGGGCGTTCAGGTTCTCATCCACGCCACGTTCGGCATGGATACGGTAGAAGCCGCCGACCACATAGCGGTCCATCATGTAGACCACCGGCTCGGCCACGGCATCGTTCATGCGCTCGTTGGTCAGCACGCCTTCCTGGATGATGACCTGGCTGACTTCCTGGCCGTCCTTGATGACGGCCATCTTGTTCTTGGTCTTGCGGTTCAGCGCATCCAGGTCCTTGACGTCGCGCACGGTCATGATGCCCATGCCGTAGGTGCCGTTGTCGGCCTTGACCACTACAAACGGCTTTTCGTTGATGCCGTATTCCTTGTACTTCTTGCGGATCTTGGTCAGCAGCGCGTCCACATTGGTGCTCAGGCACTCCATGCCCGTGCCTTCGGCGAAGTTGACCTCGCCGCAGATGTTGAACATCGGGTTGATCAGCCAGGGGTCAATGCCCAGCAGTTTGCCGAAGCGCTTGGAGACTTCCTCGTAGCTCTTGAAGTGGTTGCTCTTGCGGCGCACGCTCCAGCCCGCGTGCAGTGGAGGCAGCAGGTACTGCTCGTGCAGTTCCTCCAGGATGCCGGGTGCGCCGGCCGACAGGTCGTTGTTCAGCAGGATGGTGCAGGGGTCGAAGTCCTTCAGCCCCAGGCGACGCTTGCTGCGGATCACCGGCTCCAGCGTGATCTGCTCGCCCGTGGGCAGGTCGATCACCGTGGGCACCTTGATGTCGGGGCTGATGGAGCCGATGCGCACGTTCAACCCCGCCATGTGAAAGATGCGCTTGAGCTGCGCCACATTGCTCAGGTAGAACGTGTTGCGCGTGTGGTTTTCGGGGATGACGAGCAGGTTCTTGGCCTCGGGGCAGATCTTCTCGATCGCGGCCATGGCCGACTGCACCGCCAGCGGCAGCATCTCGGGCGTCAGGTTGTTCCAGCCGCCGGGGTACAGGTTGGTGTCCACCGGCGCCAGCTTGAAGCCGGCGTTGCGGATGTCCACCGAGCTGTAGAACGGCGGCGTGTGCTCCATCCACTCCAGGCGGAACCAGCGCTCGATGGCCGGCATGGAGTCGAGTACACGTTGCTCAAGTTCGTTAATGGGGCCGGTCAGGGCGGTAATGAGGTGCGGAACCATGCTGGCCTGTGTGTTGGAGTCTTAATTTCTCACTTCACCTTGGCCCAGAACGACGTATTTCAAGGAGGTGAGGCCCTCGATACCGACCGGGCCGCGGGCGTGGAATTTGTCGGTGCTGATGCCGATTTCAGCGCCCAGGCCGAACTCAAAGCCATCCGCGAAGCGGGTGCTTGCATTCACCATGACGCTGGCGGAGTCAATCTCGCGCAGGAAACGCTGGGCGTGCATGTGGTCGCGCGTGAGGATGGCGTCGGTGTGATGGCTGCTGTACTGGTTGATGTGGGCGATGGCCTCATCCACACCCGCCACCACCTTGACGCTGATGATGGGTGCCAGGTATTCCTCGGACCAGTCCTGCTCGGTCGCGGGCTTGAGGTTGGCGCCGGGCACCGCCGCCAGGATGGCCGAGGCTTCGGCGTCGCAGCGCATCTCGACCCCCTTGGCCGCGTAGACGGCGCCGATCAGTGGCAAAAATTGCGCCGCCACACCGCGCGCGACCAGCAGGCCTTCGCTGGCGTTGCAGGGGCTGTACTTCTGCGTCTTGGCGTTGTCGGCCACGGTGACGGCCATGGCGATATCGCAGGGGTCGTCCACATACACATGGCAGTTGCCGTCCAGGTGCTTGATGACCGGTACCTTGGCGTCGCGGCTGATGCGCTCAATCAGGCCCTTGCCGCCGCGCGGAATGATCACGTCCACATACTGTGGCATGGCAATCAGCTGGCCCACGGCTTCGCGGTCAGTGGTTTGTACCAGCTGCACCGCGTCGGCGGGCAGGCCGCTGTCGGTCAGGGCCTGCTGCACCAGCCGGGCCAATGCCTTGTTGGAATCAATGGCCTCCGAGCCGCCGCGCAGGATGCAGGCATTGCCGCTCTTGATGCTCAGGCCGGCGGCCTCAATCGTGACGTTGGGGCGGCTCTCAAAGATCATGCCGAACACGCCAATGGGCACGCGCATCTGGCCTACGCGGATGCCGCTGGGTTGCTGCTTCATGCCGATGATTTCGCCGATCACGTCGGGCATGGTGGCCAGCTGCTCGCAGCCCTCGGCCACGGTCTCCAGCACTTTGGGTGTCAGCTTGAGCCGGTCCACCATGGGGGCGCTCAGGCCGTTGGCGGTGGCGCGTTCAATATCCTTGGCGTTGTCGGTTTGCAGCGCCTGCACGTTGGCGCGCAGCAGCGCGGCCAGCGTACGCAGGGCGCGGGCCTTGGTCGCCGCGTCGGCGCGTGCCATCAGGGCCGACGCCTGGCGGGCCTGCAGCCCCACGGTCTGCATGTATTCAGCGATGTTCAGCGCGTTCATGCGGTGATTTTACGGGCGGGGGTGTTTTGCTGCACCGCGCACTCGCTGCACAGGGCCAAAGCCAGCCGGTGCAGCGCCTGCCAGCCGTCGGTGGGCCAACCGGGTGCCTTCAGGCCCTTGACGATGCCGTCCACCAGATGGGCCGAGTGCAGCAGGTTGTCGATGGCCACCGGCGTCAGGCGCGGCAGCACGCGTTCAAACAGGCGCTCTTTCACGCCCCACACGCGCTGCTCGCGCAGCGCCATGGGCAGCGGGCGGCCCGCCGCCATGGCGTCTTTCACGCGCTTGAGCGCCCGGATGTCCTCGGCCAGCGTGTAGTGCACCAGCACCTCGGCCTCGCCTTCGGCCTGCAGGCCGTCCAGCATGCGCTGCACGCGCGCGGCCTGCCCGGCCAGCACAGCCTCGGACAGCTTGAAGACGTCATAACGCGCCACATTGAGCACGGCGCTTTCCACCTGCTCGAAGTTGAGCTCGCCCTGCGGGAACAGCAACCCGAGCTTCTGGATTTCCTGGTGGGCGGCCAGCAGGTTGCCCTCGACCCGGTCGGCAAAGAACTGCAGCGTGCGCTGGCCTTCGTCGCCGGGCGCAATGCGTTGGCCCTGGCGGGCCAGGCGCTGGGCGATCCACTGCGGCAGCGCGGCGCGTTCCACGGGCTCCACCTGAATCGTCACGCCAAAGCTGTCCAGCGCGCCGAACCAGGCGCCGGTTTTGGTCATCTTGTCCAGCCGCGGCAGGATCACCAG
>JBEIPU010000086.1:0-16924 GCA_040376925.1 Caenimonas sp. | reverse complement strand
GGCGGCTTTCTCGCGTGCCAGGTGGGCCTTGAGCTGCTTGATGGCGGCCTTGTCCACCGTTTTGGTGGTACGGATCAGGCCGGATTCGATCACGCGGCGGGCTTCAAACGCCTCGCGCGCTTCGTCCTGCGACGGCTCGATGACGTACCAGCCACGCCGGGCGCTGACGGTCACGATGCCGCGCGCGGCCAGCCGCGTCAGCGCCTCGCGCACGATGGTGCGGCTGCAGTCAAACAGCATGGCCAGCTGCTGCTCGCCCAGGCGCGCGCCGGGCGCGAGCTTTTGGGCCATCACGGCTTCAATGATGCGGTCGCTGATTTCGGAGGAAGTGGCCATGGCTGCCAATGTATAGCAGTTACCATGCCATTGGTATACAAGATTTGCGCACCAAGATGGGTGGTTTCCCGCAGGCCCGTGGTGCGCAGCGGGGCGGTCATGCACCCCTGTGGTTCATCAGGGGTTGCGCAGCCGGGCGTCCAGCGTGATTTCGGGCACACCCGCCAGCGCCTTGGACAGCGGGCAGTTTTTCTTGGCGCCCTCGGCCAGTTCCTTGAATTGGGCTTCGCCGATGTTGGCGATGGTGGCCTGCAGCGTGAGCGCAATGCGGTCGATCTTGAAGCCGTCGCCGTCCTTGGCCAGCCGTACGGTGGCGGTGGTGTCGATGGCGGTGGTGGGCACGCCTGCCTTTTCGCAGGCAAAGGCAAACGCCATGGTGAAGCAGGCCGCATGCGCCGCGCCCACGATCTCTTCGGGGTTGGTGCCCTTGCGGTCGTCTTCAAACCGGCTGCCAAAGCCATAGGGGTAGCCGTTCAGCGCGCCGGTTTCGGTGCTGATCTTGCCCTGGCCGGTCTTGCCGGCACCGGTCCATTGCACGCTGGCTTTCTTTTCGATCATGGTTGCTCCTTGGGGTTCAGTGGGTGGGTGAAAACTTATTTGGGCCGCGGTGGCGCCAGCTTGGCATCGGGCTGCACCAGCTTGCCGGCGCGCAGCAGCGTCACGCCCTGAACCACGGCCCGCGCAGCGTTGCGCACCTCGGCCTGCAGCGCGGTATCGCGGTCCAGCGCGTCGTGGCTGTTGTAGTAGGGCTCGTAGTAGCCCAGGTAGCGGTCCAGCTGCGCCATGCTCCCGGCGGCCACCAGGCCCATCCAGTCCAGCCAGCCGCACAGGTTGCGCCGCTGGCTTTCGACGCCCGCCACGTCGCCGTGCACCACCACGCCATACACACGCCCGGCCAGGTGCTTGGGGTAGTTCCAGCCCTGTTGCTCGATGCGCTTGGCCAGCGCAGCCTTTTTGCCCTGCGTGGAGGTCGGGTCGGGGTTGCCGCCGTCGGCGCAGACCAGCCGGTCGATCATGGCCTTCAGCGGCGTGGGCGACTGGTACCAGTGGGTGGGCGCAATGATGATCACGCCGTGCGCCGAGACCCAGCGTTCGTAAATTTCCGCCATCCAGTCGTTGACCTGGCCGTTGCCGTGGTTGGGGTAGCAGCTGCACGGCCAGTGGCACAGTGGCATGGCGGTGGACACGCAGCTTTTGCAGGGGTGGATGTAGCGTTCGTAGTCCGACGTCACCAGGCTCAGGTCCAGCAGGTCAGCTTGCATGCCGGCGCCGCGCACGGCACGCTGTGCGATGCTGGCCATGCGCCAGCTCTTGGAGATTTCGCCGGGGCAGGTGCCGTCGTTGCGCGGGCTGGCGTTGATGATGAGAACGCGCGACGTCGTGGCTGGCTGGCTCCATCTGACCTGCGCGGCCTTGAGCGCGCGGTGGGTGTCGTACCACTCCTGCGACAGGTCATAGGCGGGGTCGGCAAAGCCACGGCCCGCCTTGCGGGTGATAGGTGCCTTGCGGCCCTCGTGATAGGCGTCCCAGGCCACGGCCTCCAGCCGCGCCACGGCGTCTTCTTCCAGGGCAAAAGCCGGGTCTGCAAAGCGCGCGCGGAATTTTTGCGAGAACACCTTGCGGTTCAGTGGCTTGGGCGCCTGGCCCGTACGGACGCGAACATTCATGTCTTGCATGTTCCCCAGCACCCGGTCGCCGCAGCGTCGGACTGCGCGCCGACCGTGGCGCGGCGCGGTCCTACCTGTTGCGCCCGTGCCGCCATGCGTCGCACAAGTGACGACACCCGGGGCTTCCCCGGTTCCGCACCCGGGCCTGGCGCAGTACCCTTGCCCGCACCATGAGCCGCCCCCACCACAAGTTCTGGCCCAAGCGCCTGCCCCACGCCATCAACCCGCCCACCATGCCGCTGTGGGACAACCTGGCCATCAGCGCGCGGCGCTACCCGCACAAACCAGCTGTCATCTTCTTTGGCCGCGAATTCCACTATGCAGAAGTGCTGCGCCAGACCGAGCGGCTGGCCGCGCGGCTGTTTGAGCTGGGCGTGCGCAAAGGCGACCGCGTGATCCTTAACATGCAGAACTGCCCGCAGCTGGTGATTGCGCACTTTGCCATCCTGCGCGCCAATGCGGTGGTGGTGCCGGTGAACCCCATGAACCGGGCCGAAGAGCTCAAGCACTACATCACCGACCCCGACGCCCGGGTGGCCATCACCACCGGCGACCTGGCCGTCGAACTGATCAAGGCCAGCGACGCACTGCCCGCGGCCGAGCGGCTGGCCCACATCATCGTCACGCAGTTCACCGACTGCATGCCCGATGACGTGCCGGCCGACATGCCCGAGGCCTGGAGCGCCTGGCTGCTCACGCGCCACCCGTTGCCAGCCTTGGCCGGCGGCCAGGTGCATGCCTGGACCGACGCGCTGGCCACTGACGCACCGGCGCCTGAATTGAGCGTGGGCCCCGCCGACCTGGCCATCCTGCCGTACACCAGCGGCACCACGGGCCTGCCCAAGGGCTGCATGCACACACACGGCAGCATCATGCACAACGCCGTGGCCAGCAGCGCCTGGGGCAATGCCACGGCCGAGAACGTGACGCTGATGGTGGTACCCATGTTCCACATCACCGGCATGGTCAGCCTGATGCACGCCAACATCTACGGCGGCTGCACGCTGGTGATGATGCCGCGCTGGGACCGCGACCTGGCCGGGCGGCTGATCTCGCGCCACCGCGTGACGACCTGGACCAACATCCCCACCATGGTGATCGACTTGCTGGGAAGCCCGCAGTTTGACCAGTACGACCTGTCCAGCCTGGTGTACATCGGCGGCGGCGGCGCGGCCATGCCCCAGGCCGTGGCCCAGCGCCTGCTGGACAGCTATGGCCTGCGCTATGTGGAAGGCTATGGCCTGACCGAGACCGCCGCGCCCAGCCACAGCAACCCGCCTGACAACCCCAAGCAGCAGTGCCTGGGCATCCCGTTCATGAGCTGCGACGCGCGCGTGGTGGACCCGGAAACCCTGCAGGAAATGCCCGTGGGCGAGCAGGGCGAAATCATCATGCACGGGCCCATGATCTTTCAGGGCTACTGGAAGCGGCCCGACGCCACGGCGGCGGCGTTCATTCAATTTGAAGGCAAGCGCTTCTTCCGCTCGGGCGACCTGGGGCGGGTGGACGACGACGGCTACTTCTTCATCACCGACCGGCTCAAGCGCATGATCAACGCCAGCGGCTTCAAGGTGTGGCCGGCGGAGGTGGAGGCGCTGATGTTCCGCCACCCCGCCATCCAGGAGGCCTGCATCATCTCCACACGCGACAGCTACCGCGGCGAAAGCGTCAAGGCCGTGGTGGTGCTGCGCCAAAGCCACAGGGGCCAGGTGAAAGAAGAAGACATCGTGGCCTGGTGCCGCGAGAATATGGCCGTGTACAAGGTGCCGCGCATCGTGCAGTTTGTGGACGCCCTGCCCAAGAGCGGCAGCGGCAAGGTGATGTGGCGCACCCTGCAGGAAGCAGAACAGACAGGCTGATCACCACCCCAAGAGGCTGACCATGGCGGACGTACCGGGCACAGACTGGCAGGAAACCATCGCCCCTGACGAGGCGCAACGCTACGAAGACGCCGCCCGGCGCTTTGCCGCCATCCAGCAGCGCAAATCAAAAACCTTTGGCACTGGCCGAACGCTGCACCGCAAGCAGCTCACAGCCGCCAGCGGCACGCTGGAGGTGCTGGACAGCCTGCCGGCCTGGGCCGCGCAGGGCCTGTTCAGTGAGCCGCACGACTATGAGGTGTGGGTGCGCCTGTCCAACGGCGGTTTTGACAAGGCCAAGGACGCCATGCCCGACATACGCGGCTTTGCCTTTCGGGTGCTGGGTGTGCAGGGCGATTCGGCGTTGGGCAACGGCCCCGCCAGAAGCCAGGACTTCACGCTGATCAACCAGGAGGCCTTTGCCTTCAAGGGCAGCGCCGAGTTCGTGGACTTTGCCGAGGCGGCATCTTTTGGCAATGGCGCGCTGCTGAAGTACATCTTCAAACGCTACGGCGTGTTTGGCGCGCCTGTGCAGCTGGCCAAAATGATCAAGGTGGCCGGCAAGCCGTTCAGCGGCTTTGCCACCGAGCCCATGTTCAGCTGCGTGCCCATGGCCAACGGCCCCTATGCCGCGCGCGTGCGGCTGGTACCGGCCGAGGCCAACGGCAAGCCCGGGCCCGGCGCCAACAAGGACTGGAACGCCGACTTCAGCGCCCGCCTGGCCAAAGGCGCCCTCCACTGGGACCTGCAGCTGCAGCCCTGGGTGAATGAAACCCTCACCCCGATTGAAGACGCATCGGTCAACTGGCCCACCCGCTACGTGACCGTGGCCCGCCTGATGCTGCCACGCCAGGACACCGCCGGCGTGGACGGCCAGGCCCTGGCCCACCGCGTGGAAGCCACCGTGATCGACCCCTGGCAGGCCCTGGCCGCGCACCGCCCGCTGGGCGACGTGCAGCGCTCGCGCAAGGTGGTGTACTTTGCCAGCCAGAAGGGGCGGGGGGCGGTTTAGCCCTTCAAGTACTGCCCCGACGTCACCCCCATCGACACATAAATGCTGGTCACGGCCTCCATGCCAATATCAGCCGGCTCCACCCATTCAGGCGGCACATACAGCAGCCCGCCGCCCACGGGAACAGGGGCCGTGG
This sequence comes from Caenimonas sp., assembly GCA_040376925.1. Taxonomy (GTDB): domain Bacteria; phylum Pseudomonadota; class Gammaproteobacteria; order Burkholderiales; family Burkholderiaceae_C; genus RAM1. The sequence goes on along the minus strand of JBEIPU010000086.1, from coordinate 11,914 downwards.
GCACCAGCACGCCCATGTAGGGCTGGCCGTTGAGCATGACCGGCTGGGGGGTGGACAGCAGGCCCAGCACCACCGTGCCCTGTTCCTTGCCCTTGCCGCCAAAGTACAGCCATACGGGGCTCATGGATTTGAGGCCGTCGTCGTCCTTGCGGGCAAACAGCTGCACCAGCTTTTGCACCACGTCGTAAATCGTGCGCACGACCGGGATGCGCTTGAGCAGCGCGTTCATCAGCCGCGCGGCGCCGCGCTGGAAGCCCGCCTCCACCAGCAGGCCAAACACATAGATGCAGGCCATGAGCAAAAACGCGCCCAGCAGGTAACCCACCGCCTCGGACGTGGTGACGCTCAGGCCGATGAAGGTCAGCAACTGGCCAAAGGCGCTCTCGGGCCCCAGCCAGCCGGCCAGGAAACGCAGCGTCCAGCCCAGGATGAACAGCGTGGCCGCCAGCGGCAGCAGGGCGAGCACGCCGGTAAGGAAGGTACGAAGAACGTGTTGCAGGCCAGGTTTCATGGCCGGGAGCTTAGCGCGTGCGCCGGGATCGCGGCACAATGCCCGAGGTCAATCGTCATACCAATAGAGGAGACACCCTTGAAGATCACGACCGTCGAGCCGTTCATCCTGCACGTGCCGGTGACCGGCAGCCAAATTGCCGACAGCACGCATTCCATCACCCACTGGGGCGTGGTGGGCGTGAAGATAGGCACCAGCAACGGGCTGGAGGGCTATGGCTTTACCGGCACCCATTCGCACCTGCCCAGCGACCAGCTGATCACCCGCTGCATAGAAACATGCCACGCGCCGCTGCTGATCGGCGAGGACGCGCACGACGTCAACCGCCTGTGGCTCAAGCTGGCGCGCAACCCGGCGCTGCAATGGGTGGGGCGCGCAGGCATCACCACGCTGTCGCACGCGGCGATCGACGTGGCGTTGTGGGACCTGAAGGCCAAGGCCGCTGGCATGCCGCTGTGGAAGCTGCTGGGCGGCCAGGTGCGCGACAAGGTGCGTGCCTACAACACCGACATCGGCTGGCTCAGCATTGCCGACGACAAGCTGGTGGAGGGCGCAAAGCGCGCGGTGGCCGATGGCTTCACCGGCATCAAGATCAAGGTAGGCAGCACGGTGGAGCGTGACCTGCGCCGGCTGGAAGCGGTGCGCCAAGCCATAGGCCCCGACGTGACGCTGGCGATAGACGGCAACGGCAAATGGGACCTGCCGACCTGCCTGCGCTTTTGCCGCGGCGCGGAGCCGCATGATGTGTACTGGTTTGAAGAGCCGCTGTGGTACGACGACGTGAAAGGCCACGCCGAGCTGGCACGCGCCACACGCATCCCCACCGCCCTGGGCGAGCAGCTGTACACGCAGGACGCCTTCAGCGAATTTTTCCACCAGAACGCCATCCACTGGGTGCAGCCCGACGTGACCCGCATGGCCGGCCTGACCGAAGTGCTGCGCGTGTGCGAGACGGCCCACAGCTACCGCCTGCCCGTGGCCCCGCACGCGGGCGACATGAGCCAGGTGCATGTGCACCTGAGCTACGCCCACCCGGCCGTGCAGGTGCTGGAATACATCCCCTGGATCAAGGACTGCTTCACCGACCCGGCCCAGGTGGTGGACGGCTATTTCAAGCTGCCGCAGGAGCCGGGCGCGGGCACCACGCCGATGAAGGCGGCGTGGGACCAGTTCCAGAAACCCGCGCGCTGAACCGGCCGGCCATGGTGTTGCACCGCTGGTGCCGCCACGGCGTTTGCGCTAGCCTGTGAATCCCCCCTTACTGACGAACGGAGACAACCATGCGCAAATTCACCCACAGCCTGGCAGCCCTGGCGCTGCTGGCGGCCAGCACCGGTGCCTGGGCCCACAACTGCCCCAACGACATGAAAGCGATTGACGCCAAGCTGGCCACCAAGCCTGCGCTGGCCAAGGACGTGGCCGACAAGGTGGCGAAGCTGCGCGCCGACGGCGAGACGGCCCACAAGGCCGGCAAGCATGACGACTCCATGAAGGCCCTGGGCGAGGCCAAGAAGCTGCTGGGCATTTAAGCCCACGATGGGGCCATGCGAGGTGGCATGGCCCGATCGTGTCCAATAGCGCCATGCCCGACACCCACCTCACCGACCAGCGCCTGACCGAGCTGGAAATCAAGGCCAGCTTCACCGAAGACCTGGTCGAGCAACTCAACCAGGTGGTGATCCGCCAGCAGCAACAGATTGACCTGCTGGTGCGTGAACTGACCGACATGAAGCAACAGCAGCGTGACAGCGGTAGCGGAGAATTCCGCAGCTTGCGGGATGAGCGGCCACCGCATTACTGAACGACGCCCGCATCAAGCCGATAACGCCACCGACGCCTGGCTGAGCCGCGCCGACACCGCCGCCTCCGCCAGAAACTGCCCCACCTGTTTGCGCGCCACCTTCATGCTGCGGTAGGCGCCCTCGGCGGACGCCATCGGCGCGTCGGCCACGTCGTCGTCCGTCAGGTTCACCGGCTGCGCCAGCACCCAGTCCAGCCCGCTGGCGCGCACGGCTTCTTCCTGGCGCTCGGTGTCGGCAATCTGCGGCTTGAGCAGCAGGCTGAACATCAGCTGGTAGATGAAGGGCAGCTTGCCGCGCGTGGCGCCGGCGCCAAAGGTGGTCTGCGCCACCAGCCGGCGCACGCCGTGGCGGCGCATGGCGTCAATCACATGGCGGGTGCCTTGCGAGCGCACGTTCATCGCCGTGCCGGCGCTGCCGCGCAGGCGCACGCGCACGGGGTTTTCGCTGATGCCCAAAGTGACCACCACGGCGTCGTGGCCCGGCACGGCGCCATCAATGTCGGCGGGGTTCATCGCGTCGCCGGCCCGCAGCGTGAGCTTGCCCTGGATTTGCAGGTGGGCCAGCGCCTCGGGGCGGCGGGCAAACGCAGTGACTTCACAGCCGCGCGCCAGCAGGCTTTGCACCGCGGCCACGCCCGAGCCGCCCGTTGCGCCAATGACCAGTACTTTTTTCATGCGTTTCTCCTTGGGTTGATGAAAAGTCAGTGCGTGCAGTTTCGTGGCGCTTCGGGCATTGAACAATCGCTGAAAGTCGGGTTTGTATGACCAATCGTCCAGAACCACTGGATTCAAGGCGTGGCTTGGGGCACAGTGGAGGCCATGGACACGACTGAACTGGCCGGCTTTGCCGACCCGCTGGGCGAGGCCCTGCACCACCTGCGCATGGACGGCGTTTTCTATTGCCATTCAGAGCTGAGCGCGCCCTGGGGCGCGCGCATGCCGGCCATGCCGGGCTGCCTGATGTTCCACCTGATCACCAGCGGGCGCAGTTGGCTGGGCCTGGGCCCGGACGGCAAGGGCGAGGGCAGCCGCTGGCTGCAGCCCGGCGACTTTGCGCTGGTGCCCCACGGCCAGGGGCACGACCTGCTGCACGAGCCCGGCGCCGATGCGCCCGACCTGTTCAGCCTGCCGCGCCAGATGGTGAGCGAGCGTTATGAGGTGCTGCGCCACGGCGGCGGCGGTGCGCCCACGCGCCTGATCTGCGGCGCCGTGCGGTTTGACCACCCGGCCGCGCGCCAGCTGGTGGCGCTGCTGCCGCAGGTGATCGCCATCGAGGCGGGTGAGGTCCCGTACAACGAAGGCTGCCAGACCATGCTGCGCTTCATGGCCGACGAGGCGCGCAGCGTGCGCGCGGGCGGCGAGGCGGTGATCACCCGGCTGGCCGACATTGTGGTGATCCAGGCCATACGCCACTGGGTGCAGCACGACCCGGCCGCGCAGACCGGCTAGCTCGGCGCGCTGAGAGACAGGCGCATCGGTCGCGCCATCTTCCTGATGCACCGCGAGCCGGCGCATGACTGGACGGTGCAGTCGCTGGCGCAGGCGTCAGCCATGTCGCGCTCGGCCTTTGCGCAGCGCTTTGCCGCGCTGGTGGGCCAGGGTGCGCTGCAGTACCTGACGCAGTGGCGCATGACGCTGGCCCAGGCCTGGCTGGCGCAGGGCAGCACCATTGCCGACGTGGCGGCACGCACGGGCTACCAGTCTGAATCGGCGTTCAGCCGCGCGTTCAAGCGTTCGGTGGGGGTGGCGCCGGGGGCGGTGGCGCGGGCAGGGCGGCAGGGCCTGTAGCGATCAGGCGGCCCTGACGGTGCGGACTTTGAAACCCACGTTGAGTTGCTCACCCATGGCGCCAAAGATGGCGGCCAGGTTGTCCATGCTGGGGTTGCCCTTGGGCGACAACATGCGGTGCAGGCTCTTGGTAGGTTTGTGGGTCACTTGCGCCAGTTGCTCAAAGCCGATCGTGGCGTTGACCAGGTCGCGCAGGATGAGGCGCGCGGTTTCGGGCTCGCCGCTCAGGAACAGCGTAGCGGCTTCGTCGAGCAGGGCTTTGGAAAATGCAGGGTCGCTCTCGACGCGCGCAACAACGGTCTGTTTGAAATTGCGTGTCAGTGCCATGTCTATTTCCTGCCCTTCCTGGTTGAAGTCAGCGCTTTCTTTCGCATCTTGTATTCGGCGTGCAGGGCTTTGGCCTGCTCAATGTCCTTTTGTTGTCCGCGCTTGGTACCGCCGCCAAACAGGACGATGAGCGTGTCGCCATCTTTGGCAAGGTACACCCGGTACCCGGGGCCCCAGTCGATGACGTATTCGCCCAAACCTGCAAACCATTTGATGCTGGACGTATTGCCCAGCTCCATGCGTAGCTTGGCTACTGCGACTTTGGCGGCTGCCTGTGCGTCAAGTTTGCTAAACCATGTGGCGTACGGGCTTGAACCGTCATCGCGCAGATATTCTTCGACCTTGACTCCCATGGATCGAATGGTAACTTATACGTTTCCATCAATCAACCCCGGGCGATTTGCCAATTCCCGTCACCACCCGCGCATAGCGCGCAAAGCTCCAGTACGCCCAGGCCCAGTCCAGCAGCACCACCAGCCGGTTGCGAAAGCCGATCAGGAAGTACACGTGGGCAAACAGCCAGAACAGCCACGCAAAGTAACCTGAAAACCGCACCGGCCCCAGCGGTGATGTCAGGTCCACCACGGCCGAGTTGCGCCCGATGGTGGCCAGGTTGCCGTAGTCGGCGTATCGAAACGGCTGGCCCGGCTGGCCCATCAGCCGGCGCAGGATGTTGGCCGCCGCCGTGCGGCCCATCTGCTTGGCGCCGGGCGACACACCGGGCACCGGCGCGGGCTCGCGGCCGGGCGTGTGGCTTTTGGCGGCGGCCAGGTCGCCGATGACGCTGATCTCGGGGTGGCCGGGCAGCGTCAGGTCAGGCTGCACCAGCACGCGGCCGGCGCGATCGGTCTGTGCGCCGGTGGCCTGCGCCAGCTGGGCGCCCAGCGGTGATGCGGCCACGCCGGCGGCCCACACGATGCAGCGGCTGGGTATGGTGTAGGGGCGGGTGGTCGCCGTACCTGCCGCATCCACCGTCAGGCCGGCGGCGTCAATCGCGGTCACGCGTGCATTCAGCCGCACGTCCACACCCAGGTGCGCCAACTGTTCGCGCGCGCGTTCGCTCAAACCCTCGGGCATGGCCTGCAGCACGCGCGGCCCGCCTTCGAGCAGGATGATTTTTGCGCTGGCCGGGTCGATGTGGCGGAATTCGCCGGGCAATGTGTGGCGCGCGATCTCGGCCAGCGTGCCGGCCATTTCCACGCCGGTCGGGCCGCCGCCCACCACCACAAAATTGAGCCAGGCGGCGCGGCGCTGCGCGTCGGGCTCCTTCTCGGCGGCTTCAAAGGCCAGCAGGATGCGGCGGCGGATTTCAAACGCATCGTCCAGCGTCTTCAGGCCCGGTGCATGCGCTGCCCATTCGTCGCGGCCAAAGTAGCTGTGGGTGGCGCCTGCGGCCACGATCAGGTGGTCGTAGGGCAGGACAGTGCCGTCGTGCAGATGGACCTGGCGCGTGGCCGGGGCGATGTGCGTGACCTCGCCCAGCAGCGTGGTCAGGTTGGGCTGGCGGCGAAACAAATGGCGTACGGGTGCGGCAATGGCCGGCGCCGACAGGCCGGCGGTGGCCACCTGGTACAGCAGGGGTTGGAACAGATGGTGATTGGTTTTGTCCACCAGGGTCACATCCACCGCGGCACCGCGCAGGGCCCGGGCGGCTTCCAGGCCGCCAAAGCCGCAGCCGATGATCACGATGCGGGGGCGGGCCTGCGGGGCCCTGTCGTCGATCGCAGCAGTCATGGCCGCATTATGCGGCGATTGCTGCGCTGCAGCAGGCGCACGCGGCGGCTACTGCAGGGCGCGCGCAATGACGCGCAGCAGCTCACCCAGCGGGGCTGATTTGGACACGCCCCAGTGGCCACCAAAGCTGTCGTCCAGCACGTCGGTGCCGCCGGGCTCCAGCAGCGCGGTGAGGTACACGATGGGGATGTTCCAGGTGGCTTCGTCTTCCGACAGCAGGTTGGCCACTTCGTCGCCGTTCATGCCGGGCATGTTGATGTCGCACAGGATCACATGGGGGCGGGACTCGCGCGCCAGCGCCAGCGCGTTGCCGGGCTCATGGGTGCTTGCCACATCGAAGTGGGGCGACAGCTGCGCGCGCAGGATGGCCGTGGCCACGATGTCGTCGTCCACGATCATGATCCGGCCCTTGGCTGCGGCGGGGGTGTCTTCAGAATCCATGCACCCATGGTAGGGTAGCGGCCCCTGTTGTGATCAAAGGAAAAAGCCATGTTTGAGACCGCTATTGCGGGCAGCCTGCCCAAGCCCGCCTGGCTGGCCGAAACGCAAAAGCTCTGGCCGCAATGGAAGGCCCAGGGCGACGAGCTGCGCCAGGCCAAGGCTGACGCCACGCTGCTGTGGATCAAGGCGCAGGAGGACGCGGGCCTGGACGTGGTGGGCGACGGCGAACAGGCGCGCCAGCATTTCGTGCACGGCTTTCTGGAGCAGGTGGACGGCATCGACTTTGCCAACAAGGTCAAGATGGGCATCCGCAACAACCGCTACGACGCCATGGTGCCGCAGGTGGTGGCGCCGCTGACGCTCAAGGGCCGCGTGCATGCGTTCGAGGCGCAGCTGGCCCGCGCCCATACCAAGAAGAAACTCAAGTTCACACTGCCCGGCCCCATGACGATTGTGGACACGGTGGCCGACCGCTTTTATGGCGACCGCGTGAAGATGGCGTTTGCCTTTGCCGAACTGCTGAACCAGGAAGCGCTGGCGCTGCAGGCCGACGGCGTGGACATCATCCAGTTTGACGAGCCCGCCTTCAATGTCTACATGAAAGAGGCCGCTGACTGGGGCGTGCAGGCGCTGGAGCGCGCCGCGCAGGGCCTGACGTGCACGACGGCCGTGCACATCTGCTACGGCTATGGCATCCAGGCCAATGTGGACTGGAAGAACACACTGGGCGGTGAATGGCGCCAGTACGCCGATGTGTTCCCGGCGCTGGCCAAAAGCAGCATCCAGCAGGTGAGCCTGGAGTGCTACCACTCGCACGTGCCGCCCGAGCTGATGAAGCTGCTGGAAGGCAAGGACGTGATGGTGGGCGTGATCGACGTGGCCAGCGATGTGATCGAGACGCCCGAGCAGGTGGCCGACACGATTGGTACCGCGCTGCAGTTCGTGCCCAAAAACCGCCTGATCCCCTGCACCAACTGTGGCCTGGCGCCGATGAGCCGCGAGGTGGCGCTGGCCAAGCTCAAGGCGCTGGCCGACGGCGCGGCGCTGGCGCGCCAGCGGTACGGCGGTTAAGCCGGCACGTCAGCCCTTGGGCAGCGGCGCCAGGCCCTTGAGGTACAGGTGCAGCGCGCGCAGGTCGGTCTCGCTCATCTCGCGCAGCGATTCAAACGGCATGACCTTCACCGCCGCGCCGTCCGGTCGCTTGCCGGTGCGGAACATCCTGATCATGCTGTCGGCGTCCGGGTACAGCGGCATCACGCTGCCAGCGCCGGGTGTCAGGTTGGCCGCGGCCGGCCAGTCGGGCGGGCCGCCGGGGATCCTGCCGCCGGCCAGTTTGGCGCCGTGGCAGCCGATGCACATGTTGGCCACATAGGCGCCGTGGGCCAGCGTCACGCCTTCGGCCACGGGCTGCGGCGGCGGCAATGAATGGTCGATCTTCGCGGCGGCGTCCTTGATCAGGCCAAAGCCGTACAGCGCCTGCACGGGCAGGGGCAGGTCCACCACCGCGCCCTGGCCCGCCACCGGCGCCAGCGTGGTGACGTACGCCACCAGCGCGGCCAGGTCGTCGTCGGTGAAGCGGTTGTAGTCTTCACTGGGCATGACCATCAGCGCGCGGCCCTGGGGGCTCACGCCGTGGCGGATGGCGCGCACCCAGTCCAGCGGCTGGTAGGCCGCCACCACGCTGCCCGGGCCGCTGGTGATGTTGGGTCCGGCGATGCGCAGGCTGCCGTCGTCCACAAAAGTGCGGCCCGCGCCATTGGCGCCGTGGCAGTCCACGCAGCCACGTGATGCATACAGGTACTTGCCGCGATCCAGCGCCTGCGCGTCGGTGCGCGCGGGCACCGGCTGCACCTTCACGTCCACCGTGCGTTGCATCTTCTGCCGGGCCAGCTGCAGGCCCGCAAGGGCCGCCACGGCGGCCAGCACCACCACCGCCGCCAGCACCCATGCGGCGGCCTTGAGCCATTGACGTTTGCGATTCATCGTGATCCCTCTTTCGTTGCGCCGCCGCCTTCTTGCCGGGCGGGGCGCAGCAGTGTAGTCTGGCCGCATGAGCGAACACAACCACCTGCATGACCACCCACATGACCAACCGCACGATGACGCCGCCTGGAAGCACGACGGCGTGCGCGTGATCCCGGGCAACCAGCTGGACGGCAACGTGCCGTCCACGCCCGGCATGGACCGCAAGGCGGCGATCAACTTCGCCCGCGTGGGGGCGCAAAAGCTCTGGGCCGGTACCGTCACCATCCACCCCGATGCCAAAACCGGCGCGCACCACCACGGGCCGCTGGAGAGCGTGATCTATGTGGTGCGCGGCCGCGCGCGCATGCGCTGGGGCGAGCGGCTGGAGTTCACCGCCGAGGCCGGGCCGGGCGATTTCATTTACGTGCCGCCTTTTGTGCCGCACCAGGAGATCAACGCCAGCCCGACCGAGACGCTGGAATGCGTGCTGTGCCGCAGCGACGGCCAGGCCGTGGCCGTGAACCTGGACATCGAGCCCGTTGAAAAGCCTGAATCGGTGCTGTGGGTGGACCCGACGCACCCCCAGGGTGGCGTGTAACGCCCGGGTAAACCGCGCGAAAAGCAGCGCTGCGGCGTGACATCCGTCACGGATGAGGCGACGTCGGCGATACGCCTACACACCGTTCTCACATCAGCCTACACCGCGTATCCAGGCGTGACGCCACCATTCGGGGTACATGAACAGGAGAACCCTCATGGACTCGAACCAACACATCATGCACAACAACCTGCCCCAGCCCGGCCAGCAACCCGGCTTTGGCGACAAGCTGCGCAACAGCAAGGCGCTGATCCCCACGGTGGCGGTGCTTGCCGTCACGTCGCTGGCGCTGGCTGCCACGCTGGTCAGCAACCGCATCGGCGCGCAGGACGGCGTCAAGGACGGCCAGCCCCCCGTGGCTGCCGCGACGCAAAAGGCGCCCGTGCGCCAGGCGCAGGTCACGCAGCCCAACTACGTGGCACCGGCCCGCACGGCCGTGGCCCAGGCCTGCACCAACTGCGGCGTCGTTGAATCGGCGGTGGCCGTGCAACGCGCGGGCCAGGTCAACGGCATTGGCAACACTGGCATCGGCGTGGGCGCCGTGGCGGGCGGCCTGGTCGGCGGCCTGCTGGGCAACCAGGTCGGCGGCGGCAGCGGCAAGACGGCGGCCACGGTGCTGGGCGCCGCAGGCGGCGCCTATGCCGGCCACGCGATTGAAAAGAACACCAAGAAGGTTACCGTCTACCAGATGCGCATCCGCATGAACGACGGCACCATCCGCACCGTGGAGCAGGGCAGCGCCATTGCCGCCGGCTCACGCGTGGTGGTGGACGGCAACACGGTGCGCATGGCCTCATAAGCCGGGCGCGGTTTGCTGCACGGCGGGCTGCAGCGCGGCGATCATGCCGCGCAGCGCACGTCGTGACAGCTTGCCCGGTGCCTGCGGGTTGACCGCCGGCACCTGCACCACGCGGAATGTGACCCAGGCGTAGTCGCGGCACACAGCGGCCAGCGCCTGCACCACCTTGTCTTGCTGGCGCGCGGCCTCGCCGCACAGCGCCACCCACACTTCTTCAACGCCCAAAGCGTCGGGCAGCGCGCACACCGCGAGCTCATGCGCGGGCACGCCCGGCACGCACAGGCGCGCCTCGATTTCTTCGGGCAACACCTTGAGCCCGCCCAGATTCATCACATCGCTCTCGCGCCCGGTCACGCGCAGCCAGCCGGCTTGCGGCATGGTGCCCACGTCGCCCGGGTAAAACCAGCCGCCTGCAAAGTGCGCCGCGCTGGCCGCCGGGGCGTCCAGGTAAGCGCTGGCCATGGCGCTGGTGCGCACGCGCACGCGGCCCGTGTGTCCCGCGGGCAGTTCGTTGCCCTGCGCGTCCACCACCTGCGCCTGCACGCCGGGCCACAGCGCACCTGGCGCGCCGTCGGCCGCGCTCTGGCCGGTGGCGATCATGCCGGCTTCATTGCTGGCGTAGATGTCTTCAAACGAGGTGGCCAGGCGCGCCAGGGCCTGCGCACGCAGCGCCGGGCTTACCGTGGCGCCGCCGCACACCAGGCGCAGCGCCGCGGGCCTGGCATGGCCGGCGGGCAGCTCGGCCAGCCACTGGGCCAGCATGCCGGGCAGGCAGGCCGTGTGGGTGACGCCATGGCGTGCAATGGCCCGCCAGGCCTGCGCCGCGGGTGCAAACACCAGCACGGCGCCGGCCTGCATGCAGGCGGCTGCCTGGTAACAGGCCGTGGCGGCGGAAGGCTGCAGTGTCAGCAGGTAGCGCGACTGGCCGTCCAGACCCAGCAGCCGGGACCAGCTGAGCACGCGCTGTGCCACCTGGGCGCGGCTGAGCAGCATGCGCAGGCTGTTGCCGGTGGTGCCCGAGGTGCGTGCCACCCGTGCCGGTGCATCAGGGTTATGCGCCAGCATGGGCAAGGCCGGCAGATCGAGCCGGCCCATCAGGTGGTCCAGCCAGGCCTGGTCGATCAACTGGTAACCGCAGGCCATGGGCGGCGGGCGCAAGGTGGTGAGCAGCAGGTCGGCGCGCTGGTGCAGCGTGGCCCAGTCTTCACGGCGCGGGTCCAGTACGGCGTCGCTCACCGCGCCCAGGCGTTCGCAGGCCAGCACCAGCAGCCAGTGCACATAGCCGTGCTCGCAGGCCAGTGCCACGCGCGAGCCTTCCACCACGCCCAGGCTGTGCAGCGCGGCGGCCATGCAGTCCAGCTCGCGGCGCAACCGCGCACGGGTGAGCAGCCGGTCTTCGTCAATGACGGCCGGTGCGTCCGGGTCCTGCAGCGCCAGGTGCTCGATGGTGTCGGGGGTCATGGGCGGCGTCCAGGCGTGTCTGGGCGCCATTGTAGGAACGGCCCCCGGGGCCGCTCGCGTCAGGCGTCGGCGACCTTGAGCACCAGCTTGCCGAAGTTCGCGCCCGAGAACAGCTTGAGCAGCGCTTCGGGGAAGTTGTCCAGGCCCTCGACGATGTCTTCCTTGCTCTTCATGCGCCCGTCCTTCAGGTAGCCGGCCATTTCGGCCACGGCCAGGTGGTAGCGGTCCGCGTAGTCGAAGACGACGATGCCTTCCATGCGTGCGCGGTTCACCAGCAGGCTCAGGTAGTTCTTGGGGCCTTGCACGGCGGTGGTGTTGTTGTACTGGCTGATGGCGCCGCAGATGATGATGCGTGCGCCCCGGCCAATGCGGGCCAGCACGTCGTCCAGGATCTCGCCGCCCACGTTGTCAAAGTAGATGTCCACGCCTTTGGGGCAATGCTCTTTCAGCGCTGCCTTCACGTTGCCGGCCTTGTAGTCGATGCAGGCG
>JBEIPU010000219.1:0-4516 GCA_040376925.1 Caenimonas sp. | reverse complement strand
TGCATGGCCAGCAGCATGCCGGCGGGCTTTTGCGCGACCACCTTGTTGATGAACGCCGCGTAGCGGTGCGGCAGCTCGTTGGGGTCGTCACCGCGTTGGCGGGCGGCTTCGCGCATCTTCTCGTCGCAGAGGTAGGCGAGGTTGGTGTCGTCCATCTGCACATAGGTGCAGCCGGCGGCGGCCAGGCTGCGCAGCTCGTCGCCATAGGCCTTGGCCACGTCGTCATAGAAAGCCGGGTCCAGCTCAGGGTAGGCCTCCTTGCTGATGCCGGCACGGCCACCGCGAAAGTGCAGCATGGTGGGCGAGGGGATGGTCACCTTGGGGGTGTGCCCGGCGCTCACCTGGCTTTTGAGGTAGTTGAAGTCGGCCAGCTGGATGTCCTTGGCGTGGCGGACCTTGTCGATCACGCGCATCACGGGTGGGGCCAGCTCCTGCGTGCCGTCGGGGCGCACGATGGTGACCGGGATGTCGGTCTTCACGCCGCCGATCTGCTCCAGGAAGTCGATGTGGAAATAGGTGCGGCGGAACTCGCCGTCGGTGATGCTCTTGAGGCCAATGTCTTCCTGGAACTTCACGATCTCGGTGATGGCCTTGTCTTCCACCGCGCGCAGCTGCTCGGGCGTGATGTCGCCTTTGGCTTTCTGTTCACGGGCTTCGAGCAGGTATTGGGGGCGCAGGAAGCTGCCGACGTGGTCGTAGCGGGCGGGGAGCTGGGTCATGGAAAAGTCTCCTGGTTGTGCGGTTCAGGCCCGATGTTAGAACACCAAACCCGGCGGTTATTGAATACAGGAATAGCTGATAGACGACTGAAATTGACTGATTTTCTTGATTTTCATCAGTTTATGTATACATTGCGTATCCATGAAAACCGCCAAACCTGTCTTCCCCCTGAACGCCTGGTACGCCGCCGCCTATGACGTGGAGGTCGGCCGCACGCTGCTGGCACGCACCCTGTGCAACCAGAAGCTGGTGATGTTCCGAAAGACCGACGGCACCGTCGCCGTGCTGGAAGACGCCTGCTGGCACCGGCTGCTGCCGCTGTCCATGGGCCGGCTGGACGGCGACGAGGTGACCTGCGGCTACCACGGCCTGGTGTACAACGCCCAGGGCCGCTGCACCCACATGCCGAGTCAAGAGACGCTGAACCCTTCTGCCTGTGTGCGCAGTTACCCGGTGGTGGAGCGGCACCGCTTTGTCTGGGTGTGGCCCGGCGACCCGGCCAAGGCCGACCCGGCCCTGGTGCCCGACATGCACTGGAACCATGACTCGGCCTGGGCCGGCGACGGCAAGCTGATCACGGTGAAGTGCGACTACCGCCTGGTCATCGACAACCTGATGGACCTGACGCACGAGACCTTTGTGCACGGCTCCAGCATCGGCCAGCGGGCCGTGGCCGAGGCGCCGTTTGTGGCCACGCATGGCGACCGCACCGCAACAGTGACGCGCTGGATGGAAAACATCGACGCGCCCCCGTTCTGGGCCGGCCAGATCAAGCAGGGCCTGGGGTACGAGGGCAAGGTGGACCGTTGGCAGATCATCCGCTTCGAGGCGCCGTGCACCGTGGTGATTGACGTGGGCGTGGCCGAAACCGGCACCGGCGCGATTCCCCCGGGCGGCAACCAGGGCGACCCGAAGCAGAGCAACCGCAGCCGCGGCGTGAACGGCATGGTGCTCAACACCATCAGCCCCGAGACTGACGGCACCTGCCACTATTTCTGGGCGTTTGCCCGCAACTACTGCCTGAACGAACAACGCCTGACGCACCAGCTGCGCGAGGGCGTGGCCAGCATCTTCCGGGAGGACGAACTGGTGCTGGAGGCGCAGCAACAGGCCATGGACGCCCACCCCGACCACCAGTTCTACAACCTGAACATCGACGCCGGCTCCATGTGGGCGCGCCGGCTGATTGACGGCATGGTCGCCAAAGAACAATCGCCGTCGCCGGTGATCCCGATCCGGAGGGTGGCATGACAACCCCTGAGACCGGCGCGGGCGCCGACAGCGCCCAGGTCCGCGCCCAGCTGCGCCTGCGCGAGATGATCCTGGCCGGCGAGCTGCCTGGCGGCACGCGCATTGCCGAGCTGAGCATTGTGGAAAAGCTGGGCGTGTCGCGCACACCCATCCGCGCCGCGCTCATGCGGCTGGAGCAGGAGGGCCTGATCGAAAGCCTGCCCAACGGCGGTTACGCCGTGCGCACGTTTTCCGAGCGCGACGTGGCCGATGCGATCGAGCTGCGCGGCACCATCGAAGGCCTGGCCGCGCGGCTGGCGGCCGAGCGTGGTGTGGCCCCGGTGGTGATGGGCGAGGCACGTGAATGCCTGGCCCACATCGACACCGTGTTGCTCAGCCCGGCCTTGAGCGACGAGGATTTTTCGGCCTATGTGCGGCTGAACGGGCGCTTTCACGCGCTGCTGGGCGAGCTGTCAGGCAGCCCGTTCATGGTGCGCGAGCTCGAACGCGTGGCCAGCCTGCCGTTTGCGTCGCCCTCGGGCTTTGTGGTGGTGCAGGCCAATTCACCCCAGGCGCGCGACATGCTCATCGTGGCGCAGGACCAGCACCGCCAGGTGCTGGATGCGATCGAGCGGCGCGAGGGCGCGCGGGCCGAATCCATCATGCGCGAGCATTCACGCATTGCGCAGCGCAACCTGCGCGACGCCGTCAAGAGCCACGACCTGGACCAGATGCCGGGCGTGCGCCTGATCCGCAAACGAGCCTGAGTCAACATCATGAAGATCAGCCAGATATGGGCCGACGCCCATGTGCAATCCCTGCGCGACCTGACCCCCACGGTGCGCGAATTCACCATCCGCCCAGCGGGCGGTGCCGTGGCGCACGCGCCCGGCAGCCACCTGCAGGTGCAGCTGCTGGTGGGCGGCCAGCCGCAGACGCGCTCGTATTCGCTGGTGGGCGAGCCTGACGGCGAGGCCTACCGCATCGCCGTGAAGCGGCTTTCCGACGGCAAGGGCGGCTCGCTGGCCATGTGGCAGCTGGCCCAGGGCGACCGCCTGCGCGTGAGCGAGCCGCAAAACCATTTCCCGCTGGCCTGGGACGCACCGGCCTACCTCCTGGTGGCCGGTGGCATCGGCGTGACGCCGCTGGTGGGCATGGCGCGCGCGCTGGCCGCGCGCGGTGCCGCGGTGCGCATGCTGTATGCCGCGCGCAGCGACGCCGAGCTGGCCTATGCCGACACCTTGCGCGCCAGCCTGGGCGACGCCCTGGGGGCGTGTGTGGGCACGCGCATTGACTTTGCCGCCGAAATCGCATCGCTTTCGCCCGGCGCCCAGCTGTACCTGTGCGGCCCGGCGCCGATGCTGGACGCCGCCCGCCGGGCCTGGGAGGCCTCGGGCCGGCCCGCGGCCGACCTGCGCTACGAGACCTTTGGCAGCAGCGGCCGGTACGCGCCGCAGGCCTTTCGGGTGCAGATCCCCCGCCATGCGCTGGACATCACCGTGCCCGCCGGCTGCAGCCTGCTGGACGCGCTGGAAGGCGCGGGCGTGCAGACGCTGTCGGACTGCCGGCGCGGCGAATGCGGCCTGTGCGCGATGGACGTGGTGGCGGTGGACGGCGTGATCGACCACCGCGACGTGTACCTGAGCCAGCACGAGCGCCAGGCCAACAGCCGTATCTGCGCCTGCGTGTCGCGTGTGGTGGGCAGCGTGACGCTGGACACTGCGTGGCGGCCCGACTGAATAACAGCCCCCGCGCTATCGCAAAATTTGATAACTGATAGAGGTTCGCCCCCATTCCCCCGCCGCTGGCAGCGGCCCACAATCCGTTAGCCGCAAACCCCAACCGAAAACCGGAGACCGCCATGAACAAGAGACATTTCCTCAAAACCGCAGCCGCAGCCGCCGCCGTCGGGGCAGCCGGCCCCGTGCTGGCCCAGCAGACGGTCACGCTGCGCCTGCACCAGATGCTGCCGCAGCAGGCCACCATCCCGGCCAAGGCGCTGATCCCCTGGGCGCAGAAGGTGGAAAAGGACTCGGGCGGCCGCATCAAGGTGCAGCTGTTTCACGCCATGCAGCTGGGCGGCACGCCGCCCCAGCTGTTCGACCAGGCCCGTGACGGCGTGGTGGACCTGACCTGGACGGTGCTGGGCTACACGCCGGGGCGCTTCAACAAGTCCGAAGTGTTCGAGCTGCCCTTCATGAGCGGCAATGCCGAGCAGTCGTCGCGCGCCTTCTGGGAATACGTGGAGAAAAACGCCGCAGACGAGTTCAAGGACGTCAAGCTGGTGGCCGTGCATACCCACGGCCCCGGCCTGTTCCACACCAAGACGCCGGTGACCGGCCTGGAAAGCCTGCGCGGCATGAAGATCCGTGGCGGCTCGCGCGTGATCAGCAACATGCTGACCAAGCTGGGCGCCACGCCCGTGGGCATGCCCGTGCCGGCCGTGACCGACGCACTGTCCAAGGGCGTGATCGAAGGCACGACCATCCCGTGGGAAGTGACCCCCGCGCTGAAGGTCAGCGAGCTGGTCAAGAACCACACCACCTTTGCCGGCAAGGAAGGCCTG
>JBEIPU010000120.1:0-13025 GCA_040376925.1 Caenimonas sp. | reverse complement strand
TGGTTTGTGATTGACGCGACCGACAAGGTCCTCGGACGAGTAGCCAGCGAAGTTGCTCTCCGTTTGCGCGGCAAACACAAGGCCATTTACACGCCTCACGTCGATACCGGTGACTTCATCGTCATCATCAACGCAGCCCAGATCCGTGTGACGGGCACCAAGAACAATGACAAGGTGTACTACCGCCATTCCGGTTATCCGGGCGGCATCAGTGCCACCAACTTCCGCGACATGCAAGCCAAGCACCCCGGCCGCGCGCTGGAAAAGGCCGTCAAGGGCATGCTGCCCAAGGGCCCGCTCGGTTACGCCATGATCAAGAAACTCAAGGTGTACGGCGGCGCAGAGCACCCCCACACCGCCCAGCAACCCAAAGTGCTGGAACTTCCTGATGCCCAGATGGGAGCACGCGCATGATCGGTGAATGGAACAATGGCACCGGCCGTCGCAAATCCAGCGTCGCCCGCGTGTTTCTGAAAAAAGGCACCGGCAAGATCACGGTGAACGGCAAGGACATCCAGGCCTATTTCGGCCGCGAGACGTCCATCATGATCGCCAAGCAGCCGCTCATGCTGACCAACCATGCCGAAACCTTCGACATCCAGGTCAACGTGCACGGTGGTGGTGAGTCCGGCCAGGCCGGCGCCACCCGCCACGGCATCACGCGCGCCCTGATCGACTACGACGCGTCGCTCAAGCCGGCCCTGAGCCAGGCTGGCTTCGTGACCCGTGACGCCCGCGAAGTCGAGCGTAAAAAGGTCGGCCTGCACTCTGCACGCCGCCGCAAGCAGTTCAGCAAGCGCTAATCCGCCGCTACTGCACCGGCCCTTACAGCCGCAACAAAGCCGCACAAGTAAAGCTTGCTGCGGCTTTGTTGTTTGTGGCACCCTTCGCCCTCCCTTAGCCGCTACATCCAGACATGCGCTTTCGCCTGCTTCGCCGCCGACTGACCATCAGCGCCCCGCGCATGGCCGTGCGCAGCGCCATGCCCTGGCCATTCCGCTGGTTGGTCATGGCCATCGTGCTGGGCTTTTGCGGCGCCGTGGCGCTGTGGGCGTTTGAGTTCGGCAAGAACATCGCGGGGCTGGACACCAGCGGCAAGGAAGAGCTGGTGCAGCTGCGCGCCGAGGCCGCACGGCTGCGCGAGGAGCGCGACAAGGCGCAGTCGATCGCCAACACCTCGGGCAGCCTGCTGACGGCCGAACGGGCCGCGCAGGAGAAGATGGCCGCGCAGGTGCGCGTGCTCGAGGCCGACAACCGCGCCCTGCGTGACGACCTGGGCTTTTTCGAGAAGCTGATCCCGTCCACGGGGCAGGACGGCGTGTCCATCCGCGGCCTGTATGCCGAGGTGGTTGGTGAGCGCCAGCTCAAATGGCAGGTGCTGGTGCTGCAGCCCGTGAAGAACGCGCCTGAATTCAAGGGCCAGATCGAGCTGACCTTGAGCGGCCTTGAAAACGGCAAGCCCTGGACGATGGCGCTGCCCGGCGGCCCGCAGGCCCTGCAGTTCCGCCAGTACCGCCGCATTGAAGGAATTGTCGACTTGCCCCCCCAGGCCGTGGTAAAAAACGTCTCCGCCAGGCTGGTGGAAGGCACGGCAACACGTGCCGTGCAAAGCATAAAACTGTAAGACCGTCGTTGAGGGGTACACACCATGTTTGGCAAAAAGGCACAACCGCCGATCAAAAGCCTGATCGCCCAGGGCAGCCGCATTGAGGGCAACTTCCAGTTCACCGACGGGCTTCGCGTCGATGGCGAACTGGTCGGCGACATCCGGGCCAATTCCGACAGCCCCAGCATCCTGGTCATTTCCGAAAGCGCCACGGTCGAGGGTGAAATCCACGCCGACCACGTCATCATCAATGGCACGGTACGCGGGCCGGTCCATACCCGGGAACTGCTGGAACTGCAGCCCAAGGCCCGAATTGAGGGCGACGTGTACTACAAGGCGCTTGAAATGCACCAGGGCGCGGTCATTGCCGGCCAGCTGCGCCCCACGGCGGGCGCGGATGAAAAGCCCCTACTCAAATTGGCGGCAAATAACTTCTGACGCAATTCCCGACAGAAAAGCAGTACTATTTGTGACCCTCTGAAGGGTTCACCGGAGTAGTCCCATGAGCGCCGTAGCCGAAAACATCCAGACTGAAATGCCCCTGCCGCTGGTCTTCACCGACAGCGCCGCAGCCAAGGTGGCCGACCTGATCGCCGAAGAAGGCAACCCCGAGCTGAAGCTGCGCGTGTTCGTGCAAGGCGGCGGCTGCTCCGGCTTCCAGTATGGCTTCACGTTTGACGAGATCACCAACGAAGATGACACCGTCATGACCAAGAACGGTGTGTCCCTGCTGATCGATGCCATGAGCTACCAGTACCTGGTGGGCGCCGAGATCGACTACAAGGAAGACCTGCAGGGCGCGCAGTTTGTCATCAAGAACCCGAACGCCACCAGCACCTGCGGCTGCGGCTCCAGCTTCTCGACCTGAACTGAGCAATCAAGCGGGGTACACACACCCCAACACACGGGCGCCCTGGGCGCCCGTTGTGCTTTGCAGGGCCAGCTTTTCGCGCAGCACGGCCTTGCGTGCCAGCCATGCAAAGGCGGCGCCTTCCACCTGCTGCGGGGGCAGGCCACGCTGCGCGCTGGACAGCACCGCCACACCGGGCAGCAGGGCCGCCAGGCGCTGCATCAGGTGGGTGTTGAACGCGCCCCCGCCACACACCACCAGCTCCGCCGCCGTCGGCCCATGGCGCAGCAGCTCGGCCGCGCAGCTTTGGGCGGTGAGTTCGGCCAGGGTGGCCTGCACGTCCGCCGCTGCCGGTGTGCCCTGTGACGCCAATGCCGCGTCCAGCCAGGCGCGGTTGAACAGGTCGCGCCCCGTGCTTTTGGGCGGCTCCTGAGTGAAATAGGGGTGTGCCAGCAGGCGGGCCAGCAGCCCGGGCTGCACGGTGCCAGACGCCGCCCAGGCGCCGCCGTCGTCATACGGGCGGCCCGTGTACTGCTCGCACCAGCCGTCCATCAGCGCATTGGCCGGGCCGCAGTCAAAGCCGGTCATGGTGCCGTCTGCGCGCAGCAGCGTCAGGTTGGAGATGCCGCCCAGGTTGAGCACCCCCACGGTCATGCCGGCCCGGCTGAACTGCGCCTGGTGGAAAAACGGCGCCAGCGGCGCGCCCTGGCCGCCCGCGGCCACGTCGCGGCTGCGAAAGTCGGCCACCACGTCAATGCCGGTCAGCTCGGCCAGCAGGGCCGGGTTGTTGATCTGGGTGGTGTAGCCGGTGCCGCCGAAGGCGCGGGGCTGGTGGCGCACCGTCTGACCATGGGCGCCGATGGCGTGCACCTGGCCGGCTTGCACACCGGCGGTGGCCAGCAGTTCGGCCACCACGGCGGCATAGGTTGTTACCAGGGTGTGGGCGGCCGCAGCCGAGCGATGGATTTCATCGGCCCCGCTGGAATTCAGCGCCAGCAGTTGCGAGCGGAAGTCGGCCGAAAACGCCGTGGACGCGTGCGCGCAAACGCGCAGCGGTAACGTGGAAAAATCAGCCAGCACACCGTCCACGCCGTCGAGCGAGGTGCCCGACATGAGGCCGATGTACAGCTCAGCCATGCCGCGCTGCGATCGCCTTACTGGGCGCTGGCCTGCTGGATGGAGCCCGCTGCCGACAGCTGCAGGCGCACGCCCATGGCCATCTTGTCAAACAGCGGCTTGGCCGCGGCCGACACGGGTACGGACTCGCTCTGTTTGGCGATGGTCATCGGGTCCTGGTGCTGGCCGCCCACGCGGAACTCAAAGTGCAGGTGCGGCCCGGTGGCCCAGCCCGTGGCGCCCACGGCACCGATGTTCTGGCCCTGGCTCACCGTCTGGCCCCGGCGCACATTGATGCGGCTCAGGTGGGCGTAAACGGTCACGTGCTGGTTGCGGTGCTGCACGAACACCACGTTGCCAAAGCCGTTTTGCACGCCGGCAAATTCGACCACGCCATCGCCCACGCTGCGCACCGGCGTGCCTGTGGGGGCGGCGTAGTCCACGCCCAGGTGGGCGCGCCACTTCTGCAGGATGGGGTGAAAGCGCATCTTGAAGCCGCTGGTCACGCGCGAAAACTCCATGGGCGACGCCAGGTAGGCGCGGCGCAGGCTCTGGCCGTCCAGTGTGTAGTAGCCGCCCTTGCTGCCCGGCTCCTGGAACCACATGGCCTGGTAGCTCTTGCCGTTGTTGATGAACTCGGCCGACAGCACCCGGCCGGTGCGCAGCGGCTCGCCATCAGCCTCCAGCGATTCGTACACCACGCTGAAGCGGTCGCCTTTGCGCAGCGCGCGGTGAAAGTCGATGTCGCCCGAGAAAATCTCGGCCACCTGCACCGCCACGGCGTCGGGGATGCGGGCTTCGTCGGTGGCGGCGAACAGCGACGACTTGATGGTGCCGCTGCCCAGCCGGCTGGTGGCGGCGAGGGGGGCCTTTTCAAGCCGCGAGGCCAGGCCCTGAGGGGTTTTCTCGATGACCAGGCGGGTGAACTGGCCGTCGTCTTCCGGCGCCCAGCGCGCGCTCAGGCGCAGCAGCTCGTTGTTGTCACTGGCCTCGGCGGTGACGGTGCGCCCGGCGCGGCCCAGCAGGCTGTTGCGGAAGTTTGCATCGTTGCGCAGGAAGCCGGCCGCTGCCGGGTCGCTGATGCCCAGGCGCTGCAGCAGTGCCTCCGCGGTGTCGGTGGAGCGGGTGATGTCCGAGCGGAACAGCTTGAAGCTGTGCGCGTCCAGCAGGTCGGCCTGCGCCTGCAGGGGCAGGGTCTCGACAGACTCGACGATCTGGCGCACGGGCAGGTCGGCGGCATCGGGTGCCAGCGAGGCCACGGCATAGGCGCCGCCGCCGCCGCCCAGCATCAAGGCAGCTACCAGGGCGGTGACGTGCTTCGGGTGGTGCGCGATTGTGTGGGCTGCACGGGACAACAACATGTCCATGGCGGCGGTCAGACCGTTATTCAAAAGATGAGTCCCCAGAAAGAGCCGATAAGTCCCACCCCGCGACAGGATGGTTCCCTACGTTACATATCGCCGATGTCTGACAGACGATTTGCAAAAACTGCGCCAATTAAAATCCGGCTCAGTCGTTTGAACGCAGTATAGCCAGCCCGCCCCCGCGGACATCTGAAAAAACCCTTATGAATCAAGCTCCTGTTACAAATTTCCCGGTGACCGACCGCGTCCGTGAGGCGCTGGCGGTGACGCTGCGCGGCTGCGAGGAGCTGATTCCACAGGACGACTGGGTGAAAAAGCTCGCCCGCGCCGAGGCCACCGGGGTGCCGCTGCGCATCAAGCTGGGGCTGGACCCGACAGCGCCAGACATCCACATCGGCCACACCGTGGTGCTGAACAAGATGCGCCAGCTGCAGGACCTGGGCCACACCGTGATCTTCCTGATCGGTGACTTCACCTCCATGATCGGCGACCCGTCGGGGCGCAACACCACCCGACCGCCGCTGACGGCCGAGCAGATCAAGGCCAACGCCGAAACCTACCGCGCCCAGGCCGAGAAGATCCTGGATCCCGCGAAAACCGAGCTGCGCTACAACAGCGAATGGAGCGACCCGCTGGGTGCGCGTGGCCTGATCCAGCTGGCGTCGCGCTACACCGTGGCGCGCATGATGGAGCGCAACGACTTCCATGACCGCTTCAGCGCCGGCACGTCGATCTCCATCCATGAATTCCTGTACCCGCTGATGCAGGGCTATGACAGCGTGGCGCTCAAGAGCGACCTGGAGCTGGGCGGCACCGACCAGAAGTTCAACCTGCTCATGGGCCGCCACCTGCAGCAGGAATACGGCCAGGAGCCGCAGTGCATCCTGACCATGCCGCTGCTCGAAGGCCTGGACGGCGTGGACAAGATGTCCAAGAGCAAGAACAACTACATCGGTGTGACCGAGGACGCCAACACCATGTTTGCCAAGGTGCTGTCCATCAGCGACACGCTGATGTGGCGCTGGTACACGCTGCTGTCGTTTCGCAGCGAGGCCGATATCGCCGCGCTCAAGGCCGAGGTCGAAGGCGGGCGCAACCCCAAGGACGCCAAGGTCATGCTGGCCAAGGAAATCACCGCGCGCTTTCACAGCGCCGCGGCGGCCGATGTGGCCGAGCAGGACTTCATCAACCGCAGCAAGGGCGGTGTGCCGGATGACATCCCGGACGTGCCGCTGGCCGGCGCGCCCCTGGGCATTGGCGCGCTGCTGAAGGCCGCGGGCCTGGCGCCGTCCACCAGCGAAGCCAGCCGCCTGATTGAAGGCGGCGGCGTGCGCGTGGACTCCAGCGTGGTCAGCGACAAGGGCCTGAAGCTGGACGCAGGCACCTACGTCGTGCAGGTGGGCAAGCGCAAGTTTGCCCGCGTGACATTGACCTGATGGTTGCCTGATCAGCGTATGAAATTGCCGCGTGGCCCGACGACGGTAATCTCGACAAAATTCGAGCCGTGGCGTTTGTCCGGACCGAACTCCATCGTGTAGCCGCCCAGGTCTAGCCGCGCGAGCTTTTCCATCGCCTCTTTCACCGTTTCGGGTGTCGGGCTCCTGCCCGCACCGCGCAGGCCTGCGGCCATGACCTGCATGTTGATGTAGCCCAGGTAGTGGTCGTAGTCCACCTCCTTGCCGGCGCGGGCCATTGCTGCATTGAATTCCTTGGCCAGCGGTGTGGTGGCGCGCCAGGGGTAGGGCGTGGCGCGTGACACGGCCAGCCCGCGCGCGTCGTCGCCCAGCGCCTTCAGGATGGCCGAGCCCACCGACAGCGACAGCGTGTACACCGGCAGTCCGGCATAGGCGCGGTTGGCCTTGACGTAGCCGATCACCGCCGGGCCGGCCACCAGCATCACAACCGCCTGGGCCTTCATCGCGGCCACGGCCTGGGCCGCCGGCACGGCGTCCGCGCCCGAGGTCTGCAGCGAGCGTGAGCCGGCCAGCGTGGCGCCTTCGGCGGCGATGATTTTTTCCGCCAGCGGGGCCAGCAGCTTGCCGAACTCGTTGTCCTGGTAGACCAGTGCAATGCGTTTGGCCTGCACCGCCACCAGGTTGCGCACAATGCGCACCAGCTCGTCGTCGTAGCCGGCCTGGGTGGTGAAGAAATACGCATTGGGCTGCGCGCGCAGCGCGGGGCTGCCGCTGTACGCGGCGATCAGCGGCACGCGCTTTTCGGCGATGTAGGGCAGCACGGCCAGCGTCTGGCCCGTGCCGACCGTGCCAAACAGCGACAGCGCGCCGCGCTGTTCGACCAGCGTGCGGGAGTTTTCAAGCGTGCGTTTGGGGTCAAAGCCGTCGTCCAGCATGTCCAGCCGCACGCGGCGTCCGCCGATGCCGCCCTTGCGGTTGATCTCGTCAATGGCCAGCTGCTGGCCGGCCAGCACATTGGCCATGGGGTTGGCCATGGGCCCTGACAGCGGCGCGCTCTGGCCTATGAGCAGATCGCCCTTGGCCGGCGGCACGCTGGCGCGGGCGCCCAGGGCGGTGGCGGCCAGGCCGCCCAGCAGGGTGCGGCGGGTCAGGGGGTAGCGGGGCAGGTTTCTCATCGACGTCTCCGTTGTGGTTATGGGAGATGTCACTGTGCCGACCGGTTGCCTTGCGGTCTGGCCCGAAATTGCTGTGCAGCGCGGCGTTTGGCGCAATCTTGCGCGGCAAGCCTCAGGCAAACCCTGTGGTGCTGTCGCGCAGGTAACTCAGGGGCAGCCTCAAGGGGCGCCTCAAGGGGATTGGGGCGTATCGGCCGCCTGGCCCAGGTTGCGCTGCCACTGCCGCGGCGTCTGGCCCGTGTGGCGGCGAAACTGCGCGGCAAAGTGGCTTTGCGAGCTGAAGCCGCAGGCCAGCGCGATGTCCAGCATGCCGGGGCCTCCGCCCGGCGCCAGCCGGGCCGACCACAGCAGCCGGCAGGCCAGCTCCATGCGCCGGCCCACGATGTACTGGTGCGGCGTAACGCCGGTGGATTCGCGAAACACCCGGCAGAAATGAAACAGGCTCATGCCCGCCACTGCGGCCAGGTCCTCCAGGCTCAGGCTGTCGCCCAGGTGGGCGTCAATATGGGCCCTGGCTTTGTCCAGCCCGCTTTGGGCCGGCCCGGCGGTGCGGCCCTGCTCGCGCAACAACAGCCGGGTAACCAGGGCCATGGCCAGCCGTTCAGTGGCGCGCGCGCCATCGGGGTGGCCTTCGCGCAGGTCGGCATACAGCGCCTGCGACAGCAGGCGCAGCACCTCGTCGCCTGGAACCACCTGGTGGCGCAGCTGCGCGCGCTCAGGCGGCAGGCCCAGCGCAATGGCGCTGTCGGCCAGCAGCTCGGTAGAGATGCGAAAGGTGGCCAGCCGCGCCGGCTTGAGCGCGCGGCCCGCAGGCCGTGGCGTGGCCGTGCTGTGCGCCACCGTGGTGCCCGGCGGTATGACCATCAGCGCATGGTGGCGCATGGCAAAGCTGGCGTGCGTGCCCGGGCCCGAGGCGTCAAAAGAGTAAGAGGGCCCCACGTTGAAGCTGATGCGCAGGTAGGGCTCGGGCTCGATCTCATGCACCGGCCCGGGAATCACCACCAGCGCCAGGCTCACGTGCCGGGACGCGGACGGTAAAACCTCGCGGTGGATGGTGGGGCGGGCCGTGCCGGACGGCCCCGCCCCGGCGGTTGCTGGCATGGGGCTGATGCTAGGGGCGCCGGCGCCGGGCGGGCATTGTGTTTTCCCCTATCGACGCACAGCCTCAGCGCGCGCCTGCGGCCTCGAGCTGGCGCACCATCTCGCCATAGCCGCGCGTGCGTGCCAGCTGCAACGGCGTGGCGCCCTGGCGGTCCTTGAGCTGCAGGTTTGCCCGGGCGTCGATCAGCGCCTTGAGCGTGGCCTGGTGGCGCGCGCCGCCGTTGCCCAGCACGATCGACTCGATCACCGCCGTCCAGTGCAGGTTGTTCACATGGTCCAGCGGCGCGCCGGCGGCGATCAGCTGGCGCACCACGCCATCGTGGCCCAGGTGGGCCGCGGCGATCAGCGCCGTGCCGTCATAGCGGCTGGTGACCTGCCTGGCGCTGGCGCCCAGCGACAGCAGCACGCGCAGGGTGTCCTCGTCGTCGGCCACGGATGCAATGGTCACGCCGTCGTAGCGGTCGTTGTCCAGAAGGTTGAGGTCGGCGCCGGCCCGGGCCAGCGCGCGGATGGCCTCGCGCTGCCTTGCAAACGTGGCCACATGCAGCGGTGTTCGGCCGTTGCCGTCGCGCGCGTTGAGATCGGCTTTGGCGGCGGCCAGCTGGGCGATCTGCGCCGCGTCGCCCTTGTGGGCGGCGGCGTGAAGGCCGCTGTAGCGTGCGGCTTCGGCCGGCGTGGGGCCCACCTGGGCGTGGGCGGTGACGGTGCCGAGACCGCAGACAGCGGCCAGCAGCAGGTGATGCAGCAGGGAATGGATGCGGTTCGGCTTCATGGCGATATCTCCAGACGGTGGTGTTTACTTCAATTGTTCTTTGACCTTGTCCAGCGCGGCCACGGCGCACTGCTCGTCCAGATGGCCGCCCGGTGCACCGCCCACGCCCACGGCACCGATCACGTCATTGCCCACCTTCACCGGCACACCGCCGCCCAGCAGCAAAAAGCCGGGGATGTGCACCAGGTTGGCGGCAGCCGGGTTCTTCTGTGCGCCTTCCATCATGGCCAGCGTGTTGTTTTTGGCCGATGCCGAGGTGAAGGCCTTTTGCAGACTGGCGGCCAGCGTGTGGGGGCCGGCGTTGTCGGCGCGCTGCACCGCGCGCACGCTGCCCGCGCGGTCCACCACGGTGGCGGTCACGGCATAGCCGCCGGCGGTGCACGCGGCCACGGTGGCGCCTGCGATCTGGTTGGCCAGCTCCAGCGACATGTTCTTTTCAGCGCGCACCGCCTGGGCCTGGGCGGCGGTGGCGGCGACCAGCGACAGGGCGATGGCGGAAATGATCTTCTGCATGGTGTTCTCCGGTGTGTGAAACGGTTCAATCAACCGTGAGAGAACTTTAAAAACTGCCCTGCGTTGTGCCCATTCGTACGGCTACGCGCGGCGCTCCGTACAACTACGGAGCAATCAGCCAGAGGCCTCGTCCACCAGCGCCGCATAGCTGCGGATCAGCTGCGCCAGCGACTCGGCCTGCAGCTTGGCAAACAGGTTGGCGCGGTGCGTTTCCACCGTGCGCGGCGACACATCCAGCGCGCGGCCGATTTCCTTGTTGGTCAGGCCCGCCACGATCAGGCCCAGCACCTCGCGCTCGCGCGCGGACAGCTGGGCATAGCGCTCGCGCGCCGCACGGTCGGCCTGGTGACGCTCGCGCGACTTCACATGCGCGCGCACGGCGTTTTGCAGCGCCTCCAGCAGGGCCTCGTCGTCCACCGGCTTTTCCAGGAATTCCGCCGCGCCGGCCTTGAACGCCCGCCGGCACATCTCTACCGTGCCGTGGCCGGTCAGCATGATGACCGGCTGGTCCACGCCCTGCGCCACCAGCTGGTCCAGCACGCTCAGGCCGCTGATGCCGGGCATGCGCACGTCCAGCACGATGGCACCAATGCCCTGGCGGTCAAACCCCGCCATGAAGGCCTGCGGGTCAGCCCAGGCCTGCACCCGCAGGCCCACCGTGCTGATCAGCAGCGCCAGGCTGGATCGCACGGCCTCGTCGTCGTCAATCAGGTGGATCAGGGGCGACAGGGTGTTCATGCGGGTCCCCGCGGCAGGCTCAGGTGGAAGGCTGCGCCACGCGGCGCATGGTGCGCGGCCGTGAGCTGCCCGCCCATGCCGCCGGCCAGTGTTTCGCACAGGTTCAGGCCCAGCCCCAGGCCACCCGCGCGGGTGGTGAAGAAGGGCTCAAACAGCCGGGGCAGCACTTCAGGCGCAATGCCCGGGCCGGTGTCGGCCACGGTCAGTGTGCCGTGCGTGGCATCGGTCGCGAGCGTGATGCGCAGGCTGCGTTCATCTGCCGGCACCTGCTCCAGCGCCTGCAGCGCGTTCATCAGCAGGTTGTGGATGATCTGCTCCAGCGCCACCGGCTCGGCCTGCACGGTCACGGGCTCGTCCGGCGCGTCCACCTGGCCCGTGACCTGGCGGGTCTGCAGCTCGGGCGCCAGCAGGTACAGCGCGTTGCGCACGGCGTCCTGCAGCACCACGGGCTGCAGCTGCGCCGCGGGGTCGGGCCGCTGCACGGCGCGGCGCAGCCGGCCCACCACGTCGGCGGCGCGCCGGGCCTGCTGCGCGGCCACCGTCATGGCGTTGCGGGCCAGGCCCAGGTCGGGCGGGTCTTCGTCCAGCAGGCGGCCTGCGGCCTGGGTGCTGGCCAGCAAAGCGGTCAGCGGCTGGTTGAATTCATGCGCCATGCCGGCGGCCAGCTCGCCCAGGGTGTTCAGCCGCGCGACCTGGCCCAGGCGCAGCAGCTCTTCGGCGCGGCGGCGCTCCTGGCGCTGGCGCAGCAGCACGCAGGTGCCTGCCAGCAGGCCTGCCACGGCCAGCGTCCAGGCCGCCATCCAGCCCCAGGGCAGCTCGGCCCAGCCCACCTGGCGGATGGCCACCACATCAAACGGCTGGCTGTCGGCGGCCAGGTGCTTGTGGAAATCAAAGCGCCAGCCACCCGGGCCGATGCGCCCGGGCTGCACCACAAAGCTCTGGCTGTCGTATTCAAGGGTGACGCGCACGGGGCTGGTGTCGGGCGCCATGGGCCATTCGCTCCAGGGCACGGTGGCGCGCAGGTCCATCTGCAACGCAAAGCTGGTGGGCTCGGCGGCCAGCACCAGCTGGTAGCGCGCGCCGGCCAGGTCCAGCGCGGCCAGCACGGGGCGGCGCACCGCGCGCGACAGGGTTTCGGCCGCGGCCAGCCGCGCATCGGCCCAGATCGCGTCGCGGTCGCGCCGCTGCACGCCCAGGATCTGCGGGTACAGGGCCGTCAGGCGCTGTTCGGGGGCGGAGGCTTCGGCCTGCGGCTGCAACAGGGCCAGCGTGGCCAGCACGGCGTCGTGCTGCACCACGCGCTGGCTCAGCAGGCGGTGGGCAATGCGCGCATCGGTCTCGAACGCATCGCGCAGCTGGGCCAGCTGCAGCCGTGCCAGGCCCACGGCGCCCAGCGCCGAAGCCACCAGCCCCGCTGCAATCCACAGCCTGTATCGGCGTACCCAGTCCAGCATGGGCGCATTGTGCACGCTGGGTCACAATGCCGGTATGCACAAGCTCCCCGCCCACTGGCTGACACCGCAGCGCCTGCTGCAGGCATCGGTGGTGGTGGCGGTCATCACCATCACCCTCAAGACGCTGGCCTGGTACGTCACCGGCTCGGTGGGCCTGCTGTCAGACGCGATGGAGTCGTTCGTCAACCTGGCCAGCGCCGTGTTCGCACTGGTGATGGTGACGATCGCCCAGCGCCCGGCCGATGAAGACCACCCCTACGGCCACCACAAGGCCGAATACTTTTCCTCGGGGTTCGAAGGCATCCTGATCATCGGCGCCGCCTTGGGAATCATCTGGGCCGCCGGCCACCGGCTGTTTGACCCGCAGCCGCTGGAGCAGCTGGGCTGGGGCCTCGCGTTGTCGGTGGCCAGCTCGGCCCTGAACGGCCTGCTGGCCTGGGCCATGTTCCGCGCGGCGCGCGAGCACCGGTCCATTGCGCTGGAGGCGGACGCCAAACACCTGGTGACCGACGTGTGGACCTCCGCCGGGGTGGTGGTGGGCCTGGTGGCGGTATCGCTGACCGGCTGGCTGTGGCTGGATGCGGTGGTGGGCATGGGTGTGGCGCTGAACATCCTGAAAGAGGGCTTTCACCTCATGAAGCGTTCATCCCAGGGCCTGATGGACGAGGCCCTGGAACCCGAGGTGCTGGCGCAGATCACCGAGGTGCTGGCGGGCTTTGAGCACCACACCATCCGGTTTGACCACATCACCACCCGCAAGGCCGCGCAGCGCCGCTTTGTGGATATGCACATGCACATGCCCGCGAGCTGGACGCTGGGGCGGGCTGCGGCCGTGCGCACCAGCGTGGAACAGGCGTTGATGAGTGCTGTGCCGGGGTTGCGTGCCACCATCCAGCTGCTGCCCAGTGATGTGGAGGCGCA
>JBEIPU010000015.1:0-38602 GCA_040376925.1 Caenimonas sp. | reverse complement strand
CGGGCACTTCGCAATGGAAGCTCGCGGGCAGCAGGCGGCCGGTGGCGCTGTCTTCCAGCCGGTCCAGCACCTGGCGCATTATGCGAAAGCTGCTGGGCACCAGGCCCGATGCGTCGCCCGAGTGCACGCCTTCGGTCAGCACCTCCACCTTCAAGGTGCCGCTGGCCATGCCGCGCAGGCTGGTGGTGAGCCACAGCTGGTCGTAATTGCCGGCGCCGCTGTCCAGGCAGATCACCAGCGCCACCTCGCCCAGGCGCGGGCGCAGCACGTCGATGTAGGGCAGCAGGTCGTAACTGCCGGATTCTTCACAGGTCTCGATCAGCCCGACGATGCGCGGGTGCGCGACCTTCTGCGCCTTCAGGGCCTGCACGGCGGCGATGCTGGCGTACACCGCGTAGCCGTCGTCGGCGCCACCGCGGCCAAAGAGCTTGCCGTCTTCGTACTTGGGCGTCCAGGGGCCCAGGTCGTTGCGCCAGCCGGTGAACTCGGGCTGCTTGTCCATGTGGCCGTACATCAGCACGGTCTGGGCGCTTTCGGCCCGGGTGGCCGGGATGTCAAAGAACAGCACCGGCGTGCGCCCGGGCAGGCGGATGATCTCCAGCTTCAGGCCTTCGACCTTCTGCGCCTCGACCCACTGCGCGGCGTTGCGCAGCACGGTCTCGATGTAGCCGTTGGCGGCCCAGTCCTTGTCAAAGCCGGGGGATTTGGCCGGGATCTGGATGTAGTCGGTCAGCTGTTTGACGATGTCGCTGTCCCACTGGCTTGTGGCATGGGACAGGGCAGCGGCGGCATCAAGCGTGCCGCCGGGCATTTCGCGGTGAAGGGGTGCGTTCATGGGTTTCCTGGATGTGTCAGCAGGGCAGCCCGCTACTCTACGCCGCCGGCGCCCCGCGCGCTAGAGTGCGGTTTCCCTGAGACAAGACCCCAAGGAGACAGCCCATGGCAGCAACGCTTCGCATCCGTGCCGGCATCGGCGGCTGGACGTACGAGCCCTGGCGCGACAACTTCTACCCCGCGGGCCTGGCCCACAGCAAGGAGCTGGGCTACGCCAGCCGCCAGCTCACGGCCATTGAAGTCAACGGCACGTACTACAGCACGTTCAAGCCCGCCACCTTCGCCAAGTGGCGCGACGAGACCCCCGACGGTTTCATGTTCAGCCTCAAGGCCAACCGCTTCGCCACGAACCGCAAGGTGCTGGCCGAGGCAGGCCCGTCGATTGAGCGCTTCATTGACAGCGGCGTGAGCGAGCTGGGCGGCAAGCTGGGCCCCATCGTCTGGCAGTTCATGCCCACCAAGGCGTTTGACGCGGACGATTTCGAGGCCTTCCTGAACCTGCTGCCGGCCAAGGCCGGCGGCGTGGCGCTGCGCCACGCACTGGACGTGCGTCATGAAAGCTTCATGACGCCGCAGTACCTGGCGCTGGCACGAAAGTACCAGTGCGCCACCGTATTTACCGACAGCGACGACTACCCGAGCTTTGCCGATGTGACCGGCCCGTTTGTCTATGCGCGGCTGATGCGCACTGAATCGAAATACAAGACCGGCTACCCGCCCAAGGCCATTGCGCGCTGGGCCGACGCTGCCGCCACCTGGGCGCAGGGCGGCGAGCCAGCGGACGTGCCGCGTGTGCAGCCGCCCGGCAAGAAGGCCAGGCCCCGCGATGTGTTCATGTTCTTCATCAGCGGCGCCAAGGAGCGCGCGCCCGCGGCGGCAATGGCCCTGATCGGGCAAATGGGATAGGGGCCTGTTTATATTGCGGCACACCTTTTTGCTGAAAGACCTGCATGGCCGCCCGTCCTGACCTGTCCGCCTTCGCCATCACCCAGAAATGGCCCGCCCGCCACCCCGAGCGCATCCAGCTGTATTCACTGCCCACGCCCAATGGCGTGAAGGCGTCCATCCTGCTGGAGGAAACCGGCCTGCCGTATGAGCCCCACCTGGTGCGCTTTGACACCAACGACCAGATGTCGCCGCAGTTCCTGTCGCTCAACCCCAACAACAAGATTCCCGCCATCCTGGACCCCAATGGCCCCGGCGGCCAGCCGTTCGCGCTGTTTGAATCGGGCGCGATCCTGGTTTACCTGGCGGACAAGTCGGGCCGCTTCATGCCAAGGGACGTGGCCGGCAAATACGAAACGCTGCAATGGGTCATGTTCCAGATGGGCGGCATCGGCCCCATGTTTGGCCAGCTCGGCTTCTTCCACAAGTTCGCCGGCAAGGACTTTGAAGACAAGCGCCCGCGTGACCGCTATGTGGCGGAATCCAGACGGCTGCTGGCCGTGCTGGACCAGCGCCTGGCCGGGCGCGACTGGGTCATGGGCCGCGAGTACACGATTGCCGACATCGCCATCTTTCCGTGGGTGCGCAACCTGGTGGGCTTCTACGGCGCGGGCGACCTGGTGGGCTTTGACAGCTTTGCCCATGTGCAGCGGGTGCTGGCGGCGTTTGTGGCGCGGCCTGCCGTGGCACGCGGGCTCAATATTCCGGCGCGTGACTGAAGGCCCGCGTCGATGATCGAAGCGCAGGGGCTCTTCCTGTCGTATCAGCTGGGCACGCAGCGCATTGATGTGCTGCGCGACGTGGACATGCGCATCGCCCCCGGCGAGCGGGTGGCCATTGCCGGGCCCTCGGGTTCGGGCAAAACATCGCTGCTGTTGCTGCTGTCGGGCCTGGAGCGCCCGGCCGCCGGCCGCATCCTGATGGACGGTGTGGCGCTGGACAGCCTGACGGCCGATGGCCTGGCGGACTGGCGGCGCACCCGCATGGGCATCATCTTCCAGTCGTTTCACCTGCTGCCCAGCCTGAGCGCGCTGGACAACGCCGCGCTGCCGCTGCGCATGGCGGGGGTGCGCAATGCGCGCGAACAGGCGCGCGCCCTGCTCACGCGCGTGGGCCTGGGCGAACGCATGGGGCACTATCCGTCGCAGCTGTCGGGCGGCGAGCAGCAGCGCGTGGCGATTGCCCGCGCGCTGGTGCACCGCCCGCGCCTGCTGCTGGCCGATGAACCCACGGGCAACCTGGACGACCACACCGCCGTGGCGGTGCGCGACCTGCTGTTCGAGCTCAACCGCGAACTGGGCACGACCCTGGTGCTGGTCACCCACGACCTGGACTTCGCGGCCCGCTGCGACCGCGTGCTGCGCCTGCATGATGGCCGGCTGCAGGACCATGCGCTTCCTGTGTGAGCTCGCCTGGCAGGATCTGCGCGCCAGCGGCCGCAGCCTGTGGATCTTTTTTGCCTGCCTGGTGCTGGGCGTCACGCTGGTGGCCGCCGGCGGCGGGCTGTACCGCCAGGTGGCGGATGCGCTGCGCGACGACGCGCGGCTGCTGTTTGGCGGCGACGTGGAAGTCACGCACACCGCGCCGCTGGCGCCGAACGTGCTGGGCTGGCTGCAGGCGCGGGCCGACGTGTCACGGCTGGTCGAGCTGCGCACCATGCTGCGCACCGTGGGCGGGCGAGCCCAGCTGATCGAGCTGCAAAGCGCCGACGGGCAGTACCCGCTGTATGGCCAGGTGCTGTTGCAGCCACCCGGCCCGCTGGGCGCGGCACTGGCGCAGCGCGACGGCCAGTGGGGCGCCGCGCTGGACGCCGTGCTGGCGCGCCGCCTGGGGCTGTCGGTGGGCGATCTGGTGGACGTGGGCGATGCGCGGCTGGCCGTGCGCGCGCTGATCATGCGCCAGCCCGACCGCAGCCTGCGCGCCGACTGGGGCGCAGCGCCCGTGCTGGTGGCTGACGGCGCGCTGCAGGCCACGGGCCTGGTGCAGCCGCTCAGCCGGGTGCAGTACCACTACCGCGTGCGCACCGCGACACCCCCGGCCGCCTGGCGCGACGCTTTCGTGGCGGCGTTCCCCGATCTGGACGCCGAGGTGCGCACCTTTGAGCAGCGCGGCGAGCGCATGGCCGAGGTGCTGGGGCAAATTGGCTCGGGCGTACTGCTGCTGGCGTTTTCCTCGTTGTTCATCGGCGGACTGGGCGTGTTCAACAGCGTGCAGGCCTGGCTGCGCGGCAAGCTCGCGTCGCTGGCCACGCTGCGGGCGCTGGGCCTGCGCGACGGCCGGCTGGCCGCGCTGGTGTTGCTGCAGGTGCTGATGCTGGCGGCGCTCGCCAGCACGGTGGGCGTGGTGCTGGGCAACCTGCTGGCCCTGGCGGGCAGCCTGGCAGCGGCGCAGCAGCTGCCGCTGCGCCCGGCGCTGCAGGCGCTGTGGGCGTCGTCGCTGGCGGCGTGGCTATTTGGCGTGCTGACGGCGCTGGCGTTTGCGCTGCCCGCGCTGGGCCGCGCGCTGTCGGTCACGCCGGCGGTGCTGTTTCGCGGCGTGGGCGGCGCCGGGCTGCACACGCCGCGGCGGGCCTGGGCGCTCAGCGCTGCGGTGGGGCTGGTGCTGGCGGGCCTGCTGGTCGCCTTGCTGCCCGACCCGCGCTTTGGCCTGGCCTTTGTGGCGGCCGTGGCGCTGGCATTGCTGCTGCTGGAGGGCTGCACCCGGCTGCTGCGCCGCCTGGCCGGGGTCGTGCAAACCCAGACGCGGTGGACCCTGCCGCTGCCGCTGGACCTGGCCCTGGCGGGCATGCAGCAGGCCACGTCGCCGCTGCGCGGCGCCTTGCTGTCGCTGGGTGCGGCGCTGACCTTGCTGGCGGCCTGTGCGCTGGTGGTGGCCACGCTGCTGCGTACCGTGAACGACACCGTGCCGCGCAACGCGCCTGCGCTGGTGCTGTACGACGTGCAGACCGACCAGATCGCTACCGTGCGCGACACATTGGCCGCCATGGGCCAGCCGCACCGCCTGCAGACTGCGCCGCTGGTGCTGGGCCGACTGGTGGCCGTCAACGGTGCGCCGTTGCGCGACAGCAATGACGCGCAACGCGTACTGGAGGCGCGCGACGAACACAAGCTCAGCACCCGCGAGGGCAATATTGACGACGTGCTGCTGCGCGAGGGCGCCTGGTGGCCGGCCGACCATCGGGGCGAACCGCTGGTTGCCATGGAAGACCGCGAGGCCGGTCAACTGGGCCTGCGCGTGGGCGACCAGTTGCGCTTTGACATCATGGGCACGCCGGTGTACGCACGGCTAGCGGCCATCTACGGCCAGCGGCGCGCACAGGCGCGCCTGTGGCTGGAAGGCATCTTCAGCGACGGGGTGCTGGACCCGTTCATCACCCGCCACGTTGGCGCCGCCTACATGGCGCCCGACGATGCACTGCAGGCCCAGGACAGGCTCGCCGCCGCGGCGCCCAACATCGCCAGCGTGCGCACCGAATCGCTGCTGCGCGAAACCCGCTCGCTGATGGCGCGCGCCAGCGCAGGGCTGGCCCTGGTGGCGGGGGTCTGCCTGGCGGCCAGCCTTTTGGTGCTGGCCAGCGTCGTGGCGGCCAGCCGCACGCGACAGTTGTATGACGCCACCGTCATGCACGCGCTGGGCGCGCGGTGGTCCAGCCTGCGCCATGCGCTGTACTGCGAATACGCGCTGCTGGCCCTGGCCACCGGTGGCTTTGCAACGCTGGCGGGCAGCGCGCTGGCCACCGCGCTGCTGCACTGGCGCCTGGAGCTGGACCCGGCGGGCCTGTACTGGGCCAGCGCCGCCACGGCCCTGGGCGTCAGCGCGGCAAGCCTGGGCCTGGGCGCGCGCTGGCTGGTGGGCCGCATGCGGCTGAACCCGGCCCTGCTGCTGCGCACCGAAGGCTGAATGAGGCCCCCACTGAGGTGCGCCGGTAGAATCGGGCGCATGTTCGCGCGGGCCCTCGGCCTTTTCCTGGCCTCCGTCCTTTTCTGGACCAGCCTCAGTACCTTTGAGGGGTTGGACGCCTGCGTGCCTGCGCAGGCCACGCAGGCCTTTGCCCTGGCGCAGGACGGCCCGCTGCGCGGCACGGTCAACGAACACCACCTGGACGACCTGCCGTCCCACACGCACGCCGAGGCGCAGGGCGAACCTGTCGCCTTGCCGGCCGGGCCACAGCCGGCGCAGCCCGATGCAGCGCCCGCGCAGGCACCCTCGTTTCTGGGCCGCCACCCCGCCCAGGCGCCCGCGCTGGACGGGCCACGGCGCCCACCCCGCCTGATCCACGCCTGATCCCCACCGCGGCCTGCTGGCGAAACGCGTTGCGCGGCGGTGGCCGCAGTTTCTTTCATTCCTTTTCATACCTTACCGACCATGGACTTCCTGCTCGACCCCAACATCTGGATCGCCTTTGCGATGCTGACCGCCCTGGAAATCGTCCTGGGCATCGACAACATCATCTTCATCTCCATCCTGGTCGGGCGCTTGCCGCCGCACCTGCGAGACAAGGCTCGTCGCCTGGGCCTGGGCTTTGCCATGGTGTCGCGGCTGCTGCTGCTGTTCTCCCTGAGTTGGGTCATGGGCTTGACGGACGACCTGTTCAACATCGTGGGCCAGGGCATCAGCGGTCGCGACCTGGTACTGCTGTTTGGCGGTCTGTTCCTGCTGTACAAGGCCTCGCATGAAATCTTTGTCGAGGTCGAGTCCCCGGGTGACGCCGGCCCCGCGGCCACCGTCACAGATGAAGCCGCCCTGAAGGCGGCGGGCAACAAGCTGTTCTGGGGAATCATCGGCCAGATCGCCGTGATCGACATCGTGTTCTCGCTGGACTCGGTGATCACGGCCGTGGGCATGGTGGACGAAATCGGCGTGATGGTGGCGGCCGTGATCACGTCCGTCGTCGTCATGCTGGTGGCCGCCAAGCCCATCGGAGAATTTGTGGACCGTCATCCCTCGGTCAAGGTGCTGGCGCTGGCCTTCCTGATCATGGTGGGCATGGCGCTGACGGCCGAAGCGTTCGACGTGGAAATGCCCAAGGGCTACATCTATGCCGCCATGGCGTTCTCGCTGGCGGTCGAAGCGCTCAACATCCGCGCCCGCGCCAAGCGCCGCGCCCTGCAGCAGTAAAGCCGCCATGGAGATCACCATCCTGTTTGCGCTGATCCTGCTCAATGGCCTGTTCGCCATGTCAGAGATCGCGCTGGTCACCGCCCGCAAGGTCCGCCTGCAGAAGCTGGTGGACGAGGGCGACAGTGCCGCCGCCGCCGCCATCAAGCTGGGCGAAGACCCCACGCGGTTTCTGTCCACCATCCAGATCGGCATCACCTCCATCGGTGTGCTCAACGGCATCGTGGGCGAGGCGGCGCTGGCCGCGCCGCTGGGGCTGTGGCTGGCGTCGCTGGGCGTGCCCCACCCCTACAGCGCCTACGGCGCCACGGGCCTGGTGGTGGTGGTGATCACGTACTTCTCCATCGTGGTGGGCGAGCTGGTGCCCAAACGGCTGGGCCAGACCCACCCCGAGACGCTGGCCCGCCTGGTGGCCCGGCCCATCGACTGGCTGGCCATTGCGACCAAGCCGTTCGTGCGGCTGCTGTCCATCTCCACCAAGGCGCTGCTGCGCCTGCTGGGCGTCAAGGAAGGCGGCGGCTCGGCCGTGACCGAGGAGGAAATCCACGCCATGCTGGCCGAAGGCACGACGGCCGGCGTGATCGAGTCGCATGAGCACACCATGGTGCGCAACGTGTTCCGCCTGGACGACCGCCAGATCGGCTCGCTGATGGTGCCGCGCGCCGACGTGGTGGTGCTGGACATCGACGCCCCGCTGGTGGTCAACCTGGCACGCATTGAAAGCAGCGACCACGCGCGGTTTCCCGTCATCAAGGGCAGCCTGGACAACGTTCATGGCGTGGTCAATGCCCGTCAATGGCTGTCGCGCATGCTCCGCGAAGGCGACGGCCCGCGCGAGCTGGCGGACCAGCCGCTGCAACCGGCGCTGTACGTGCCCGAAACGCTGACCGGCATGGAGCTCCTGGACAACTTCCGCCTGTCGGACGTCCACATGGCGTTCGTGATCGATGAATACGGCGAGGTGCAGGGCATCGTGACGCTGCAGGACCTCATCGAGGCCATCACCGGCGAGTTCCGCCCGCGCGACCCGACCACCTCGTGGGCGGTACAGCGCGACGACGGCAGCTGGCTGCTGGACGGCCACATCCCCGTGCCTGAGCTCAAGGACCGGCTGGGCCTGGACAGCGTGCCCGAGGAGGAGCGCGGGCGATACCACACGCTCAGCGGCATGATCATGCTGCTGACAGGTCGCCTGCCCAAGGTGGCCGAGACCGTGACCTGGGAGAACTGGCGCCTTGAGATCGTGGACATGGACGGCAAGACCATCGACAAGGTCCTGGCCAGTCGCACCCAGGATGCCGTGGCGGCGGACGGCCCCGCTGCCGCGGCATGACCATGCGCTGCCTGGGCCTGCTGATGGCGCCCGTGCTGGCCATCGCGTCGGGCTGTGTGGACGGCTACCCCACGCAGGATGAGCCGATGCGCAACGCCGAGCAGATGACCCCGGCCGAGTTGCTGGCCAAGCTCAATGACCTGGGCGGTGCCGAGCACCAGGAGGCCCGCTGGCGATTCCAGCTGGCGCCCGACTGCGTGCTGGCGGTGTCGGCGCGCCAGGATGGCAAGCGCCTGAGTTGGGGCGTCCCGCTGGCCGGCATGGTGCCGCTGGCCCGCCTGGACAAGGCGCGTGGGGTCTACCAGGTCCATGCGCAGCCGGCGTCCCCCGGCGTGCCCGCCGCCGCCCCGGCCGCCTTACTCGTGTTTGAAACACCGCGCCTGATCGACAGCGCACTGGCCCGGTCGGTGCTCTTTCACCTGGCACGCGGCTGTACGGCTACGACAGCGCCCACGCGACCGCCCGCCTGAGCGGCGCTGCCGCCAGCGACAGCGCCAGCACCCACATCACCGCGGCCACCAGCGCGTCCAGCACGCGCCAGGCCTTCGGCCGCGCCAGCACCGGCGCCAGCCAGCGTGCACCAAAGCCCAGCGCCGTGAACCAGACCCCGCTGGCCAGCGCACCGCCGAGCACAAACGCCGGCTGGGCCTGCGGCGGGTGCTGGGCGCCCGCCGCGCCCAGCAGCAGCACGGTGTCCAGATACACATGCGGGTTCAGCAGCGTGATGGCCAGCGCCTGGCCCAGCACGGCCTGCGCGCCCTGGCTGCTGCCCGTGGCGGCGGCCACCAGCGCCGACGGTGCGAGCGCGCGCCGCAAGGCCAGCGCGCCATACACCGCCAGAAAGGCCGCACCGCCCAGCGCCAGGGCGTCCAGCGCGCCGCGCTGGCGGCCCAGCGCCGCGGCCAGGCCGCTCACGCCCACGGCAATCAGCGCCGCATCCAGGGCCGCGCACAGCGCCACGACCGCGCCCACATGCTCGCGCCGCAGCCCCTGGCGCAGCACGAACAGGTTCTGCGCGCCGATGGCGATGATCAGCGAGGCGCTCAGCAGCAGGCCCTGAACGAAGGCGGCGTGCAAATCAGGTGTTGGCATGCGGGAGATTCTGGCGCGCACGCGCCGCGCAGGGAACTTAAACTTGCTCATCTGCAAACAGCAACGCTTAACCTCATGCTTGATCCTTCCCTGGTGGCCGCGGTGGCGGCCGTCTCGCGCGAGGGCAGCTTCGAGCGCGCCGCGCGCACGCTGCACGTCACGCCGTCGGCGGTGTCGCAGCGCATCCGGCTGCTGGAAGAGCGCCTGGGCACGGTGCTGATCGTGCGTGGCCAGCCCTGCACGCCCACAGACGCCGGCGCGCGCCTGTGCCGCCACCATGAGCTGGCCGTGCTGCTGGAAGACGAGCTGCGCCGCGACCTGCCCGCGCTGGCGCAGGACGACCCCCATGCGCACGCGCCCACGCTGCGCGTGGCCGTCAATGCCGACAGCCTGGGCACCTGGTTCATGGCCGCCCTGGCGGACTTCTGCGCGGGCCATGGCGCGCTGCTGGACGTGGTGATCGACGACCAGGACCACACGGCCGAGTGGCTGCGTCGCGGCCATGTGCTGGCGGCCGTGACCTCGCTGGCCGGTGCGGTGCAGGGCTGCCGCAGCCACCGCCTGGGCGTCCTGCGCTACGCGGCCACGGCCAGCCCCGGCTTCATGCGGCGCTGGTTTGCCAACGGCGTCACCGCGCGCACGCTGGCGCTGGCGCCCGCCGTGCTGTTCAACCGCAAGGACCGGCTGCAGGAACGCTGGGTGCGCCAGGTCACGCGGCGCACGCTTGTCCTGCCCATGCACCGCCTGCCGTCGCCGCAGGCCTTTGTGGAGGCGTCGCTGGCCGGCATCGGCTGGGGCATGAACCCGCTGCCGATGGTGCAGCCCCACCTGGAGGCGGGCCAGCTGGTGGAGCTGGTGCCGGGCCGGTTGCTGGATGTGCCGCTGTACTGGCAGTCGGCGCGGCTGCCCGTGCCGGCGCTGGATGCGCTGACGCGCAGCGTGCTGGGCGCCGCGGCCCGGGCGCTGGCTTGAAGGGCCGCGCGCCGCGCAGGTTTACTCCGCCTTCGCGCCCGTCGCCTTGACCACCGCGCCCCACTTGCCCGATTCGCTGCGGATCCAGGCGGCAAACTGTTCCGGCGAGCTGGCGATCACGTCGAACTCCATGTCATGCAGGCGGGCGCGGATGTCCGGCATTTGCAGCACCTTCATCATTTCGCGGTGGTAGCGATCGATGATCGGCCGCGGTGTTCCGCCGGGGGCCAGCAGGCCCACCCAGCCGGTGGCCTCCATGTCGCGGTAGCCCAGCTCGATCAGCGTGGGCACGTCGGGCGTGCCGGGGTGGCGCTTTTCGCCGCTGGAGGCGAGCAGCTTCAGACGGCCCTGCTTTGCAAACTGCAGCACATTGCCCGGCACCATGAAGGCCGCATGCACATTGCCCGCCAGCAGGTCGGTCACGGCCGGCGTGGCGCCCCGGTAAGGGATGTGCGTGGCGTGAAAGCCCGCCGAGCGCTTGAGCATCTCCATCGTGAGGTGCGAGGCGCTGCCCATGGCCACCGACGCATACGAGTATTTGCCCGGCGATGCCTTGGCCTTGGCCACGAACTCCTTCACCGTTGCGAAGTCCGCCGACGGCCCGGCCACCAGGTACTGCGGCGATTTGACCGCCAGCGTGATCGGGGCCAGGTCTTTCTGGGGGTCGATCGGCATCTTGTCAAACAGCGACGGATTGATCGCCAGCGGCCCGTTGTAGCCGATCAGGAGCGTGTGGCCGTCGGCCGGTGCACGGGCAACATATTCCGCGCCGATGTTGCCGCCCGCGCCGGGCTTGTTTTCCACCACCACCGGCTGGCCCAGGGCCTCCTGCAGCCTGGGCGCCACCAGGCGGGCCAACGCATCGTTGGTGCTGCCGACGATGGGCACAATGATCCGGATCGGCTTGGTCGGCGCCCATTCCTGCGCCAGCGCGCCGGTGCCGGCGGCGGCTGCCACGGCCGCAACCGCGGCGACTACAAGAGCTTTGAACGGCATGGCGTCACCTCACTTCGCGGGCTTGGGGATGCGGGCGATCACCTCGGCCCACTTCCTTGATTCAACGGCAATGAAACGGCCGAAGGCCGGGCCGTCCAGGTAGGCGGGCTCGGCCGCCAGCGCCTGGATCTGGCTTTGCACCGCGGGGCTGGCCATGGCCTTTTGCATCGCAGCCGACAGCCGCGTGCGCACGTCCGGCGGCGTTGCGGCAGGCAGGAACAGGCCCATCCAGGCCGGCGCGGCATAGCCCTTGACGCCCTCTTCGGCAATGGTCGGCAGTTCGGGCGCAACCTTGCTGCGCGTGGCGTTGGTGATGCCCAGCGACACCAGCTTGCCGGCCTTGATATGGGGGTAGGCCGAGGTGAGGTCCACCATGGCCGCGGGCACCAGGCCGCCCAGCAGGTCGGTCACCGCCGGGCCGCTGCCGCGGTAGGGCACGGCCACCATCGGCACGCCGGCCATGTGGGCGAGCAGTTCGCCCGACAGGTGTTGTGCCGTGTACTGGCCTGCATTGGCATACGACAGGCCGCCACCGGGCGTCTGTCGCGACGCCTTGATGAACGCCTGCAGGTTGCCGTAGCCGCTGCTGGTGGAGGTCACGAACACCAAAGGGATGTCGGCCAGCTTGCCCAGCGGCATCAGGTCCTGCTGCGGCTTGAGCGGCGGCGCATCCGGCAGGTGCGGGTTGACCGCAATCGCGCCCGTGGCGCCCAGGCCGATGGTGTAGCCGTCAGCCGGGGCCTTGGCCACCATCATCAGGCCCAGGGCACCGCCGGCGCCGGGCTTGTTGTCCACCACCACGGGCTGGCCCAGCGCGGTCGCGAGTTCGCGCCCCACGATGCGCGCGATGCCGTCGGCCGACGCGCCGGGCGCGAACGGCACGATCAGCGTGATGGGCTTGCTGGGGAAGGCCTGGGCGGCCGCGCCGGTCACGGCCAGTGCAGCGGCCATGGCAATGCCCAGCCGGGCGAG
The DNA here is from genome assembly GCA_040376925.1 of Caenimonas sp. Taxonomy (GTDB): domain Bacteria; phylum Pseudomonadota; class Gammaproteobacteria; order Burkholderiales; family Burkholderiaceae_C; genus RAM1. Next base: position 26,340 of record JBEIPU010000015.1, on the reverse strand, counting down.
CGACTTGTTCATCTCTTTGTCCTTCGGGCGTTGCTTATTCGGGCTTGATGTTGGCCGTGCGGGCCACTTCGGTCCAGCGCGTGATGTCGGCGGTGATGCGCCTGCCCAGGGCGGCAGAGTCGGCGTCGCCCGGGTCCAGGCCCAGCGCGTGCATCCTGTCGACCGTGTCCTTGTCCTTGAGGATTTCCGCGACGGCGCTACGCAGGCGCGCCAGCACCGGCTCGGGCGTGCCCTTGGGTGCCACCAACGCTGTCCAGATCGGGATGTCATAGCCGGCAAAGCCCGATTCAGCCACGGTGGGCACGTCGGGCAGCGCGGCAGAGCGCTTGCCGGTGGTGACCGCCAGCGCCTTGAGCTTGCCGCCCTTGACCTGCTGGATCACCGCGGGGCTGTCGAGCACGCCGACCTGGATTTCGCCGCCCAGCAGGCCGGTCACCACGGGGCCCGAGCCCCTGTAGAGGATGTGGTTGAACTTCAACCCGGCGGCGGCCGTCAGCGTTTCAGCCACCAGCACGAACGAGGTGGTGGGCGTGCCATGGTCCAGCTTGCCGTCCTTGGCGGTCTTGGCGTACTGCACCAGCTCGGCAAAGTTTTTCACCGGCAGCGAGGCCGGCACGGTGACGACCAGCGGGAACGAACCCAGAAGCGCAATCGGCTCGAAGTCCTTGGCGGGGTCATAGGGCAGGCTCTTCATGAGCACCGGGTTGGTGGTCAGGCCGCCGCTGGACGACACCAGCAGCGTGTAGCCATCGGCCTTGGCCTTGGCCACAAAGTCGTTGCCGATCGCCGAATTGGCGCCGGGCTTGTTCTCCACGACGAAGTTCTGCTTGAGCTTGTCCTGCAGCTTCGCACCGATCAAGCGCGCAAGGATGTCGTTGGTTCCACCCGGCGCGAAGCCCACGACGAGCTTGACCGGACGGTCCGGGTAGGCCTGCGCAAACGCGCCAGTGGCGCCCAGTGCAGTGCAGGCTGCAGCGGCGCAGGCTGCCAGGGTATGAAGGGACCGGCGGCGCGCGCCGCTGAAAGGCTTGGACATGGATGTCTCCAGAATTTGTAGGGCCGAATCAATCCGCGCATGTCCATGCAACGGATACAGAGTCCATTTTATGGACATCTTTTGATTCAAGTCAAATTTTGGAACAAGCAGTCCGTCAGGCGGACAAATCGCCTGGCATGGGGCCCTCGAAACCCAGGGCTTCGGACAACCGGCCGCCTTCACGGGCCAGCAGCTGCGCAAATTCGCGCACGCGGGCCGACCCCAGGCGCACCTCAGGGCCATACACCCCCACCGAGCCTGCCACCGCGCCCGCCTGGTCAAAGATCGGCACGGCCACGGCCACCGCGCCCGGGATCAGTTCGCTGTGGCTGGTGGAATAGCCGCGCGCGCGGGTGGCGGCCAGCTCCGCCTCCAGCTCCCTGAGCTTGAGGTCCGTGCCCTGCAGGTAGGTCTGCAGCTCGGCGCTGGTCACGTTGGAATAGGCCAGGATCACGCGGCCCGTCGCGCCGCGCACGATGCGCTCGGTATAGCCCACGCCGCGCTTGAAGGTCAGCGGCTGGGGGCTGGGCAGCTCGGCCACGCAAAGGCGCATGTTGCCCTGGGGCACGAACATGGCCACGGTTTCGCGGGTTTCCTCCCACAGGCGGCGCAGCACCGGCTCGGCCAGCGCCTTCAGGTCCAGCGAGCCCTTCCACACATGGGCCAGGCGCGCCACCGCCGGGCCCAGGCGAAAGCGCTGCGGCTCGCCCACGGACACCAGAAAGCCATGCTCTTCCAGCGTGTACAGCAGCCGGTACAGCGTGGGGCGCGACAGGTCCACCCGCTTGAGCAGCTCGCCCGCGGACAGTTCGGGCGCGTCCTCGGAAAACGCCATGAGGATTTCCAGCGCGCGGCCTACGGCGCGGACGTTGTCGGTTTTTTCTGCGGTTGCCATCATTCCTGGGCCTCCATGGATTGCCTGCTCATCCCGCCTATTGTCCGTCACGCGGACACGTTGACCTGAATCAATGTTTGTCCGTATAATGGATTGCATGTCCATTAGATGGACAATTCACCGAGCTCAGAAAGACAAGCCATGTCCACCACCATTCCCGTGACCCTGCTGTTTGCCGACGGCATTTCGCAGCGGCTGGCTGTGCCCTGTGGCGGCAAGCTGATGGATGCGGCATCCGCAGCCGGGCTGAACCTGCTGAGCGACTGCGCCAACGGCCAGTGCGGCACCTGCACGGCGCAGCTTGTGTCGGGTGTTGTGGAGATGGATGACTACGACACGGCCGTGCTGCCCGACGCCGACCGCGCAGCAGGCGCCGTGCTGCCCTGCGTCTGCAAGGTCAACACGCCCTGCGCCATCGAATTCCCCTACGACTCAACCGAGGCGCTGAGCGAGGAGCCGGCGCCCATGGCCGCGCAAGTCACCGCCATTGAGCAGGTCGCCAGCGAGATCGTCCGGCTGGAGGTGCAGGTGGCCTACAACGTGGTGTTTGAGCCCGGCCAGTACGTGCGCATCCAGCCCGCGGGCACGGATGTATCGCGCTCGTATTCCATGGCCAACGCACCGGGCGTGAACCGGCTGGAGTTTTTCATCCGCAGCGTGCAAGGCGGTGCCTTCTCACAATGGCTGGCGGGCGCCAAGGTGGGCGACGCCCTGACGCTCAGCGCGCCGCACGGCACCTTCTTTTTGCGCGACGAAGACCGGCCGCGCCTGTTTGTCGCAGGCGGCACCGGCGTGGCGCCCTTCCTGTCAATGCTGCGCAGCATGGCCCGGCAACCAACGGCGCAGCGCACCACGTTCGTGATCGGTGCGCGCACGCCCGGCCACCTGTTTGCCATGGACGAACTCAAGCGCCTGGGCGCGCAGCTGCAAGGCATGGACCTGCAGATCGCCGTGGAGCACGACGGCGGCGCCGGATGCCATACCGGCTACCCCACCGACCTTATCCAGACGCTGGGCCTGGAACCCACCACGCGCGTGTACCTGTGCGGCCCGCCGCCCATGGTGGAGGCCGGCCGTCGCGCCGCCGAGGCCGCCGGCCTGCCGCGCGCCGATGTGCTGTGCGAGCGATTCACCTGAGCAACCCCTGAAGAGAAAAAGCATGATCCCGATCACCACCGAATCCCGCTACAACGCGATGGTCAAGCTGCGCGAAGGCAAGATCAGCCGCGAGATTTTTTCCGACAAGGACATCTACCAGGAAGAACTGGAGAAAGTCTTCACCCGCGCGTGGCTGTTTGTCGGCCACGAGAGCCAGGTACCCAACCCTGGCGACTTCTTTACCTCGCGCATGGGCGCCGAATCGGTGATCCTGGCGCGCGACAAAAGGAAGAAGGTGCACGTGTTTTTGAATTCGTGCCGCCACCGCGGCATGAAGGTCTGCCAGTACGACCATGGCAACACACAGCTGTTCACCTGCCCGTACCACAGCTGGAGCTACACCACCGACGGCAAGCTGTTTGGCGTGCCGCAGTTCAAGCAGCTGTACGAGGGCTGCATGGAAAAAGAAGAGTGGTCGCTGATCGAGCCGCCGAAGATGGAGGTCTACAAGGGCACTGTCTGGGCCAGCTGGGACAAGGACGCGCCCGACCTGATGACCTACCTGGGTGACGCGCGTATCCACCTGGACCTGGCGCTGGACTGCCGCGACGGGCGCGAAGGCGGCTCGGAAGTGCTGGTGGGCGTGCACAAGTGGATCATCCCGTGCAACTGGAAATTCGCCGCGGAAAACTTCCTGGGCGACACGTACCACAACGTGAGCCACCGATCGGTAGACCTGATCGGCATCGGCCCCAGCGCCGAGGCCGGCGTCAAGGGCCGGCGCGACAACGAAATGGAAAAAGCCCAGCACGTATGGGCCAACTTCCCCGCAGGCCACGGCGTGCACAGCGCGCTGATGCCCGAGGACTGGGAATTCCTGAACACCTACCAGAACAACCCGGTGGTGGCGGAATACTTCCGTGAAGCGCACGCCAGGCGCCAGGAGCGCCTGGGCAGGGAAAAGGCGCGGCTCATCCCCTTCGTCGGCACCATCTACCCCAACGTATCTTTCCATGGCAACCAGCCGCGCAACCTGTGCGTATGGCATCCGCATGGGCCGGAATCCACCGAGGCCTGGCGCTTCTTCCTCGTGGACGCCGACGCGCCGCAGGAAGTAAAGGACTTCCTGCGCGTCTACTACATGCGCTACTCCGGGCCGGCCGGCATGACCGAGCAGGACGACATGGAAAACTGGAACTACGCCACCGCCGGCAGCCGCGGCGTGATTGCGCGGCGCTACCCGTTCAACTACACGCAGTCGCTCGGCAAGGTCAGCACCAGCGGGCCGGTCGCCGGCAATGTGAGCGTGCAGGTCAGCGAGGAAAACCCGCGCCAGTTCTACCGCCGCTGGCGCGACTATATGAACGGCGCCGACTGGGACACGCTGCTGGGCCGCAAGGACACGCAGCCCGCGAGCTTCGTGGAATAAGCATGGGTGTTGTCATTGTTACCGGCGGCACCTTCGGCCTGGGCCAGTCGATCACGGTCGAGCTGGCGCGCCGCGGCCACCAGGTCGTGGCATTTGGCCTGGCGCAGCCGCAAGTGTCCAGCACCGCGCAGGGCCTGGACTCCGTACAGCAGGAATTGGCACAGGCCGGGCTCACCGCCGACGTGCTGGAAGCGGATGTGTCCAATGCCGCCGATGTGCAGCGCGTGGTCGCGCACACGGTGTCGCGTTATGGGGCCATCCACGGCCTGGTCAACAACGCCGCCATCGGCCCACTGGGCACGGTGCTCACGACCGACGAACCCGTGTTTGAAAAGATCTTCGACGTGAACGTCAAGGGCACCTACCTGATGAGCCGCGCGGCGATCCCGCACATGTCCCGCGCAGGCGGGGGATCGATCGTGAACATCGGCTCGGGCGCGGGCTACGGCAAACCCAACATGGCCGCCTATGCGTCCAGCAAGGGCGCCATCGTCGCGTTGAGCATGGCCATGGCCTACGACCATTTCCACGACCATGTGCGCGTGAACGTCGCCATCCCCGGCGGCGGCGGCATTGTGTCGGGCATGAGTGTGGGCCGCTTTGGCGGTGATGTGGACGCCTTCACGCGCCGGCCCGCGCCGGGCACCGCCGCCGGCCGCCCGGCCACGGGCCGCGACCTGGCCAACGCCGTCGCGTTTCTTCTATCCGGTGAAGCCGCCACGATCTCGGGCACCGTGATCGACGTGGGCTGCTTCGCGCACCAGGGCGGGCCCATTCCCGCCGCGCCGTCACGGCCTTGAGCCCCCATTTCAGGAGAACAACAAATGTCCGAAACTGCTGAAGCCACAGCCCCCGTCACCGCCGCGCCGCGCATTGCGCGCGACGCCCGTTACTACGAGACCAAGCGCGAGATCGAGGAATTCCTGTACGACGAAGCCAACCTGCTGGACGAGCGCCGCTTCACCGAATGGCTGGCCACGCTGGCCGATGACCTGCGCTATTTCATGCCCATGGAATACAACGTGAAGTTTGGAGAGCACGCCACGCGCGAGCTGACGAAGCGCGAAGAGCAGATGAGCTGGTTCAACGAAGGCAAATGGTCGCTGGGCAAGCGCGCCGAACAGATCCTGACCGGCGTGCACTGGGCCGAGGAGCCGCTGTCGCGCGTGTGCCGCCTGGTCAGCAATGTGCAGCTCACGGCAATCAACGACAACGCCCCGGACGGAACCGAAGTGGATGTGACCAGCCGTTTCCTGATCTACCAGAACCGCTGCGAATACGAGCAGTACTTTTTTGTGGGCGACCGGTTTGACCGCATGCGCCGCACGGCAAACGGCTGGGCGCTTGCGCGGCGCGAGATCCGCATCCACCAGAACGTGCTGCTGGCCAAGAACCTGTCGATCTTTTTCTAGGAGCGTTTGAGCATGTTGAACCTGCTGGCCATTGAACCCGGGCAGACCGTCCGGCTGAAAAGCGGCGGTACCGCCGAGGTAGTGGAAAACATCGGCGACGGCATCTGGCTGAAGGCCCGCATGGCCGACGGCGAGGAGGACCTGGTGTTCTGCGAAGACATTGCAGGCCTGGTCGAAACCACTGTGGGGCAGAACCCATGACCCAGGATGTCTCTGCACAAGTCCTGGTGATCGGCGGCGGGCCCGTGGGGCTGACGCTGGCCATGGACCTGGCCCAGCGCGGCATCCAGGTGCTGGTGACCGAGCTGCGCCACCGCGGCGAAGCCCCGCCGGTCAAGTGCAACCACATCTCGGCACGCTCCATGGAGGTGTACCGCCGCCTGGGCGTGGCCGATACCCTGCGCGACAACGGCCTGCCACCCGACTACCCGCACGACGTGGCCTACCGCACCAGCTTCACCGGTACCGAGCTGTCACGCATCCGCATCCCGTCACGCGCCGAGCGGCGCGACCAGTCGGTGCAGGGCCCCGACACCGGCTGGCCCACGCCGGAGCCGCCGCACCGCATCAACCAGATCTACATCGAGCCCATCCTGTTCGCGCACGCCGAGGCCATGCCCAACCTGCGCATCCTGTGCCGCACCCAGGTCACGCATTTCGAGCAGGACGAGGCCGGCGTGACCGCCTGGGCCGACGACCTGGATGGCGGCGAGCCGATTCGCATCCGCTGCGACTACGTGGTGGGCTGCGACGGTGGCCGCTCCATGGTGCGCAAGGCGATTGGCGCCACCTTCACCGGCGTGGACACGGTGGCGCGCGTGCAGTCCACGCTGATCGACGCGCCTGATTTGTTGAAGCACATTGCCGTCAAGCCGGCCTGGGCCACGTTCTCGGTCAACCCGCGGCGCAGCGGCAATGTCTATGCCATTGACGGGCAGCGCCGCTGGCTGGTGCACAACTACCTGCGCACCGAAGAGCCTGGCTTTGACGCGGTGGACCGCGATTGGGCCATCCGCCAGATTCTCGGGGTGGATGCACAGTTCCACTACGACGTGGTGTCCAACGAGGACTGGATCGGCCGCCGGCTGGTGGCCGACCGCTTTCGCGACCGGCGGGCCTTCATCTGCGGCGACGCCGCCCACCTGTGGGTGCCGATGGCGGGCTACGGCATGAACGCCGGCATCGCCGACGCGATGAACCTGTCGTGGCAGCTCGCCGCGCGCCTGCAGGGCTGGGGCGGCGACTGGATACTGGACGGCTACCAGGCCGAGCGCCAGCCCATCACCGAGCAGGTGTCGCAGTTCGCCATGAACCATTCCCTGGCGCTGCAGGCCCGGCGCGAAGCCATACCCGACAACATCGAGGCCGACGACGCAGCCGGCGCGGCCGCCCGCCAGACCTTCGGCCAGGCGCTGTACGACCTGAACGTGCAGCAGTACTGCTGCGGCGGGCTGAACTTCGGCTACTACTACGAGGGCTCGCACCTGATCGCCTATGACGGCGAGCCTGCGCCGGCCTACGGCATGGCCAGCTTCACACCGTCCACCGTGCCCGGCTGCCGCCTGCCCCATGTGTGGCTGGGCGACGGCAGCTCGCTGTACGACCGTCTTGGCAACGGGTTCACGCTCGTGCGCTCCAACCCCGCGCTGGACGTGACGCCGCTGCTGGACGCCGCCGCGCTGCGTGGCGTGCCGCTGGCGCTGCTGGATGTGGCCGCACAGGACGTGGCCGGCCACCACGACCGCGCGCTGCTGCTGGCGCGTCCCGACCAGCATGTGGCCTGGCGCGGAGATACCTTGCCGGGCGACCCGCTGGCGCTGATTGACCGTATCCGTGGCGCACACGCTGCGCCGGTCTGAGGGGAACCCCATGCACAACGACACCGCGCTGGACGAACCCAGGCTGCGCAGCGACCTGGCCGCCTGCTACCGCCTGTTTGACTGGCTGGGCTGGACCGAGCTGATCTTCAACCACATCACCGTGCGCTTGCCGCAGCGCGCAGCCCATGCACCGGAGTACCTGATCAACCGCTTTGGCCTGCACTACGCCGAGGTCACGCCGGCCAACCTGGTACGCATTGACCTGGACGGCAAGAGCGTGGACGACAGCGAGTCCCGCGTGAACCGCGCCGGCTTTGTGATCCACAGCGCCATTCACGCCGCGCGCGAGGACGCGCACTGCATCATGCATGTGCACACCACTGCGGGCTGCGCCGTGTCGTGCAAGGAAGAAGGCCTGCGCCACGACAACTTCTACAGCGCCATGCTGTACGGCGACCTGGCCTACCACGACTACGAAGGCGTCACCACCAACCTGGACGAGCAGCCGCGCCTGGTCGCGTCATTGGGCAGCGCCAACCACCTGATCCTGCGCAACCACGGCCTGCTGGTGGTGGGGCCGGACATCCCCACCACATTCAACCGGCTATGGACGCTGCAGCGCGCCTGCGAGATCCAGCTGGCATCCGATGCGGGCCACGGGCCCAACCGCAGCATCCCCACCGACGTGCTGCGCACCGTGCCGCAAACCCGCGTGGCCGCCAGCGGCGACACCTACCGCCTGATTTTTGACACCATGCTGCGCCGCGCCGGGATCACCTGAGCGGCGGCTGCATGCGTACAAGCCGCGCGCGCTCCTCGGCCTGCGCATCGCCAATTTCGCGCAGCACACCGCCCAGGTCCACCGGGCCCGCCGCGCGCGCGAAGCGCCCGGTCAGCGCCACATCCGTGTCGAGCATGCCGCGCTGGTACAGGTCCCAGATCTCGGGGCCGTAATCGGTGGCCAGCAGCTCGGGCGCATACTGGCCGAAGAAATTGCGCAGGTTGCCCACGTCGCGCAGCAGCATGCGCTGCGCGTGGTTGTTGCCGGCGGCGTCCACCGCCTGCGGCAGGTCGATGATCACCGGGCCGTCCACACCGTCCACATGGCCCAGCAGGATGTTGAACTCCGACAGGTCGCCATGCACCACGCCCGCGCACAGCATGCGCACCACCTCGCGCAGCAGCGTGGCATGGTGAATGCGCGCGGCCTCGGGCGCAAAGCTCAGGTCGTTCAGGCGCGGCGCGGCGTCGCCATGGGCGTCGGTCACCAGCTCCATCAGCAGCACGCCTTCATGGAAGTTGTAGGGCTGCGGCACCCGCACACCGGCGGCGGCCAGGCGGTACAGCGCGTCAACCTCGGCGCTTTGCCAGGCGGCCTCCTGCGCCTGGCGGCCAAATTTGGTGCCCTTGGCCATCGCGCGGGCCTGGCGCGAGTTCTTGACGCGGCGGTTCTCGGTGTAGTCCACCGCCTGGCGAAAGCTGCGCTGCGTGGCTTCCTTGTAGATCTTGGCGCAGCGTGTGTCGTCGCCGCAGCGCACCACGTACACCATGGCCTCCTTGCCGCTCATGAGCTGACGCACCACGGTGTCGATCAGGCCTTCCTCAATCAGCGGCTGCAGGCGGGGGGGTGCTTTCATCTGTGCATTTTGCGCTCCCGGCCCGCATGGGCCGGCGGCGGTTCAGCCGGACAGCAGAACCACGTCGGTCAGACCGGCCTTGGGTGCACGGCGTGCCAGCGGTTTGTCAAATGTGGCAAAGCTCGCGCCGTCACGGCGCTGGGCCGCGTGCAGGGCGTCGGCGAAGTCCAGCCCGGCCTGGTAGCCGTCAAGCGCCTGGCGGGTCAGCACAGGGTCCAGCGGGTCAATGTTCTCGAGTGCCAGCAGGTCGCGCAGCGACTCCCCGATGAGCTTGGCATCCAGCGAGTAGCAGGCGCGAAGAACCCATTCGCACTCCATCAATACAGATGGCGCGATGGTGCACGGCTCGCTGACCACGAGCGCCTCGGCGGCGCGGGCTTGTGCGGCGTGATCGCCTACGATCAGCCGCACCACCACATTGGTATCCAGCGCTGCCATCAGCGCTTCTTTGCAGCGGGTGTGCGCCGGGCGGCCTCGCGCAGCACGGCCGCATCCATCTCCTGCAGGGTCACGGCGCGGCCCTTGTGGCCCACCCGGCCACGGATCGCCGCCAGGCCACTGGCCAGCTCGCTTTTATCTGGCACCGCGACGGGCTTCAACAGCACGCCTTCCGGCGTGTCCTGGACTTCCAGGCGCGTGCCCACGCTCCAGTGCCGCGCATCGCGCAACGCCTTCGGGATAATGACTTGTCCCTTGCTGGACAACAACGTGGTTTGCATCGCAGGCCCCGGAAAAGTAAGATGCAAATCTTACCATCTACGCATTTTGCGCCCGCAGCCTGCGCCAATTGCGAACGGGCCATTTCGGGCCCCGGTGAAATAATGCCCCGCATGACTACCTACCGCATCGGATCAGGCGCCGGCTACTCGGGCGACCGCATTGATCCGGCGCAGGACCTGGCCGAGCGCGGCGCGCTCAACGCGCTGGTGTTTGAATGCCTGGCCGAGCGCACGATTGCCCTGGCGCAGCTGCGCCGCAGCCAGGACCCTGAAGGCGGCTACGACCCGCTGCTGGTGGCGCGCATGCAGGCCGTGCTGCCCGCCTGTGTGCGCCAGGGCGTCCAGATCATCACCAACATGGGCGCGGCCAACCCGTTGGCCGCCGGCCACGCCGTGCTGCAGGTGGCGCGCGATCTGGGGCTGAAAAAATTGCGCGTGGCGGTCGTGACCGGCGACGACGTGCTGGCCTGGCTGCAGCACAACGATGCGCCGCTGATCGACAGCGCCGACACCGTGCGCAGCCTGGACGGGCGGCTGATTTCAGCCAACGCCTACCTGGGCGCTGACGCCCTGCTGCCCGCGCTGCGCGCCGGGGCCGACGTCATCCTCACCGGCCGCGTGGCCGACCCGTCACTGTTTGTGGCGCCGCTGATGCACCACTTTGGCTGGGACGCCGCCGACTGGCAGAAGATGGGCCAGGCCATCTGCGTGGGCCACCTGCTGGAATGCTCGGCGCAGGTCACCGGCGGCTACATCGCCGACCCGGGCCATGTGGACATCCCCGATCTGGCCACCGTGGGCTTTCCGCTGGCCGAGGTCAACGCCGACGGCAGCTTCACGATCACCAAGCTGCCCGGCACCGGCGGCCGGGTGGACCGCCTGACCTGCACGGCCCAGCTGCTGTACGAGCTGGAAGACCCGCAGCGCTACCTGCAGGCCGACGCGGTGGCGGACTTTTCCACCGTGCGCCTGCACGAGACCGGACCCGACCGCGTACGGGTGCAGGGCGCGGGCGGCACGGCGCGGCCCACGCACCTGAAAGCCACGCTCGGCTACCGTGACGGCTTCATCGGCGAAGGCCAGATTTCGTATGCCGGCCCGGGCGCGCGGGCACGCGGTGAGCTTGCTTTGGGCGTGCTGGCGCACCGCCTGAAGGTGCTGGGCCTGGACCAGCTGGAACACCGCGCCGAACTGATCGGCGTGAACGCCATGCACGGCCCCCGGCTGGGCACGGCCCATGAGCCCTACGAGGTGCGTGTGCGCCTGGCCCTGCGCGCGCCCACGCGCGCGCAGGCCGAGCGTGCGGGGCTGGAGGTGGAGTCGCTGTACATCAACGGCCCGGCCGCCGGCGGCGGCGTCACGCAGTCGGTGCGCGAGGTGGTGGCGGTGGCGTCGGCGCTGGTGCCGCGCGAGGCCGTGCCCACCCAATGCCACATCCTGGAGCTGGCACCATGACCGCACGGACCGTCCGCGACATCGCACTGGCCCGCTCGGGCGACAAGGGCAACCGCGCCACGCTGAGCATCATTGCGCGCGACCCGGCCGACTACCCGCTGCTGGAGCGCACGCTGACCACCGCGCGTGTGCAGGCCCAGTACCAGGGCGTCGTGAAGGGCGCCATTCACCGCTATCCGCTGCCCGCCCTCGCCGCCGTGCATTTCGTCATGTACGAAGCCCTGGCCGGCGGCGTGACGCGGTCCCTGGCGCTGGACGCGCACGGCAAGACCCTGAGCACGGCAGTGCTGGACATCGAACTGGACAGCCCTGCGCCTTAAACTCGTCATACAACTCAACCTGAAGGAGACTTTTCCATGCGTTCCAACACCCGCCGCGCGGTCACCCTGGCCGTCCTGGCCGCCACCACCCTGGGCAGCAGCGCCGTGCTGGCGCAGGCTTACCCCAACAAGCCCATCAAGGCCATCGTGCCGTTCGCGCCCGGCAGCGCCACCGACCAGATCGGCCGCGCCTTTGCCGCCGAAATGTCCAAAACCCTGGGCCAGACCATCGTGGTCGAAAACAAACCCGGCGTGAACGGCATGCTGGGCGCCGCCGAAGTGGCCAAGGCCGCGCCCGACGGCTACACCATCCTGATCGGCACCAACAGCACCAACGCCGCGCTGAAATATTTGATGAAGTCGCTGCCCTACAACCAGGACACGGCGTTCACTCCGATCGGCTTCATGGGCTCGGTGCCGCTGATGGTGGCGGTCAACAACGACGTGCCGGCCAAGACGCTCAAGGAATTCATCGACCTGGCCAAGGCCAAGCCCGGCCAGGTGAGTGCCGCCAGCGCCAGCACCTCGCAGCTGGTGTCGTCGGCCATGCTGGCCAGCATGGCGGGCGTGACGTTCAACAGCATCCCCTACAAGAGCGGCCCCGCCGCCATGACCGACCTGATCGGCGGCCAGGTGATGATGTTCACCGCCGACTTTGCCGTGACCGTGCCCCAGCACAAGGGCGGCAAGATCCGCGGCCTGGCCGTGACCAGCAGCAAGCGCTCGGCCGCCGTGCCCGAGCTGCCCACCGTGAACGAAGCCCTGGGCCTGAAAGACTACGAGCTGACCGCGTACTTTGCGGCGTTTGCCCCCGCCGGCACACCCGCCGACGTGATCGCCAGGCTCAACGCTGCGCTGAACGCCGCGGCCAACACCAAGGAGCTGCAGGACAAGTTCGCGCCCAATGGCTTCGCCATTGACCCGGGCACGCCCGCCGCCCTGGCCGAGCGCAACCGCGTGGAGACGCTCAAGTGGGAAAAGGCGATCCGCGAAGCGAAGATCGAAGCGCAGTAAGCGCCCGGCACAGCGCGCGCCGCCGCTGCGGCAGGCATGGGCGCAGAATCCGCACATGGCCTGGCCCAAGTTCCTGGTGTGCGCGCTGTTTTATGGCGATTTCCCCGCGCTGGCGCAGCGTTGTGCGCTGTCGCTGCGCGCGCTGCACGACACCGGCGCGGTGGACCTTCGCATCGGCCTCAATGAGGTGAGCGCGGCATCTCGCGCCGTGATCGAGGCCACGCTGCCGGGCGTGGAGACCCTGCACGCCGACCCCCAGATCTACAAGTACCCCATGATGCGCCGCCTGGTGCACGGCTACACGGGCGATGCCACCCACCTGATGTGGTTTGACGACGACTCCTGCCTGGTGCCGGGCATTGACGTGGCGCGCTGGCTGCAGGCGGTGGCCGGCGCCGCGCAGGCCACGCGCGGCGTGCTGGGCGCCGCCTGGCTGCGCGTGCAGACGCAGCCCGAGCGCGAGTGGATCCAGGCCCAGCCCTGGTACACCGGCCGCGCGCTGCCCGAGGCCACGCGCTTTGCCACCGGCGGCTGGTTCGTGGCGCCGCTGGCGCTCCTGCGCCGGTTTGACTGGCCGCCGCCGGCCCTGCGCCACAACGGCGGCGACGTGGCCCTGGGCGCGCTGTGCCACCAGCAGGGGCTGGAGGTGGTGGCCTGCCATGGCGGCATTGCGATCAATGCCGATGACTCGCTGGCCGCGTCATCCGCCCCGCGCCGTGGCTTCAGCGAACCCCCGCTGGGCTTGGAGGGCTGAGGCATGCCGGCGCCCGGCCTGGTGACCGGCATCGTGGGCATGGGCCATGTGGGCCGCGCGCTGGCCACGGCGCTGGCCGCGCAGGGCCGCGTGATGGGCTGCGACCCGGCGCTGGCGGGTGCGCCCGGCGCCGCGCAGCTGGCGCGCGAATGCGCGGTGGTGTTTGTGTGCGTGCCCACGCCCGCCGGCGCAGCGGGCGCGGCGGATGTGTCCATCGTGCACGAGGTGGTGGCACAGATCGCCCAGGCCGCGCCCGCGGCGGCACCGCCGCTGGTGGTGATCAAAAGCACGGTGCCGCCGGGCACCACGCAGGCCCTGGCCGACCGTCATGCCGCGCTGCCCCTGGTGGCCTGCCCCGAATTCCTGCGCCAGCATGCGGCCGCCGCCGACCTGGCCGGGGCCACCCGCATCCTGGTGGGCCTGCCGGTGCCGCCGCCGCCTGACGCCGTGCTGGAGCGGCTGCGCCCGCTGTGGCGGGTGCTGTCGCCCCGGGCCGAGGTGGTGCTGACCGACGCCGCCACGGCGGAGCTGGCCAAGTACGCGACCAATGCCTTTCTGGCGCTGAAGGTCACCTTTGCCAACCAGATGGCCGACGCCTGCGCGGCGCTGGGGGTGGACTACGCCGGGCTGGCGCAGGTGCTGGCGCTGGACCCGCGCATCGGCGCGTCGCACCTGGCGGTGCCGGGGCACGACGGGCTACGCGGCTTTGGCGGCCCCTGCCTGCCCAAGGACCTGGCGGCGCTGCTGGCCCTGCTGGGGCCGCAGCTGCCGCTGCTGGAGGCGGTGGTGCGCATGAACAGCGCGCAGCGCCCCCCGGCTTAGGGGCACAGCGCCGAAGGGCCCTGCACGGTGCATGGTCCGCCGGGTGCGACCAGGCCCGGGCCCACGCGGTTCAGGCGGCGCCCACTGCTGTCCCAGCAGCCGGTGGGGTCGCACTGGGTGATGACCGCCGCGCGCGGCAGCGCCAGCGGCGCGGGCGACGCAGCGGCCGGGGGCAGCTGCGGCAACGCCACCGCAGGCCCGGTGACCGGCGGCACCTGGATGGCGGGGTACGGCGCCCGGATGCCCGTGCCGGCAGCTCCAGGCGCGCCGCCCACACCGGCCGGCGGGCTTGCCGCCTGCGACACCACAGCGCCGGGCAGGGCCGCCAGGCACAACCACAACACACAACGCAGATTCATGCAGGCCATGCTACGCGCGTGGGCGCGGGCGCGGCGTTGCTGTTTGCAACAGCGTGTCAGCCGCCCGCGCGGCGCTGCGCCAGGCCCGCGCCCGCGCGGCGCAGCGCCTCGCTCACGGCGGCCGCGCGGATGGGCTTGCTCAGGTAATCGTCCATGCCGGCGGCCAGGCAGTCGTCGCGGTCGCCTTCCATGGCGTTGGCGGTCATGGCGACGATCCAGGGCCGCTGCGCCACCGGGTAGCGCTCACACAGGCGCCGGGTGGCCTCCAGGCCGTCCAGCTCGGGCATCTGCACGTCCATCAGCACAAGGTCGAACGGCTCGCCGGCCCGCGCGGCAGCGTCCACCGCATCGAGCGCGAGCAGTCCGTTGACCACCACGCGGATGTCATAGCCCAGCCCGCCCAGGATCAGCGAGGCCACGCGCTGGTTGATTTCGTTGTCTTCGGCCAGCAGCACGCGCAGCGGCACCTCTTCCGCCAGCCGGGGCGCCCGGGCGGTGGGGCTGGCGGCTGGCACGGCGGGTGGGGCCAGGGCCGCGGCCGGTCGCTCGAACAGGCCGGACACGGCCTCGAACAGCACCTGCGCCTTGGTCGGCTTGGTCAGCGTCTGGGCCACGCCCAGGCCGGCCAGCTGGCCGCCGTCGTCCCCCAGCGACGTCAGCACCAGCACCGGCAGCTGCGCCGCACTGAAGCGTTTGCGCAACTCGGCGGTCAGCATGTAGCCGTCCATGCCGGGCATCTGCACGTCCAGCACGGCGGCGTCAAAAGCCTCGCCCGCGTCCAGCCAGGCCAGCGCCTGCTGCCCCGAGGATGCCGCGCGCGGAAGCATCCCCCAGCGCGCGGTCTGCAGCGTGAGGATATGGCGGTTGGTGGCGTTGTCGTCCACCAGCAGGATGCGCTTGCCCGCCAGGCTCACGGCCTTCTTGTTGATCCAGGCGCTGGGCCCCGAGGGCACCGTCTGCATCGGGATTTCAAACTGGAAGGTGGAGCCTTCGCCCGGCGTGGACTCCACCCAGATGCGCCCGCCCATCAGCGTGACCAGGCGCCGGCAGATCGCCAGGCCCAGGCCGGTGCCGCCGTACTGGCGCGTGGTGGACGCATCGACCTGGCTGAACACCTGGAACAGTCGGCCCAGCCGGTCGGCCGGGATGCCGATGCCGGTATCGCGCACCGAGCCGTGCAGCAGCGGTGCGCCGTCGGCCGCGTTGCGCCGCGACAGCATCACCACCACCTCGCCGCGCTGGGTGAACTTGACGGCGTTGTTGATCAGGTTGATGAACACCTGGCGCAGCCGCGTCATGTCGCCAAAGATGGCGCGCGGCACGTCGTCCTCGATCCAGTAAAGCAGGTCCAGCCCCTTGGCCACGGCCGGGCCGCTGGTGAGGTCCAGCGCGCTCTCGACGCATTCGGCCAGGTTCACCGGCACATGCTCCAGCGTGAGGTTGCCCGATTCGATCTTGGAGAAATCCAGGATGTCGTTGATCAGCACCAGCAGCGCGTCGCCGCTGGTGCGGATGGTTTCGGCAAATTCGCGCTGCGTGGCCGTCAGCGGCGTGTCCAGCAGCAGGTCGCTCATGCCGATCACCGCGTTCATGGGCGTGCGGATCTCATGGCTCATGTTGGCCAGGAATTCAGCCTTGGCGCGCTCGCCGGCCTCGGCCGCCTCCTTGGCGGCGATCAGCATGGCCTGGGCTTCCTTGCGCGCGGTGATGTCGCGCGCAATGCCCAGAAGGCCGGTGACGCGGCCCGTCTCGTCGCGCATGGCCACCTTGACCAGCTCCACATGATGAACCTTGCCGGTCACGCGGCTGACCAGCTGGTCTTCATAGAACAGCGGCCCCTGCTGCGCCATGGCCTGCAGGTCGGTGGTGCGCTGATGGTCGCCCACCTCGTCGCCAAACAGGTCATGCGCGGTCTTGCCCACGATGTCCTGCTCGCTCAGGCCATAGGCGCGCCAATGCGCGGGGTTGGACAGGCGGTACACGCCGTCGGGGTCCTTGAGCCAGATGCGGTCGGGGATGTTGTTGACCAGCGCGCTGAGCTCGGCCTCCTTTTGCGCCAGCGCCTCCTGCGCGCGCACGTAGTCGGTCATGTCGGTGAAGGTGCGAACCACACCCCCGTCAGGCAACGGCCGGGTGCGTACCTCCAGCGTCTTGCCGTCGGGGGTCTTGCGCAGGTAGGTCTCGGGGCCCTTGATGGCCTCCACCTTGTCGCCCACGGCCACATAGCCGCGCGCGACCGCATCCACGAACTGGAAGTTCTCGCCAAAATCGCCCCGGTCGATCTGGAAGCGCACCAGCTCCTCCATGGTGGGCTGCTTGGCCATCAGGCCCTCGGGCAGGTTCAGCAGCTGCTGGTGGCGCCGGTTGGACGTGACCACGCGGCCGGTGCCGTCAATGGTGGCAATGCCCTGGCTCATGCTGTCCAGCGTGATCTGCAGCGTGCGGGTTTTCTCGGCCAGCTCTTTTTGCGCATTGAAATAGGCCGTGACGTCGGAATAGGTGCGCACCATGCCGCCGTCGGGCAGGGTCTGCGTCGCCACCTCGATCACCAGGCCGCCGTGGGTGCGGCGCAGGTAGCTGCCGCTGGCGAACTTGCCGGCCGCGTCCAGCGCGCGGCGGTCCACGCTGGCCAGCGGCTCCACATTGAGCAGCTCCAGGTGCTCGCCGAAATCGCCGCGCTGCTCCTGGAAGTGGATCACCTCGGCCATGGTGGGGCGCGCGGCCAGCAGGGCGTCGGGCAGGTCCAGCAACTCCAGGAAGCGGCGGTTGTACAGGATCACGACGCCGCTGGCGTCGATGCGGGCGATGCCCCGCCCCGCGTTGTCCAGCGTGATCTGCAGCGCGTCGGTGCGCTCGCGCAGCAGCTCGCTGGCGGCGGCGGCGGCGCGCTCTGCCTGCACCCGCGCGGTGATGTCCTCGATGGTGCCTTCGTGGTAGAGCACCTGGCCTGCAGCGTCGCGCACCACGTGGGCGTTCTCGCTGATCCAGAACACCTCGCCGTTGGGGCGGCGCATCTCGGACACAAACTCGCGCAGCGTGCCCTGGGCCAGCAGGCGCTCGCGGAACTCGGCCCGGCGCCCTGGCTGCACGTACCAGCCCTGGGCCCGCGACGTGGCCGTAGCCAGCATCTGCGCCTCGGACTCAAAGCCGAACAGCGCCACCATGGCGCGGTTGGCGCGCACCTGCGCGCCGCTGGGGTCGCTGCGGTAGGCCCCGATGGGCAGCAGCTCAAACAGGGTGGAGAAGTTGTCGCTGGCTGGCATGGTCAGCGACCATCGTAGTACAGACCGGCCCCAACCGGACGCCGTAAAACCCGGGTTTCAGCCGTTCATTTCCTCGGGCCACCCCACCGCCCCCTGGCCGGCGTCGTTGATGCGCTGGCGCAAGCCGGCGGCAAGGGCGTCGGTGATGCTGAAAGTCAGCG
The DNA here is from genome assembly GCA_040376925.1 of Caenimonas sp. Taxonomy (GTDB): domain Bacteria; phylum Pseudomonadota; class Gammaproteobacteria; order Burkholderiales; family Burkholderiaceae_C; genus RAM1. The sequence goes on along the minus strand of JBEIPU010000015.1, from coordinate 8,146 downwards.
TCACCGCGCTGGCGTGCCTGGCGTCAAGCAGGGCAGCGCCCGCGGCCTGCAGCTCGCGGCGCAGCCAGCCCTCCAGTGCATAGGGCACGCTGCAGCGCAGGGTGATGGTTCTGTACAGGGCCACCTTGTCCGCCGCCAGCAGCGCCTGGGCCACGGCGTCGGTGTAGGCGCGCACCAGCCCGCCCGCGCCCAGCTTGACGCCGCCAAAGTAGCGCACCACGGTGGCCAGCACGCCGTCCAGGTCCTGGCGGCGCAGCACCTCCAGCATCGGCCGCCCGGCCGTGCCGCCGGGCTCGCCATCGTCATGCGCGGCCGACTGGCCACCGGCCAGCAGCGCCCAGCACACATGGGCCGCGCCCGGGTGGGCAGCGCGCAGCCCAGCCACCACGGCTTGCGCCGTAGCGCGGTCAGGAACGGGCTGGACGCAGCCGATGAAGCGGCTTTTCCTGATGAGCAGATCGCTGTGGACGGGGGCGGCGAGGGTGTGGGGCACGCCGCGATTGTGTCAGCGCCGCAACCAACCCAACCCAGCCGACGTCCCCCCCGGCTGCGCCCCGCGCGCCGGCCGGTATTCGCACCCCACCCAGCCCTGCCAGCCACATTGCGCGGCCACCTCGTCGATCAGCTTGAACAGGTAGGGGTAGTTGATTTCGCCCACATCGGGCTCATGGCGTTCGGGCACGCCGGCGATCTGGAAGTGGCCGACGCGGCCCGTGGGCAGGTACTGGCGGATTTTCATGGCCACGTCGCCCTCGACGATCTGGCAGTGGTACAGGTCGAACTGCACCTTGAGGTTGGCCGCGCCCACCTCCTGCACGATGGCGTGGGCGTCGTCCTGCCGGTTCAGGAAGAAGCCCGGGATGTCGCGCGTGTTGATGGGCTCGATCAGCACGTCCACGCCCTGCTTCGCTGCTTCGGAGGCTGCATGGCGCAGGTTGGCCAGGTAGGTCATGCGGGCCGCTTCGCGCGGCACGCCAGGGGGCAGCAGGCCAGCCATGACGTGGATGCGCGGGCAGGCCAGCGCGGCGGCATAGTCCAGCGCCAGCGCAATGCCTTCGCGAAACTCGGCTTCGCGCCCGGGCTGGCAGGCGATGCCCTTGTCGCCTTTTTCCCAGTCCCCAGGAGGCCCGTTGAACAACACCTGCTGCAGGCCGTTGGCCTTCAGCCGCGCGGCCAGCTCGCGCTTGTCATACGCATACGGGAACAGGTATTCCACGCCCTTGAAGCCGTCACGAGCGGCGGCGTGAAAGCGGTCCAGGAAGTCCAGCTCGGGGTAGAGCATGGACAGGTTGGCGGCGAATTGGGGCATGGTGAATTTCTCTTGCGTCTTTACCAGCGCGCGCCAAAGGCGTGGCGCAGCTCGTCAATGCGTTCGTCGGTCAATGGCGGCACGCCATCGCCTGCCAGCAGGGCCAGGCGCGCGGTTTCTTCCAGCTCTTCCAGCGTGGCCATGGCGGCGGCGGGCGTGTCGTGCCACACATTGGGGCCCAGGCGCTCCAGCACCACCGCGCGAATGGGCGTGCCGCTGGCACCGTAGCGCGCGATGGTGCGCGCCACTTCGTTGGCCGCGGCGGCAGCGCCGGGGCGGTGGTAGGCAATGACGGGCACATGCCCCACCTTCATCACAAAGTACGGCGTGATGGGTGCCAGCAGCTCTGCGCCCAGCGGCTTGAGCGTCAGCGCCACGCAATAGGTGCTGTGGGTGTGGATGACGCAACGCGTGGCCGCGTCAAACGCACCGGCGGCGCTGTAGATGGCGCGGTGCAGGGCCAGCGTCTTGCTGGCCGGCGCGCCGCTGGTCTGCTGGCCTGTGCTGTCGACTCTGGCCAGCTGCGCCGGGTCCAGGAAGCCCAGGCAGGCGTCGGTGGGCGTGATGAGAAAGCCATCGTCCAGCCGCACGCTGATGTTGCCCGCCGTGGCATGCACATAGCCCCGGTCAAACAGGCTTTTGCCGGTGCGGCAGATTTCCTCGCGGGCCTGGGATTCTGTCATTGCAGGATTGTGAAGGCTTGGGTGAAGAAGTCGTCGGCGCCGAAGTTGCCCGACTTCAGCGTGATATGCACGCCCTCGCCATTCGACGCATCAGACATGGCGTGACACCACGGCACGCCGGGGTCGATCTGTGGGCCGATTTTCATTTGCGTGATGTTCAGGGCCTGCACGCACGCACCCGATGTTTCGCCACCGGCCACCACCAGCTGGCGCACCCCCAGCGCCACCAGCCCGCGCGCGATGGTCGCCATGGTGCGCTCCACCATCGCGCCCGCTTCGTCCACGCCCAGCTGGCCCTGAATGGCCTTGACCGCGCTGCTGTCCGCGGTGGAGTACACCAGCACGGGGCCTGCGTTGACGCGCGGCGCGGCCCAGGCCAGCGCTTGCGCCGCGACGTCCGCGCCGGCCGCGATGCGCAGCGGGTCAATGGCCAGCGCCGGGTGGCCGGCTGCGACAAAGGCCGCGACCTGCCGGTTCGTGGCGAGCGAACAGCTGCCCGACACCACGGCCTGCAGCCCACGCGGGGGGGGCAGGGCACTGGCTGTGGACGATGCTTTCAGCCCCCAGTTCTGCGGCAGACCGATGGCCACGCCGGAGCCGGCGGTCACCAGCGGCATGCCTTTGAGCGCCAGGCCCAGGCGCAGCAGGTCGTCGTTGGACACGGCGTCCACGATGGCCAGGCCCATGCCCCCTGCGCGCAGCGCGGCGATGCGCGCACCGATCGCCTGCGCGCCCTGCGCGACCGTCTTGTGGTCGATCAGCCCCACGGTACGGCGGCACTGTGCCTGCAGCACGCGCACCAGGTTGGCGTCGGTCATGGGTGTGAGCGGGTGGTTCTGCATGCCGCTCTCGTTGAGCAGCACATCGCCCACGAACAGGTGGCCCTTGAACACCGTGCGGCCGTTGTCGGGGAAGGCGGGCGTGGCGATGGTGAAGTCTGTGCCCATCGCGTCCATCAGTGCCTCGGCCACCGGGCCGATGTTGCCGTGGGCTGTGCTGTCAAAGGTGGAGCAGTACTTGAAGTAGATTTGCTGCGCGCCCTGGGCTTGCAGCCAAGTCAATGCTGCCAGCGACTGCGCGATGGCGTCGGCGGGGGCGATGGTGCGCGACTTCAGCGCGATCACCACCGCGTCGGCGTCTGCGTCCAGCGGGCCTGCGGGCACACCAATGGCCTGCACCACGCGCATGCCGCTGCGCACCAGGTTGTTCGCAAGGTCCGTCGCGCCGGTGAAGTCGTCGGCAATACAGCCTAACAGGATCTTCTTCATCACTTCACAGCCAGCTTGATGGCCTGCGGGTTCTCGCGGATGTAGTCGCGTATCACTGCCTCAAAGTCGGTGTCGGATTGCAGCCCCATGCCGCGCGCACGGTCCCAGGCCAGGTTGCCGGGCCAGGTGCTCACCAGCTTTTCAATCGCGGGGTCGGGCGTCCAGTCCAGCAACGCCGTGGCTTGTGCGCCAGCCACTGTCTCCAGCGCCTTCGCCATCGCGCCCACGGTGGAGCGGAACGAAGGCAGGTTGATGGCCGTGGGCGGGCCCCACTGCGCGTCGCTCACCTCGGCGGCGCGCACAAAACCGGCAATGGTATTGCCCGGTGACGCCAGCGCCACGGGCGTATCCGCAGGTACCGGGACCTGGGCGCGGATGCCTGCCAGCGGCTCGCGCACCATGCCGCTGAAAAAGCCCGACGCCGCGCCATTCGGTTTGCCCGGGCGCACGCTCACCGTCATGGGCCGCACGCTGCGCCCGGCGATGAAGCCCTTGCGGCTGTAGTCGGCCACAAGCTGTTCGCAGATGAACTTCTGGATGCCGTAGCTGCCCTGCGGCGTGGGCAGCGTGTCGTCGGTGATCGGGTCGGGCAGCGGCCGGCCGGGCTGCTTGCCAAACACGGCCAGCGAGCTGGCAAACACAAACACCGGATGCGTGCCGTGCTGTGTACTCAGTGCGCGGCAGCCTTCCAGCAGCTTGTGCGTGGCCTCCAGGTTGCTGCGCATGCCCAGATCAAAGTCGGCTTCGCATTCGCCGCTGACGGCGGCTGCAAGGTGAAAGACTGCGTCGGTGCCCGCTGCGGGGATCTGCTTGTCGTCGATCAGCGCTAGCAGGTCGCCGGTGATGAAGGCCACGCGTGCATCGGCGCGCAGGTCGTCGGGCGGCGCCACGCGGTCGGCCAGCGTGATGCGCTCAATGGCGCGCGCCGGCGCGCCGCGCAGCTGCAGCGTGCCCTGAGCGAGCAGGGTGCGGGCCAGCCGTGCGCCCAGAAAGCCGCTGCCGCCGGTGATGAGGATGTGCATGAGTGTCGCCTTTACTGTTTGGCGGGCAGTTCAATGCCCGGGAAGATCTTGATGACCGCGCTGTCATCCTCGCGCGCAAAGCCCGCGGTGGACGCCTGCATGAACATCTGGTGCGCCGTGCTGGACAGCGGCAGCGGGAATTTGCTGGCACGCGCCACGTCCAGCACCAGGCCCAGGTCTTTCACAAAGATATCCACCGCCGACAGCGGCGTGTAGTCGCCCGCCAGCACATGGGCCATGCGGTTTTCAAACATCCAGCTGTTGCCCGCGCTGTGGGTGATCACCTCGTAAAGCGCCGCCGGGTCCACGCCCTCGCGCAGGCCCAGGGCCATGGCTTCAGCCGCGGCGGCAATGTGCACGCCGGCCAGCAGCTGGTTGATGACCTTGACCTTGCTGCCCGCGCCGGCCTTGTCGCCCAGCCGGTACACCTTGGCCGCCATGGCATCCAGCAGCGGTCCGGCCGCGGCATAGGCTTCGGGCCTGCCCGCCGTCATCATGGTCATCTGGCCGCTGGCGGCCTTGGCCGCGCCACCGGAGATCGGTGCGTCGATGTACAGGATGCCCTTTTCCGCCAGCCGGGCTTCGAGCGCGACAGACGCGTTCGGGTCCACGGTGGAACACATGACGAACACGCTGCCGGGCTTCATGGTGGCGGCGCAACCGTCCGGGCCAAACAGCACGGCCTCGGTCTGCGCGGCATTCACCACCACCGACACCACCACATCGCAGGCCGCGCCCAATGCAGCAGGCGACGCGCAGGCCGTGCCGCCCTGCGCGGCAAACGCCTGCGCCACCTCGCAGCGGATGTCGTACACATGCGGCGCGTGGCCCGCGCGGCGCAATGACTGCGCCATGCCGGCGCCCATGGCGCCCAGGCCGATCACGCCTGCGGTGCCTGTGAAAGTGGCTGAATTCATATTGTTATCATACAACTTTGGCCGGTGCGCCCCAAGTTTGCAGGCGCCTGGCGCAGCCGGGGCCGCCGCCGCGCCTCAGCGTTTGCGCAGCTTGCGCACCAGCGGCTGCGCCAGGCGCGCGCCCTCCTGCGTCCAGAAGGCCGGGTCGGCGTTTTCAATGCGGCGCACCGCATTGGCCATGTGGCGGCTGGCGGCCGCGCGGGCCTTGACCGGGTCACCAGCGGCGATCGCGTCGGCAATCGCCGCATGCTCGCCGCGCACCTGGGTGGTGAAGTCGGCGCGGCGCGCCTCGTTGGCGCGCGTGACGCTGATGGCGCCGCGCATGAACTGCGCCAGGTAATCCAGCGTGTCCATCAGAAAGGGGTTGTGCGCGGCCTGCGCAATGCTGCGGTGAAAGCGCAGGTCTTCTTCCACGCCGTCGCCGCCGGCTGCCACGGCCTTGTCCAGCGCCTGCACGGCCTGCTGGATGCGCTTGGTGTCCGCTGGCGTGCGCCGCTGCGCGGCCAGCATGGCGGCCTCGGCCTCCAGAGCGCGGCGCACTTCCACCATCTGCGCCACGGCGCTTTGCGAGTCAGCGCTTTTGGCGTCGAAGTTCAGCGGCTCAAACGGCGGGCTGGCCGCCACATACACGCCGCTGCCCTGGCGCGAATCCACCAGCCCCAGCGATTTGAGCCGCGACACCGCCTCGCGCACCACGGTGCGGCTGACGGCAAACTGCTCCACCAGCCGTGCCTCGGGCGGCAGCTTGGCGCCGGGCGCAAGGCGCCCGGCCTTGATTTCAGCGGCGAGCTGCTGCGCGACCTGGTCCGACAGGCGGGCGCCCGTTGTGACTGGCGTGAACTTAGTTGTCATACAAGATACCGTGTGGCTGCGCCGAGGATAGCGCAGCCCGCGATCACCGGGATCACCCCCACCTTGAAGCGGAACAAGGCCACGGCCGCCAACGTCATCAGCGCCAGCGCCACGGCGTCCACCCGCGCCGCGCCAGCCGGCCAACCCACATGCGCGATGAAGAACACCGCCAGGCTGGCAATCACGCCCACCACCGCCGCCGTGATGGCGGCCAGCGGCGCGGTAAAGCCCAGCTTGCCGTGGGTGGATTCCACCAGCGGCCCACCGGCCAGGATGAACAGGAACGACGGCAGAAAGGTGAACCAGGTCACCACCGTGGCGGCCAGCGCCGCGCCCAGGAACAGCGCGTCCGGCCCCAGCACCTGTTTGGCCCAGCCGCCCACAAAGCCCACGAACGCGACCACCATGATCAGCGGGCCGGGCGTGGTTTCGCCCAAGGCCAGGCCGTCGATCATCTGCGGCCCGGTCAGCCACTGGAACTGCTCCACCGCGCCCTGGTACACATAGGGCAGCACGGCGTAGGCGCCGCCAAAGGTCATGAGCGCGGCTTTGGTAAAGAACCAGCCCATCTGCGCCAGCGTGCTGTGCCAGCCCCAGGCCGCCACCAGCGCGGCCATGGGCGCGAGCCACAGCAGCGCCCCCACCACCGCCACCTGGGCCAGCCGCTTTCTTGAAAAGCGTGCGTGGGCCGGGGTGGGTGTGTGATCATCAATCAGGGCCGGGCCGTAGCTGGCAGCGGCACTGGCATGCCCGCCGCCGCCTGCAAACTGCCCCGGCGCCCAGCGCGCGCCCAGCCAGCCCGTCAGGGCAGCGCCCAGCACCACCCAGGGGAACGCAATCTTCAGCACCGCAATCGCCACAAAGCTGGCCAGCGCCACCGCCCACAGCAGCGGCGTGCGCCGCGGGCTCTTGAGCGTCTTGCTGCCGATGCGCCACACGGCATGCAGCACGATGGCCGCGACCGCGGGCTTGATGCCGTAGAACAGGCCCGCGATCAGAGGCACGTCGCCAAACGCCAGGTAGACCCAACTCAGGCCGATGAGGATGAACAGCGACGGCAGCACAAACAGCACCCCAGCCACCACGCCGCCCCAGGTGCGGTGCATGAGCCAGCCGATGTAGGTGGCCAGCTGCTGTGCCTCGGGCCCGGGCAGCAGCATGCAGTAGTTCAGCGCATGCAAGAAGCGTTTCTCGCTGATCCAGCGGCGCTGTTCCACCAGCTCGCGGTGCATGATCGCGATCTGCCCCGCCGGGCCGCCAAAGCTGATAAAGCCCAGCTTGAGCCAGAAGCGCAGGGCGTCGCCAAATGGCACGGTAGCCGCCGTCTGCGGCGCCGTCATGGTGCCCCCGCCGCGTTGGCCTGGGTGGGCAGCACCGCGGCGCGCCAGCGGGCGATGTCTGCCGGGTCGTCCACGCCGTCTTCACCGCCTTGCAGGCCGCCGGCCAGCTTCACGGCGGGCCAGCCCGCGCGGCGCAGCGTGGCCGCGGCTGCGGTGCTCACCTCATGGCCGTAGACGCAGTACACCACCACTTCGCAGGCGGCATGGGTTGCCGCAAAGGCGGCGACGTCGTCCGGGGCGCAGCGCACGGCGCCTGCCAGCATGCGCGGGCTTTGGGCAAAGCGCGCCGGTGGCCGCACGTCCAGCAGCAGCGGGGCGTCGGCCCGGGCCATGCGGGCGGCGAGGTCCTGGGGGGTAATGTGGGGAACGGAAGCGTTGGCGGTGTCCACGGGAAACTCCATAGGGTGAGCTGCCAGCACTTGGACGGGACACCGTCTATCCGCGAAGGATTCGGGAGGCTGATTTCCCGGTGGCCGCGATGTTAACTCAGCCCCGCTCGAAGCGGAACACGGCCGTGCCCGCGCGCAGGTTGGGCAGCCAGCGCACCTCGCGGCCGTCCTGCAGGCCAAACGCGTCCTTGATGTCCAGCGCGTTCTTGCCGGCCAGCACTTCAAAGTCCTTGAAGGTGCCCACGCGGATGTTGGGCGTGTCGTACCACTGGTAGGGCAGGCGTTTGGTCACCGGCATGCGCCCGCGCAGCACGCTCAGGCGGTTGGGCCAGTGCGCGAAGTTGGGGAAGGCCACGATGCCGGTCT
>JBEIPU010000019.1:0-35085 GCA_040376925.1 Caenimonas sp. | reverse complement strand
GGCCGCGCCGGTGCGCCCATGGAGGCCGAAAGCGCCGCGCTGTGCGCGCTGGTGGAGACCGAGCTGCACGGCCGCCCGTTCAGCCTGGCGCTGGACTGCCACTCGGGCTTTGGCATGCGTGACCGCGTGTGGTTCCCGTATGCCCACCGGCGCACACCCATGCCGCACCTGGCGCAGTTGCACGCGCTGCAGGCCACGTTCGCGGACAGCCACCCGCACCACAACTATGTGTTCGAGCCGCAAAGCCACCAGTACCTGGCCCATGGCGACCTGTGGGACCACCTGTACCTGCGCGCCTGCGCGCGCCCCGGTGAGGTGTTTTTGCCGCTCACGCTGGAGATGGGCTCCTGGCTGTGGGTGAAGAAGAACCCGCGCCAGCTGTTCTCGCGCCGCGGCATTTTCAACCCGCTGATCGCGCACCGCCACCAGCGCGTGCTGCGCCAGCACCTGCCGCTGCTGGACTTCCTCACGCGTGCCACCGCCGCCTGGCAGCGCTGGCTGCCCGAGCAGCCGGCCAGCCACCACAGCCAGGCCATGGCGCGCTGGTACGGGGACAGGGCATGACGCCCCCAAGCACCTGGGTGCTGCTGCGCGGCCTCACGCGCGAAGCGGCCCACTGGAACGGCTTTGACCAGCAGCTGGCTGCGGCGCTGGGCCCGCCGCACCGTGTGCTGACGCTGGACCTGCCGGGCAATGGCACGCTGTACCAGGCGCGCAGCCCCGCTTGTGTCGCAGACCTGGCCGAGGCTGGCCGCGCCGAGCTGAACCGGCGCAGCCACCCATCCCCGTATGTGCTGGTGGCCATGTCGTTGGGCGCCATGGTGGCGATTGACTGGGCGTGCAGCGCCCCGCACGAGGTGGCGGGCTGCGTGCTGATCAACACCAGCCTGCGGGGCTTCAGCCCGTTCTGGCAGCGCCTGCGGCCGCACAACTACGCCACGCTGGCAGGGGTGATGCTGCCGGGCCGCACACCGCTGCAACGCGAGCAGGCCGTGCTGGCCATGACCAGCAACCGGGCGGCGCACCAGCGCGATACCGCCGCCGCCTGGGCCACTGTGGCACGCCAGCGCCCGGTATCGCGCGGCAATGCGCTGCGTCAGCTGCTGGCGGCCGCACGTTACCGCGCACCACCTCAACCCCCCGCCGTGCCCGCTCTGTTGCTGGCGTCAGCGGGCGACAGGCTGGTGTCGGCCCAATGTTCGCAGCGCATCGCAGCCGCCTGGGGCTGGCCGCTGCGCATGCACCCTGATGCAGGGCACGACCTGCCGCTGGACGCGCCCGGCTGGGTGCAGCAGCAAATCTGTGAATGGATGCCAGGCGTGGCGTCAGGCCTGCTGGCGCGGCGCCAGTAACGTGGCCAGTGCCACACCGGCCGCCGCTCCCACGCACTGCGCCAGCACAAAGCCCGGTGCGCTGGCCGGCGCAATCCCGGCAAAGCTGTCGCTGAGCATGCGGCCCAGCACGGCGGCCGGATTGGCAAAGCTGGTGCTGGCCGTGAACCAGTAGGCCGCGCCGATGTAGCAGGCCACCAGCGCCGCTGCCTTGCCCGCGGGTGCGCGCAGGATCACGAACAGCAGGCCGGCAGTGGCCACGACCTCGGCCAGCCACTGGCCGGGGCCGGTACGCAGCCGGGTGCTGGTCTGCAGCACCTGCAGGCCAAACATCGCATGCGCCAGCCAGGCGCCGGCCACCGCACCGCTGAGCTGCGCGCCGATATAAGGCAGGGCGTCACGCACCGGCAGCGCGCCCCTGAACGCCATGGCCAGCGTCACCACCGGATTGAAGTGCGCGCCGCTGGCCGGGCCCAGCGTTTCAATCAGCACATACAGCGCAAACACCGTGGCCAGCGTGTTGGCCAACAGCGCCACGGCCGTGTTGCCGCCCGCCAGCCGCTCGGCCATGATGCCCGAGCCGATCACCGCGCACAGCAACGCCGCCGTGCCGACGCCCTCGGCCAGAACCCTGCGTGCCAGCGTCATGACCGGGCGAGGTCGCGCGCGCGCGTTTGAAGCATCAGCTTGTCCACGCTGCCCTGCGGCAGGTTGACCAGCAGCTCCAGGCGGCGGCGGATGGCGTGCAGCGTCTGGCGAAAGGCCTCCAGCTTCTGCTCGTCCGTGCCGTCAACTGCCGACGGGTCGGCATAGCCCCAGTGGGCCGTGGCGGGCTGGCCGGGCCAGTAGGGGCAGACCTCGCCGGCGGCGTTGTCGCACACGGTAATCACCAGGTCCATGTGCGGCGCATCGGGCAGGGCGAACTCGTCCCAGCTCTTGCTGGACAGGCCGTCGGTGCTGATGCCGGCGGCCTGCAACACCTTCAGGCCCAGCGGGTTGGGCTGCTGGTTGTCGCGCGGGCTGCTGCCGGCGGAGTACGCCTTGAAGCGGCCGCGGCCGATGTGGTTGAGCGTGGCTTCCGCCAGGATGCTGCGCGCCGAGTTGTGCGTGCACAGGAACAGGACGTTGATCGGTTGGCTCATGGTGGTTTCCTGGGTCAGCAGCAGCCGGACTTGGGGGCACAGCAGGCGCTGGCCGGTGTCGCCGCCGGCTTGGCCTGGCTGAACACGGGGATGCTGTCCCGCGTATGGAACTGCTCCCAGGCTATGCCCTGCGGGTCAGTCACCCAGTATTTGTCGCTGCGGGCATAGCAGCAGGTGGTTTCGCCCTCGTCCAGCAGCGCCATGTCAGCCCGTGTCGCGTTGTCTTTCAGCGCGGCCAGTTCGCCGGCCGTGCCCACCTGGATGCCCAGGTGATCCACGCCTGGCTTGTCGCCGCGGGTAGAGATCGCGAAATTCACCGGCGGGTCTTCCAGCATCCACTTGGCGTAATCGCCTTCGGTGCGGGCGGGAGCCTGGTTGAACATGGCCGAATAGAACGCGATGTTCCTGGGCAGGTCGTCCACGTGCATGTGGACATGAAAACGCTTCATGGGGTTCTCCTGGAAAAATTAAATTGGCAGGGAAGGCAGCACCACCACCGGCGAAAACCCGCCGCCCGCGGTGCGGAAATTGGTCGTCTGGCCGGACCAGGTGCGCGCGGCCAGCAGCTGTACCTGGCCGCGGTACGCATAGGCGCGCAGGTCCAGCTTCAGGCGTGTGGGCGTGCCGTCCACATCCACCAGCCGCTCGCTGGGCGGCACCAGTGCCTGCGCCACAAAACCGCCTGCAGCTACCTCGGCCCAGACCTTGCGCGTGATCTTGTCGCCGCGCCAGGCCGCCTTGGCACCGTAGCCGGCCACCGGCTTGAAGAAAAGCTGCCTGCGTTGCGCCCACAGGGCGTCGGCATTGGCGGGCGTCACTTCCTGTGTGGCGGGTACGGCCGCGCGCAGCGTGGCGCGGTCTGCGGCGCTCACGCCCCAGGCGGCCAGCAGGGTGTCGTTGCCCAGCGTGACCAGGTTGCGCTTGTCGGCCTGCAGTGCATGCACGCGCGGGTGCGGCGTGACCACTGCGGCGCCCGCCACATAGGCTGCCCGCAGCGCGGCATGGGCGGGGTCGGACAGATCGAAGTCCGTCAGGCGGTTGTAGACCATGTCCACCGGCAGGCCGCCGGGCAGGGCCGGGTGCCACAGCTGCCCGGCGCGCCACTGCAGGGTGCGCGCGTCGGCCACCACGGCCACCAGACCCTGCGACGCGAGCAGCGCGCGGGCCAGCGCAAATTCAGGCGCCAGGTACTGCGCATCGGGCGCGTCGTCCACGATCAGCACGGTGCGCAACGGCGCATTGCCGCGCTGGGCTTGCCATTCGGCGCGGAACATCGCCATGAATCCTGCGTCCAGCGACGTCAGGCCGGGCGCGGTGGTGTCCATCAGCGTGCCCATGGATTCGCAGCAGGCGCGGTGGGCGCGGGCCAGCGCCGCATTCAGGAAGGCGCCGCCGGCATTGGTGTTGATCTCAATCAGCCGCGGGCCGTCGGGCCCCAGGTGAAAGTCATAGCCCATGAACACGCCCGCCGGGCCGAACGCGTGCTGTGCAATGGGTGCTGCGTGCTGCAGGGCGTGTGCCTGCCAGGCGGGCAGGGTCATCACGCGGTCCAGTGCGGCCACGGTCTGGGCCACGGCATCACGTGTGGCCGGGTCAAGAAACACGGCGGTATGTGAGAACAGGTGCGGGTGGGTCGTGGCCAGCTGCTGCGCCAGCCCTGCCAGATTCGGGTCGCATTCCAGCTGCTCGCGCAGTCGCTCAGGGTTCAGCGTGCGGCACATGCAACCCAGGTTCAGCGAATCGGCAAGGTTCATGGCACAGCCCTCAGCAGGTGGTGCAGCCGGCGGCGCCTGCGGCGGTGACCTCGCATGCCGCGCCTTCGCAGCAGTGCTCGGTCAGATAGGCCAGCAAGGCGTTCACCTGGGTAAAGCTGGCACGGTAGATCAGGTGGCGCCCGCGCGGCTCGCTGGTGACCAGCCCGGCATGGGCCAGCTCTTTCAGGTGAAACGACAGCGCGCTGGGCGCCACGTCCAGCTGCTGGGCCATGGCGCCGGGCGTCAGGCCTTCGGGCCCGGCCACCACCAGCGCGCGAAAGGCGCGCAGGCGCTGCGGCTGCGCCAAGGCTGCCAGGGAGCGCACGGTGGTAGCTTCATCGACGGTGATCGTTTCCATAATTCAATAATAATTGAATCATTGAATAGACGCAAGGCATCAGGCTGTCACGGCGCTGCAACCAATCTGCCACATGGCCGTCACCACGCCATCCCACACTGGCGCAAATCCCCTCGCGTAAAGCACACAAGGAGAGCGCAATGAACGAACTGCCCAGCCCCACCATGCCCCTGTCGCCGGTCTCCCTGCCACGGGGGTCACTTCACCGAAGCGATCATCAGGTCATCGATCAGGCTGGGCGCGGCAGTATTTCGGTTTCGTGGGCCCGCCACCAGGATGAAGTCCGCCAGGCGCAACGCCTGAGGTTTGACGTGTTCGCCCGCGAAATGGGCGCACGGCTGAACAGCGCCATCGCCGGCCACGATGTGGACCTGTTTGACGACTATTGCGAACACCTGCTGGTGCGCGACCTGGCCACGCAGCAGGTCGTGGGCACCTACCGCGTGCTCACGCCCGCCCAGGCCCGCCGCGTGGGCGGCACCTACAGCGACACCGAATTCGACCTGACACGCCTGCGTAGCCTGCGCGAACGCATGGTCGAGCTGGGCCGCAGCTGCGTGCACCCGGACCACCGCCACGGCGGCGTGATTCTGGCGCTGTGGGGGGCGCTGGCGGAGTTCATGGTGCGCAACCAGCTGGACACCATGATCGGCTGCGCCAGCATCCCGATGCTGCACAACGGCGTGGTCAGCGGCGACGCCGCCGCCAGCATCTGGCGCCAGGTGAGCCAGACGCACCTGGCCCCGATTGACTACCACGTGCGGCCGCGCCTGCCGCTGCCGATCGACAAGCTGGACAGCACACTGGACATCGAGCCGCCCGCGCTCATCAAGGGCTACCTGCGCCTGGGCGCCAAGGTCCTGGGCGCGCCCGCCTGGGACCCGGACTTCAACACCGCCGACCTGCCCATGCTGATGCGCATTGCCGACCTGCCGGCGCGCTACCGCAAGCACTTTTTAGGTGCGGCATGAGGGGGCTGGGCGGCCCCGCCGCGTTTGATTCTCTGGGCGGCCTGTACGGCGCCTACAACGGGGACGGCGGGCCCGGCAGCGCCCGCGACGAAGATGACACGGCCCGTGTACGTTACCGGGCCGTTTTCATATCCGACCTGCACCTGGGCACACCGGGCTGTCAGGCGGCGGCGCTGCTGGACTTCCTGAAGGCCCACCCGAGCCAGTACCTGTACCTGGTGGGCGACATCGTGGATGGCTGGCAGCTGCGCCGCCGCTGGTACTGGCCGCAGGCCCACAACGACGTGGTGCAAAAGCTGCTGCGCGCCGCGCGCAAGGGCTGCCGCGTGGTCTATGTGCCGGGCAACCATGATGAATTCGCGCGCGAATTCATCGGCCACCAGTTTGGCGGCATCGAGGTCAGCGAAGAAGCGGTGCACCACACAGCCGACGGCCGCGCGCTGTGGGTGATCCACGGCGACTACTTTGACGGCGTGATCCAGTGCGCCAAGTGGCTGGCCTATGTGGGTGACAACCTGTATGAGTTCACCCTCAAGCTCAACCGCCACCTGAACCACCTGCGCGGCCGCCTGGGCCTGCCGTACTGGTCGCTGTCGGCTTACCTGAAGCACAAGGTCAAGAAGGCGCTGAACTACGTGACCGACTTTGAAGTGGCTGTGGCCGCCGAGGCACGCAAGCGCGGCCACGACGGCGTGGTCTGCGGGCACATCCACCGCGCCGAAATGCGCGAGATCAACGGCACGCTGTACTGCAACGACGGCGACTGGGTCGAAAGCCGCACCGCGCTGGTGGAGCATTTTGACGGCCGGCTGGAGCTGGTGCACTGGGTACCCACGCACCAGACGCAGGGCCGGGGCCATGTGGCGCGGGCGGTGTCCCCATGAAAATTGCCCTGATCACCGACGCCTGGCAGCCCCAGGTCAATGGCGTGGTCACCACGCTGGTGGAGCTGGTGCGCGAGCTGGGCACGGCCGGGCACGACGTGCACGTCATCCACCCCGGCCAGTTCCGCACGCGGCCATGCCCCGGCTACGCCGGCATTGACCTGGCGGTGCGTCCGGCGCGCCAGATGGCGCAGCAGCTGGACGCCCTGCAGCCCGAGGCGGTGCACATCGCCACCGAAGGCCCGCTGGGCTGGGCGGCACGCGCGCATTGCCGCAAGCGCGGCTGGCGCTTTACCACCGCGTTCCACACCAAGTTCCCCGAGATCCTTCATGCCGCGCTGAAGGTGCCGCTGAGCTGGGGTTATGCGCTGTTTCGCCACTTTCACAAGCCGTCGGCCGGCGTCATGGTGCCCACCCAGGGCGTGCTGCGCATGCTGCAAGCGCGCGGCTTTCGCAACCTGCGCGCCTGGACGCACGGTGTGGACACCACGCTGTTCCAGATGCAGCCGCAGCCGCAGGTCTACGAACCCATGGGCCTGCTGCCGCGGCCGGTGGCGCTGTTCGTGGGCCGGGTTTCGTATGAAAAGAACATCGAAGCCTTCCTGCAGCTGGACTTTCCGGGCACCAAGGTGGTGTGCGGCGTGGGCCCGCTGGAGGCCCAGCTGCGCGAGCGCTTTCCCGGCGTGCGCTGGCTGGGGCTGCTGCCGCGCGAGGAACTGGCCCGTGTCTATGCGGCGGCGGACCTGTTCGTCTTTCCCAGCCGGTCAGAGACCTTTGGCCTGGTCATGCTGGAGGCCATGGCCACGGGAACGCCCGTGGCGGCGTATCCTGTAGACGGCCCGCTGGAGGTATTGGGCCAGCCGGACTGTCATGGGGGCGCCCTGGATGAAGACCTGCAAAAAGCCTGCTTTGCCACGCTGGCCGTGCCGCGCCACGAGGCGCGGGCCCGCGCGCTGCAGTTCAGCTGGGCTGAAGCCACACATTTGTTCATCAGCCACCTGGTGCCGGTGTCACAAGCCTGTCATGAACCGGCGGAACACTGTCACAAACCCGTCATCCCGTTGACATCTTCCTCCTCTTCAACGCCTTCCTGATTGATGCCCGACACCACCAGCGTCCCCTTTCTAGACCGCGACCACAGCATCCTGGCGTTCAACGAGCGGGTGCTGGACTGGGCCCGGCGGGCCGATGTGCCGCTGCTGGAACGGCTGCGCTACCTGTGCATCGTGTCGTCCAACCTGGACGAGTTTTTCGAGGTGCGCACCGCCCCCCACCTGACGGCCATGCAGGCCGGCGACCGCAAGGGCCTGTACACCGTGCAGACCTTCGAGGCGCTGGCGGCGGCGGCGCACGACCTGGTGGCGCGGCAGTACGCGCTGTACAACGACGAGCTGATGCCCACTTTCAAGAAGCACGGCATTGAAATCATCTCGCACGGCGACCGCAACCCGGCCCACCGCAAATGGGTGGACGAATACTTTGAGCGCGAAGTACGCCCGCTGCTGATCCCCGTGGGGCTGGACCCGGCGCACCCGTTCCCGCAGGTGGCCAACAAGTCGCTGAATTTCATCGTTCACCTGGGTGGCAAGGACGCCTTCGGGCGGCAAAACGAGATCGCCATCGTCAAGGTGCCGCGCGTGCTGCCGCGCCTGATCCGCATGCCCGACAAGGTGGCTGGCAAAAAGACGCTGTTCGTGTCGCTGTCCAGCGTGATCCGCGCGCACCTGCACAACCTGTTTCCGGGGCGCGAGGTGGGGCAGTTCTCGCAGTTTCGCGTGACGCGCCACTCCGACCTGGCCGTGGACGAGGACGACGTGCAGAACCTGCGCACCGCGCTGCGCCAGGGCCTGCAGCACCGCCACTACGGCCAGGCCGTGCGGCTGGAGGTGTCCGCGGGGTGCTCTGAATTTTTGTCGGCCTTCCTGCTCAGGCAGTTCAATTTGCCCGAGGCGGCGCTGTACCGTGTGCATGGCCCGGTGAACCTGGTGCGCCTGACGCAGCTGGTGGACCTGGTGGACGAGCAGCCGCTGCGCTTTCCCCCGTACAAGGCCACCTACCCCGTGGCGCTGGTGCCGGGGCAGAGCTTTTTTGACCGCCTCAAACAGGGCGACGTGCTGATCCACCAGCCGTATGAGAGCTTTGACGGAGTGCTGGCCTTTTTGCGCGAGGCGGTGAACGACCCGCAGGTGCTGGCCATCAGGCAGACCATCTACCGCACCGGGTCCGACAGCGAACTCATGGACCTGCTGCGCGAGGCTGTGCGCCGCGGCAAGGAAGTGACCGCCGTGGTGGAGCTCAAGGCCCGCTTTGACGAAGAAGCCAACATCAACTGGGCTGAATCGCTGGAATCAGTGGGCGCGCAGGTGGTGTATGGCGTGGTGGGCCTGAAAACCCATGCCAAGATGCTGCTGGTGACGCGCCGCGAAGGCAAGGCCATGCGCCGCTATGGCCACCTGTCTACCGGCAACTACAACCCCCGCACCGCGCGCCTGTACACCGACCTGAGCTACCTGACGGCCGACGCGCACCTGACGGCCGACATGGACGCGCTGTTCGTGCACCTGGCCAGCCAGAGCAAGCTGCCCCGCCTGCACAAGCTGTGGCTCGCGCCGTTCTATTTGCACCGCCGCCTGATCGAGAGAATCGACGCCATTGCCGATGCCGCGGCCCAGGGCAAGCCGGGGCGTATCGTGGCCAAGATGAACGCGCTGACCGACGAGGCACTGATGCTGGCGCTGGTGCGCGCGGGCCAGCAAGGTGTAAAGGTGGACCTGATCGTGCGCGGCGCCTGCATGCTGCCCGCGCGGGTGCCCGGCATCACCGACAACATCCGCGTGCGCTCCATCATCGGGCGCTTCCTGGAGCATTCGCGGGTGTTCTACTTTCGCAGCGGCACGCAAGAAGACCTGTACCTGGCCAGCGCCGACTGGATGAACCGCAACATGCTGCGCCGCGTCGAGTTGGCCTGGCCGGTGACCGACCCGGCGCTGCGCCAGCGCGTCATTGACGAATGCCTGGTGGCCGGCCTGCACGACGGCCGCGACGCCTGGGACCTGGGGCCCGACGGCAGCTACCAGCGGGTGGACACCACGCTGCCGGGCCATGGCTCGCAGGCAGCCCTGATGGCACGCTACGCCGCGCGTGAACGCGGCCAGGACGCATGATCATGGACCTGATCCTGTGGCGCCACGCCGAAGCAGAAGACTGGGTGGAAGGCTGCGACGACCTGGAACGCTCGCTGACGCCGCGCGGCGAGAAGCAGGCCGCGCGCATGGCCGGCTGGCTGGACCGCCAGCTGCCCGAGGCCACGCGCATCCTGTGCAGCCCGGCGCGCCGCTGCGAGCAGACCGCGCTGGCACTGGGCCGCAAGTACAAGATCAAGCCCGAGCTCGCGCCCGACGGCACGCCCGGGCAGCTGCTGGAGGCGGCGCTGTGGCCCGCGTCGCGCGTGCCGGTGGTGATCGTGGGCCACCAGCCCACCCTGGGGGCAGCCGTGGCGCAGCTTCTGGCCATGCAGCACGGCAGCTGCCCGGTGCGCAAGGGCGCGGTCTGGTGGATCCGCAACCGCGAGCGTGACGGTCACGCCCAGACCATGGTCGTGACGGTGCAGTCGCCCGACACGATCTGACTCGTCACTGGGGCAGTTGCCTGTGTCACCCCGGACTTGATCCGGGGTCCACAGCGTCAGTCCGCCTTGCCCGGCCGCCCGGTCTTGATGGCCGGCACGGCCGCCATCGCCGACTGAAAAGCCGCGTCAGACATCTGGGCCAGCGCCTTGATGCCGGCGCGCAGCACCTCGCTCTTCTTGGCAGGCGCCCCCAGCCTGGCGGCGCGTTGCTTGAGGTCGTCCAGCACGGTGTACTCGACCTTGGGGATGGTGAAGCTGTCGCGCACGAGCTTGGGCTTCTTGGGCTTGTCGGCCTTGGCCGGCTTGGCAACCGGGGCAGGCTTGGCCGCCGGCTTGGCAGGGGCCTTTGCGGCTGCCTTGGGGGTGGCCCTGGAGGTGGTGGCCCTGCCTGCGGCGGGCTTGGGGGCTGCTGCCTTGGCAGGGGCGGGTTTTTTTGCGGTTGCCATGAGGTTTCCTTGGTGAATTAAACGATTTATACAGTTTATATCGTTTTAGAAGCGATGGAAATACCCCGCTGTTGCGCAAAGCGCCCCGCGCTGTACCGGGGCAACCTGCACCCCTGAAAGAAGCCCTTGAAGATCAGCCTCAAACCCCCCCTGCATTTGCCGTCGCGCTGCTGCTGGTGGCGTGCGCCGCCTGTTACGGCATCTACAGCCTGAACCAGTCACTGACCACCTGCGCAGTAGAGGTGCAGGGCCGGCACGAGCAGCAGGTGCTGGCCGGCGACATCTCGCTCGATTTCAAGGTGCAGGTGCAGGAATGGAAGAACACGCTGCCGCGCGGCAAAAACCCGCAGGACCTGGACAAATACTGGAAGTCATTCCGCAAGCAGGAGCAAGCCGTGGCCGCCGGTGCCGGCAAGCTGGCCGCCAGCCTGCCGCCCGGCGATTCGCAGGTGCTGACGCAGCAGTTCATCGCGGCCCATGCCGAGATGGGCAAACGCTATACCCAGGCGTTTGAAGCCTTCAGGGCTGCCCGCTTCGATGCCCAGGTGGGCGACGCCGCCGTGGCAGGCATCGATCGCGAATTGGTCCGGCTGCTCGATGAAGTGGGGCGCAAGATCGCCGTGCAAAGCAGCGCAGTGGCCGCGCAGGCTGCAGCCAGCGGCCGCCAGGCCACGGTCATCAGCCTCGCATTGATGGCGGCGGTTTTCGTCGCATGCGCCATCGGCGGCATGCTTTTCAGCCGCACCATCACCGGCCCGCTGGACCGGGCCGTGGCCGTGGCGCGCGCCGTCGCGGGTGGCGACCTGTCTGTGCAGCTGGACGCGCGCGGCAAGGACGAAATGGCCCAGCTGCTGCAGGTCCTGCAGGCCATGCGCGACAGCCTGGTGCGGGTGGTGTCCAACGTACGCGAAAACGCCGACAGCGTGGCCACCGCCAGCGCCCAGATCGCCAGGGCAACCTGGACCTGTCGGGCCGCACCGAGGAACAGGCCAGCGCGCTGCAGCAGACGGCTGCCTCCATGGACCAGCTCAGCACCACCGTGCGCACCAATGCCGACAACGCCCGCCAGGCCAGCGAGCTGGCCCAGGGCGCGGCCCAGGTGGCCGTGCGTGGCGGCGCGGTCGTGGGCGACGTGGTCAGCACCATGAAAGGCATTGACGACAGCTCGCGCCGCGTGTCGGAAATCATCAGTGTGATCGACGGCATTGCATTCCAGACCAACATCCTGGCGCTGAACGCCGCGGTGCAAACCGCACGCGTCAGTGAGCAGGGCAGGGGCTTCGCGGTGGTGGCGGGTGAAGTGCGCACGCTGGCGCAGCGCAGCGCCGACGCTGCGCGCGAGATCAAGGCCCTGATTGCCGACAGCGTGCAGCGTGTGGGCCAGGGCTCGGCCCTGGTGGGCGAGGCCGGCGCGATCATGACCGAAGTGGTGTCGTCGATCCAGAAGGTCACGGGCATCATCGGCGAGATATCCCACGCCAGCAGCGAACAGAGCTCCGGTGTCGGTCAGGTCACCCAGGCCGTGGGCCAGATGGACGCTGCTACCCAGCAGAATGCCGCGCTGGTGGAACAAAGCGCGGCCGCCGCGCAAAGCCTCAAGGCCCAGGCCGCCCGGCGTTGCTGCGTCAGGTCACCGCCTCGGGTGGCAGCAGCATGGCGATGCGCTCGCTGATGGAATCGGCGCGCTCGGGGCCGGCCGCCTTTTCAATCTCGGCCAGCATGTCGCGCCCGGCGGCCAGCATGGATTCACGGTCCTTGGCATTGCGCAGGGCTTCGCGGAACTGCTCCGCCCGGGCGGGGTCGCGCCGCGCGAACATGCGCTCGCAGATGTCAAACAGGAACATGCGCGTGGTGGCCAGCGACCGCTTGCCTTCAAACGGATCCGCCGCCCGTGCAGGCATGGGTGCAGATGATGGGGCGGACGCAGGAGTCGCAGCAACCGGCGTGGGCAGGGCAGCGGGCGCCACCGTAGCCGCCCGTGCGGTCGTCTCCAGGTAGCCCCGGCGCACCAGGTCCAGCACGATGGGCTCGGCCTGGCCGCCCATCACGGCATTGATGTCATACAGCGACTTGTTGCCGTCGGCCATCAGCAGCAGGCTGCGCTCGCGCAGACCCAGGGTGCGCATGCCGGGGCGCAGTTCATCGCGGGCCTTCTCGGTTCGTTGCAGCAGCATGGCGTCCTCCTGAAGTCGATGCTGCAAGTACACCTGACGACGATGACAGCGATGTGAAGCTGCCGCACACCCGCGAAGTCGGCGAGGCCGGGTGAGTGGGGGCTTAGCCCAGTACCAACTCCCAAGGTGTCTTTTGCCATGCCAGCACCTCCTCACGCAGCAGATGCGCCGATTGCGGGTACGCCGCGGCCCATTCGGTGCGCGTACCCAGCGACACGGTGCGCCGGTCGTCATCGCTTTCGATCTGCAGGCCCTTCAAATCCGGATCGCGCCGCGCGTGGCACAGGATCACGGCCAGGCGCAGCGCCAGCAGCTGGTGCACGAAGGGCGCGTCTTCAAAGTCGGCCTCCAGCTTGCGCAGCTTGCCGCGGTGGCCCAGCACCAACAGGCTGAGCCGGTGCAGTTCGGGCAGGGCAAAGCCCGGTGCGTCTGCGTTGTCAAGGATGTACGCGCCGTGCTTGTGGTAGTCGCTGTGCGATATCAGGCTGCCGATCTCATGCAGCTGGGCGGCCCATTGCAGCTTGCGCTGCGCGCGTTCCAGCTCGGCTGGCGCGTCGCCCGCGCGCAGGCCGCGCAGCAGGCTGGTGGCCACCTTGCCCACGCGCTGGGCTTGCGCTGCGTCCACATCAAATTTGGTGGACAGGCGCTGCACGGTGGTGGAGCGGATGTCGGTGCTGCCTTGCTCACGATCCAGCAGGTCGTACAGCACGCCGTGGCGCAACGCGCCCTGCGCCGCCTGCATTTCCTCAATGCCCAGCAGGTCAAACACCGCGCGCAGCACGCTCAGGCCCCCGCCGATGACGGCGCGGCGGTCTTCCTTCAGCCCGTCCAGCCGCACACGGTCGGCGCTGCGCGCGGCCAGCAGCCGGTCCAGCAGCCAGTCCAGCCCGTCGCGGCTCACGGTCTGCGCGGGCCAGCCGGCGGCGGCCAGCACATCGCCCACGGCGCCGATGGTGCCCGAAGAGCCGTAAGCCACGTCCCATGCATCGCGGCGGTAGGCATTGAGCGCCTCGTCCAGCACGGCCTTGGCGGCGATCTCGGCCATCTGGAACGACTGGGCAGTGAACTGCCCGTCGGCGAAGTACTTCATGGACCAGGCCACGCTGCCCACGCGAAAGCTTTCCATCACCCGCGCGTCCAGGTCCTGGCCCAGGATCAGTTCGGTGGAGCGCCCGCCTATGTCCACCACCAGCCGGCGCTCGCCGCTTTGGGGCAGCAGGTGGGCCACGCCCTGGTAGATCAGGCGGGCTTCTTCGCGGCCCGAAATCACGTCAATCGGAAAGCCCAGCACACGGTGGGCCTGCGCCAGGAATTCGTCGCGGTTGCGCGCTTCGCGCAGGGTCTGGGTAGCCACGGCGCGCACCTGGCTGCGCTTGAAGCCCGCCAGCCGCTCGCCAAAGCGCGCCAGGCAGTCCCAGCCGCGCTGCATGGCCTCGGGCGTGAGGTTACGCTCGGCGTCCAGGCCGTTGCCCTGGCGCACGGTTTCCTTCAGGTATTCGGTGCGGTGGATCTGGCCATGGTCGAGCCGGCCGATCTCCAGGCGGAAACTGTTGGAGCCGAGGTCGACGGCGGCGAGGCGGGTACCGTTTTGCATGCTGGTGGTTGTGGTTTGCGGGCCAGCATAACAAACGCCCCGTTGCCTGCGGCGTGTTTTCAACCGATCACTCGGCCATCGATGGTCAGCATGCTCTGCGTCACATAGGTGGCACTGCGCCGCTGCGGGTTGAACGCCACGCGGTAGCCGCCCACATCCACCGCCTCGCGCCGCTGGAAGCCTGCCAGCACGCTCTGGCGGGTCAGGGCGCCGTCCATGTCGCGCAGCACCTCGTAGGTGTAGCGCGCCGCAATGAAGCCGGCCAGGCTCAGCGAGACGGGCGGCTCGTCAAACAGCCGGGCCATGGTTTCGCGGTAGCTGCGCACCACCGGCAGGCTGGCGTTGACCATGGGCACGGCCTGGGTGGCGATCACCGGTGTGCTGCGCGCGCCGCCCATCTGGGTCATGGTCTGCAGGTTCACATCCGCCAGGGCAATGATGTAGCGCTGGCGCTGCTGCTTTTCCAGGCCCTGGGTGAACTGCACCAGCTCGGGCGTGCCCCCCACAAACAGCAGGATGGCCGGCGTGCCGGGCGTCAGGCGCTGGCCCAGGCGGTCCAGGTCGCCATTGGCGCGGTACGACTGCAGCTTGAGCTTCATGCCGGTGGCAATGCGCTCCAGGTCCTGCTGGTACAGCTGGTATTCCTGTTGCGACGCATACACCGCGCCGACCTCGCTCACCCCCATGACGGTGAGCGATTTGAGGGCGTGGCCAATCTGCTCCTGGCGGGCGGCAAAGATCGGGAAGGTGCGTTCGTCCACTTCCACGCTGGAGTTCTGCAGCCAGGGCGCCACGTGGGCCAGGGGGGCGGCTTGCTGGCGCAGCTCGGCGGCCAGCAGGCCGGCGGCCGGGTCGCCGGCCGTGCCCGACAGCACCAGGCAGGCGGGGTTGTCCAGCAGCTGCTGCACCGCGGCCTTCATGCTGGCGGCGCTGCCGTCGACTTCCACCGATACATGCTGCACCGGCCGCCCGCGCAGGCCGCCCTTGAGGTTGATGTCCTGCCAGGCTGCGCGCGAGCCGATCAGGAAGTCCTTGGACACATCCTGCTGGGTGGGCGAGGTGTCCACGATCTGCGCCACCAGCACGCTGCGGGCGGCAGTCTTGGCCGGCTGGGCCAGCAAGGCAGGTGCGGCCGCGAAGGCGGCCGCACCCACCAGCACCCGGCGCCGGCCGGGTGAGGTGAGTGAAAGAGTCATGACCGGGCTTGCGGATCAGCGCTTGGGCGGCATCAGCACGCGGTCCAGGGTGTGGACCACGCCGTTGGTGGCGCTGATGTCGGCCGTTTCCACCATGCCTTCTTCCACCGTCACAAAGGTGCCGGCGCGCGACAGGTTCAGCTCGGCGCCGTTGGCCGACTTCGTCTTGCCGTTTTTCACGTCGGCGGCCATGACCTTGGCCGGCACCACGTGGTAGGCCAGCACGGCCTTCAACTGGGCCGGGTCCTTGCCCAGCTCGTCCAGGGTCTTGGCCGGGACGGCCTTGAAGGCGTCATTGGTGGGGGCAAACACGGTGTAGGGGCCGGCGCCCTTGAGCATGTCGGTCAGGCCGGCCTTGGCCACCAGGCCGTTGAGCGTGCTCAGCGACGGGTTGGCGGCAATGGTGTCGGCCACGGAGACCGGGGTGGGCGTGGTGGCGCAGCCGGTGATGGCGATGGCCAAGCTGGCGGCAAGCAGGGTACGGCGGATGGACATGGTTTTACTCCAGGGTTGTAAGGGTTGACCCGCAGAGTAGGAGCGCTTCGTGACGGCTTGATGACGCATTCATGACGGTTTTGTCATCTGTTTTGTCACGGCACCGTCACAAAAGCTTCTTAAAGTCCGTTCAACTTCTCCAACCCCCTTAACTCAAGGTGATCCCATGAATATGAACTTCCGTATTGCCACCCTGGCCCTGGCCGGTTTTGCGGCCCTGTCCGCTGCCGGCATTGCCGGTGCGCAAGAGGTGACGGGCGCGGGCGCAAGCTTCCCGGCGCCGCTGTACTCCAAGTGGGCGGCCGACTACAACAAGGCCACCGGCGTCAAGATCAACTACCAGTCCGTCGGCTCCGGCGCCGGCATCCGCCAGATCGACGCCAAGACGGTCGATTTCGGCGCTTCTGACGCCCCCCTGAAGGACGACGAACTGGCCAAGAAGGGCCAGCTGCAGTTCCCCACCGTCATTGGCGGCGTGATCCCCGTGGTCAACATCAAGGGCATCGCCCCCGGCCAGCTGCGCCTGAACGGCCAGGTGCTGGGTGACATCTACCTGGGCAAGATCACCAAGTGGAACGACGCCGCGATCAAGGCGCTGAACCCCAGCGTGAACCTGCCGGACGTGGCCATTGCCCCGGTGCGCCGCGCCGACGGCTCGGGCACCACGTTCCTGTTCACCAACTACCTGAGCAAGGTGAATGCCGAATGGAAGGCCAAGGTCGGTGAGGGCACCGCCGTGAACTGGCCCGTGGGCGCCGGCGGCAAGGGCAATGAAGGCGTCGCCGCCTTCGTGGGCCGCCTGCCCAACTCCATCGGTTACCTCGAATACGCCTACGTCAAGCAGAACAAGCTGTCGTACGCCCTGATGCAAAACAGCGCCGGCAACTTCGTGTCGCCTGACGACAAGGCCTTCAAGGCCGCCGCCGCCGGTGCCGACTGGGCCAAGAGCTTCTACCAGATCCTCACCAACCAGCCGGGCGCCGAGTCGTGGCCCATCACCGGTGCCACCTTCATCCTGATGCACAAGGTGCAGGACAAGCCGGCCCAGGCCGCTGCCGCGCTGAAGTTCTTCCAGTGGGCCTACCAGAACGGCGACAAGACGGCCGACGACCTGGACTACGTGCCCATGCCCCCGGCCGTCAAGGCGCAGATCGAAAAGGGCTGGAGCGAGATCAAGGACGCGTCCGGCAAGGCCGTGGCGTTCAAGTAAGCAGCCAGTCACAGTCGTCCTGCCAGAAGCCATAACAACAGACGGAGGGGCCTCGTGTCCTCTACACTTCCGGCCCATGAGGCCCCTTTTGACACCGCCGTGCGATCCCCGGCCGCCAGCCAGGGGCGCAAGATGAGCGTGCCCCCCGCAGGGCAGCCGGCCCGCGGCGGCGCCTGGATCGATA
Organism: Caenimonas sp.; assembly: GCA_040376925.1. GTDB lineage: Bacteria > Pseudomonadota > Gammaproteobacteria > Burkholderiales > Burkholderiaceae_C > RAM1. Next base: position 17,718 of record JBEIPU010000019.1, on the reverse strand, counting down.
AGGTCTTTGGCTGGGCCGCCAAGGGCGCCGCGCTGATCACGCTGGGCCTCCTGTTCGGCATTTTGCTGTCGCTGGTGGTAGGGGCCTGGCCCGCCATTGAAAAGTACGGCCTCGGCTTTTTGACCAACACGGTCTGGGACCCGGTCAACAACGAGTACGGCGGCCTGGTCATGATCTACGGCACGATCGCCACGTCGCTGATCGCGCTGCTGATTGCCGTGCCGGTGAGCTTTGGCATTGCGCTGTTCCTGACCGAGCTGTCGCCCGCCTGGCTCAAGCGTCCGCTGGGCACGGCCATCGAGCTGCTGGCTGCCGTGCCGTCCATCGTGTACGGCATGTGGGGTCTGCTGGTGTTCGGCCCCATCCTGGCGACCTATGTGCAGCAGCCGCTGCAAAGCCTGTTTGACGGCGTGCCCTTTCTGGGCGCCCTGGTATCGGGCCCGCCGGTGGGCATCGGCATCCTGTCGGCCGGCATCATCCTGGCCATCATGATCATCCCGTTCATCGCCTCGGTGATGCGCGACGTGTTTGACGTGACCCCGCCCATGCTCAAGGAGTCCGCCTATGCGCTGGGCTCCACCACCTGGGAGGTGGTCTACAAGGTGGTGCTGCCCTACACCAAGGGCGGCGTGGTCGGCGGCATCATGCTGGGCCTGGGCCGCGCCCTGGGTGAAACCATGGCGGTCACGTTCGTGATCGGCAACTTCAACCAGCTCGATTCGCTGAGCCTGTTCCAGGCGGCCAACAGCATTACCTCGGCCCTGGCCAATGAGTTTGCCGAAGCTGCCAGTGGCCTGCACCAGGCCGCGCTGATCTACCTGGGACTGGTGCTGTTCTTCATCACCTTCGTGGTGCTGGCGCTGTCCAAAATCCTGCTGGCGCAGCTGCGCAAGGGCGAAGGGACCAAGTCATGAGCACGGCTGAAAACCTTCTGCGCATGGCCGACGCCAACCGCCTGCGCGAGCAGAAATTTGCGCAACGCAAGCGCGTGAACCAGATCGCGCTGACGCTGTCGCTGGCTGCCATGGCGTTTGGCCTGATCTGGCTGATCTGGATCCTGTGGGACACCGTGCGTCTGGGTGTCGGTGGCATGGCCTGGGCCACGCTCACGCAGATGACGCCGCCGCCCAACGAGGTGGGCGGCATTGCCAACGCCATCTACGGTTCTTTCCTGATGGTGATGCTGGCCACCTTTGTGGCCACGCCGATCGGCATCATGGCTGGCATCTACCTGGCGGAATACGACACCAAGGGCTGGCTCGGCTCGCTCACCCGCTTTGTGAACGACATCCTGCTGTCGGCGCCGTCCATCGTGATCGGCCTGTTCGTGTACGCCGTGATCGTGGCGCGCTTCAAGACCTTCTCCGGCTGGGCCGGCGTGATCGCGCTGGCGCTGATCGTGATCCCGGTGGTGATCCGCACGACTGAAAACATGCTGCTGCTGGTGCCCTCGGGCCTGCGCGAAGCCGCCTACGCACTGGGCGCGCCCAAGTGGAAGGTGATCATCAGCATCACGCTGCGGGCCGCGCGCGCGGGTGTGGTCACCGGTGTGCTGCTGGCGGTGGCGCGTATTGCCGGCGAGACTGCGCCGCTGCTGTTCACGTCGCTGAACAACCAGTTCTGGACGTCCAGCCTCAGCGAGCCCATGGCCAGCCTGCCTGTGACGATCTTCAAGTTCGCCATGAGCCCCTATGAAAACTGGCAACAGCTGGCCTGGGCGGGCGTGTTCCTCATAACCATCGCCGTGCTGGGCCTGAACATCCTGGCCCGTGTACTGACGCGCAACAAGATTTGACGAGGCCGATTGTGAACACCATCACCACCCAGAGCACCGGGTCCAAGATCCTGGTCAAAGACCTGAACTTCTTCTACGGCAAGTTCCATGCCTTGAAGGGCATCAACCTGGAAATTCCCGAAAAGAAGGTCACCGCCTTCATCGGCCCGTCGGGCTGCGGCAAGTCGACGCTGCTGCGCACCTTCAACCGCATGTACGAGCTTTACCCCGAGCAGCGCGCCGAAGGCGAGATCCTGCTGGACGGCGAGAACCTGCTCACCTCCAAAAAGGATGTCGCGCTGATCCGCGCCAAGATCGGCATGGTCTTCCAGAAGCCCACGCCGTTCCCGATGTCGATCTACGACAACATCGCCTTTGGCGTGCGCCTGTTTGAAAACCTGAGCTCGTCCGACATGGACGACCGCGTGGAATGGGCGTTGCGCAAGGCCGCGCTTTGGACCGAAGTGAAGGACAAGCTCAACCAGAGCGGCGCCGGCCTGTCCGGCGGGCAGCAGCAGCGCCTGTGCATTGCCCGCGGCATTGCCATCAAGCCTGAAATCCTGCTGCTGGACGAACCCTGCTCCGCGCTGGACCCGATCTCCACCGCCAAGATCGAGGAACTGATCGCCGAGCTCAAGAACGACTACACGGTGGTCATCGTCACGCACAACATGCAGCAGGCCGCACGCTGCAGCGACTTCACCGCCTACATGTACCTGGGCGACCTGGTCGAGGTGGGTCCGACCGAGCAGATTTTCTTCAAGCCCACGCGCACCGAAACAGAAGACTACATCACGGGAAGGTTCGGCTGACATGACTGACAAACACCTCTCCAGCCAGTTTGACAGCGAGCTCACGGGCGTGTCCGCCCGCGTCATGGAAATGGGCGGCCTGGTTGAGTCACAGATCCGCACCGCTGTCTATTCGCTGGCGCAGTTCAGTGCCGAGGCGGCGGGCCAGGTCACCGACATGGAAAGCCGCGTCAACGCGATGGAAGTGGAAATCGACAAGGAGCTGTCGTCCATCATCGCCCGGCGCCAGCCCACGGCGCGCGACCTGCGTCTGTTGATCGCCATCTCCAAGACCACGGCCAACCTGGAGCGCGCTGGCGACGAGGCCGACAAGATCGCCCGCATGGTCAAGTCCATCATCGAAAGCGGCGCGGCCCGCAACATGCCCGCGTCCGAGCTGCGCATCGCGGCCGATCTGGCCTCGGGCCTGCTGCGCAAGGCGCTGGACGCGTTTGCGCGGCTGGACGTGAACATGGCCGTGTCCATCCTGAAGGAAGACGACGCCATCGACAAGGAATTCGACGGCTTTGTGCGCAAGCTCATCACCTACATGATGGAAGACCCGCGCGCCATCTCGCCCAGCCTGGACCTGCTGTTCCTTGCCAAGGCCATCGAGCGCATCGGTGACCATGCCAAGAACATCGCCGAATTCATCATCTACGTCGTCAAGGGCGCGGACGTTCGCCACACGCCCATGGAGACCATCGAGTCCGTGGTGAAATGAAACACCAACCCCGCGTCCTGATCGTTGAAGACGAACCCTCGATCGCCGAGCTGATCGCCGTCAACCTGCGCCACAACGGCTTCCAGCCGACCTGGGCGGAGGACGGCGTGGCGGCCCAGCGCGAGCTGGACGCCGTGCTGCCCGACGCGATCCTGCTGGACTGGATGCTGCCGGGCCAAAGCGGCGTGGCCCTGGCCAAGAAATGGCGCGCCGACGCGCGCACCAAGGCCATCCCCATCCTCATGCTCACGGCGCGCGGGGACGAGCCCGACAAGATCATGGGCCTGGATGCCGGCGCCGACGACTACATCACCAAACCGTTTTCCACCCAGGAAATGCTCGCGCGCATCCGCGCCGTGCTGCGCCGGCGTGCGCCCGAGCAGGTCAACGACAGCGTATCCATCGGCGAGCTGGTGCTGGACGCCGCGACCCACCGCGTCAGCTGGCAGGGCCAGCCGCTGAAGGTCGGCCCGACGGAATACAAGCTGCTGCACTTCCTGATGAAACACCCCGAGCGCGTGCACAGCCGCGGCCAGCTGCTGGACAAGGTCTGGGGCGACCATGTGTTCATTGAAGAACGCACGGTGGACGTGCATGTGAAGCGCCTGCGCGAGGCACTGGGCGTGGCTGGCGCCATGGTGGAGACAGTGCGCGGCGCCGGCTACCGCCTGACCGCGCAGGTGGCCATCCCCGCTGCGGCCCAGGGCTGAGCGCGCGCCCCCTTGTGACGCGTGGCCTTGCGCCACAATCGACCCATGCTCTGGCGCCTTTGTGTTTTCTCGTTGCTGTACGCGGCCGGCGGCCTGCTGGGCTGGTGGTGGGCGCAGTCGCGCGGCGCCATGGCGGGCGTGGTGCTGGCCGGCCTGTGCTGGTTCGTGCTGGACGGCTGGCGCGGCGCTCGCGTGTTGCGCTGGCTGCGCACGGGCCGCACCGACGGCGCGCCGCAGATGAACGGCCTGTGGGGCGAGGCGGCCGACCGGGCGCGCCGCGGCTTCAAGGCCCGCGACCGCCAGGTGCAGGAAAGCGAGGCCCGGCTGCAGGAATTTCTGGCGGCGATTCAGGCCTCGCCCAACGGTGTGGTGCTGCTGGACGACGAAGGCCGGATTGAGTGGTGCAACGAAACTGCCGCGGCGCATTTCGGCTTTGACCTGCAGCGCGACCTGCTGCAGCTGATCGGCAACCTGGTGCGCGACCCGGTGTTCACGCTGCACTACGCCGCGGCCGACTATTGCCATGAAATCGTGATGCTGGCGCCCAGCAGCACGGCGAGCCAGCCGGTACGCCTGGCTGTGCACCTGCATCCCTACGGGCAGGGGCGCACGCTGCTGCTGTCGCGTGATGTCACCGACATGGAAAAGGCCGAAACCATGCGCCGCGATTTCGTGGCCAATGTCTCGCACGAAATCCGCACGCCGCTGACGGTGCTGGCCGGCTTCATCGAGACGCTGCAGACCTTGCCGCTGGATGACAACGACCGCGCCCGGTACCTGGATCTGATGGCCCAGCAGTCGCACCGCATGCAGACGCTGGTCAACGACCTGCTCACGCTGTCGCGGCTGGAAGGCAGCCCCCTGCCCGGCGCTGCCGAATGGATGCCGGTGCACGCGCTGGTGGCGCAGGTGGAGCAGGAAGCCCGCGCGCTGTCCACGCTGCTGATGGCGTCGCAGGGCAAGGCGCAGCATTTGGGCTTTGAGCTGCTGGCCGACAGCGAGGTCGCGGGCTCGCAGTCGGAGCTGCTCAGCGCCATGTCCAACCTGGTCAGCAACGCCATCCGCTACACGCCGGCCGGCGGCAGCATTGCCGTGCGCTGGCAACTGCTGCCCGATGGCCGTGGCGAGTTCTGCGTGAAAGACAGCGGCCCGGGCATCGCGGCCGAGCACATCTCGCGCCTGACTGAGCGTTTTTACCGCGTGGACCGTAGCCGTTCGCGCGAGACCGGCGGTACGGGCCTGGGCCTGGCCATCGTCAAGCATGTGTTGCAGCGCCACGGCGCTGAACTGCGCATTGACAGCACCCCGGGCACCGGCTCCACGTTTGCCATCGTGCTGCCCGCGTCTCGGCTCAGGCCGGCGCCGCAGTCGGGCCGCTCAGCGGCCGGTAGCGCCGCACTGAGCGCCACAGCAGTGCAATAAACACCACTGCCGTCAGCACCAGCGCAAAGGCACCGGCGCCCCAGAAGGCCGCGGGCGAATTCAGCGGCGCCAGCGGGCCGATACCGGTGTAGGCCAGTACGTAGCCGCCGCCCAGGCCCACGCCCCACAGCAGGACGCAGTACACCACCAGCGAGGCCACCGCCACGCCGTAGCTGCGCAGCACGAAAACGCACACCGACTGCACCGCGTCGGCCACGTGGTAGCCCGCCACCCAGATCAGCAGGCCGCCGGCAATGGCGGCCACCTGCGCATCGGCCCCGGCATACAGCCGCGCGATCGGCTGGTGCGCCAGCACCAGCAGCGCGGCGCTGCCCACGGCCAGCACCAGCGTCAGCTTCAGGCCCTGGCGCAGCGCAAGGCGCGCGCGTGCGGCATCGCCCGAGCCCAGCCACCAGCTGACGCGCGCACTGACAGCGATGCCCAATGACAGCGGCATCATGTACAGCACGCCCACCAGGTTGGACGCGATCTGGTGGCTGGCGGTCGCCACTGTGCCCTGGCGCGCGATGAACAGCGCCATCAGCGAATAGGCCGTCACTTCAACCAGGACAGCCAGCCCGGTTGGGATGCCCAGGCGCGCAAACCGGGCGATGGCAGGCCAGTCGGGCCGCTCCAGCCGCTGCCAGATGCGATAGGGCTGGTACATGGGCTGGGTGCCCAGCATCCATGCCGCCAGGCCGAACATCAGGTAGGTCACGATCAGCGTGGCCCAGGCACAGCCGGCCAGGCCCATGGCCGGCACGCCCACGCCGCCAAAGGTCAGCCAGATCGACAGCGGTACCTTGAGCGCCAGCGAGCCGATCTGCACCCAGGTCACCAGCCGCGGCCAGCCCAGGCTCTGGTTGAGCGTGGCATACATGCGAAACAGCAGCGACGGCGGCACGGCCAGCGCCAGGATGGCCAGATAAGCCTTCACCGCTTCCTGCATCGCGGGCGGCACTTTGGTCCAGCGCATGAGCGGGTCAGGCAGCAGCAGGGCGGCCACGCCCAGCGCGATGGCCATGAACGCCAGGTAAAGCGCCTGGCGGACCGAGCGGCCCACCTCGGCGTCGCGGCCCGCGCCCCGCAGCTCGGCCCACACGGGCAGTTGCGCCTGCAGCACGCCGTTGAGCGCAATGAAGATGCTGATGTAGATGGCCGAGCCCACCGACAGCGCGGCCAGTGCTTCGCTGGAAAAGCGCCCGGCCACCAGCGTGTCGGTCACGCCGAACGCCATGACGGCCAGCTGGCCCGCCAGCACCGTGCCGGCGTGACGCGTGATATGCCCAAGCTCCGACATCAGGGCCTGGGCGCTGAAGGGTTGCGCTGGTAAAGCAACACGTTGTCGTTGGCGTCAGCAGGTCGGCGCACGTTGGCCAGCAGCTTCCACTGGCGCATGTCCAGCCCGGCGCGCAGGGCGTCCACCGAGCCCGCGCCCACGATCATCCAGGGGCAGGCCGCCGCCACGCTCACGGGCTGCAGCGTGAGCTTGCCGTGGTATTGGAAGGCCGCCACATGGCCGCGGCTCAGGCCGTGCACCTCCACGCAGCCGGGTTTGTCGATCAGCCGCGTCACCTGGCCCACCACCGGCGTGAAGCCGCGGGCAAAGTCCAGCAGCGGCAGCCACAGCGTCATCAGCAGCAGCCAGCACAGGGCTGCGCCGCCCGCGGGCAACACCAGGCTCTTCCAGATGGCGGCGCGGTGGCGGCCCGCGCGCCACCGGACCAGCCAGGCCCAGCACAGCGTGGCGGCCAGCGCCACCGCAAACACCGGCAGTGAGAACGAGGGCTCGAACCCCGGCGCGAGCTTGGCGACGTTGGCTGCCGGCTTGGCCGGCACACCGGTCTGCATGGCAATCCACACCACCCAGATCACCAGCGCGCAGCCGCTGAAAAACAGCAGCGTGAACCAGTCGATCAGTGCGGCCACGCTGCGCTGCAGCGTGGGCAACGCAAACGCGGCCAGTGTGGCCAGCGCGGGCAGGCCCAGCAGCAGCGAGCGATCGGCCGACGGCGTGGTCAGCGTGGTGCCGATCGCCACGGCCACGAACCACAGCGGCAGTGCCACATGGCGGCTGGGCAACTGGTACCGCCAGCGCCACAGCGTCCACAGCGCCAGCGGCGCGGCGGGCCAGGTAAACCACAGCAGCAGCCGGCCGGTGCTGCGCCAGTCGCGCCCGGCGCCGGTGGGCAGGCCCACGCGCCAGCGGTACAGGTCCAGCCCCCAGGCCAGCAGGGCCACGGCCAGCGTGGCCAGCGCGATGAACAGGGCCCAGCGGCGGTTGCGGCTGCGGGCCTGCGCATCCTGCTCGGCGGCCACCAGGCAGACTGCTGCGCTGCCCAGCCCCAGCAGCACCGCCATGGTGGGCGCGCCGCTCAGGGTCAGGCCTGTCAGGCCTGCGACCAGGCCGGTGGCGGCGCTGACGGTATGCCAGGGCGTGGCCGCCAGCCCATAGAAGGCCAGGGCGGTGAAGGCGACCTGGGCCAGCGCGGGCGTGGTTTCATGGGACAACTGGGCCAGGCCCAGGCAGGCAATCATGGCAAGCAGGCCGCCATCGGCCATGGCGCGGGCGTAGTCGCGCGGGTTGGCCTCGCCGCCGAACGCAAAGGCCACCGGCTGGGCCTGCGGGCTGCGGGCCAGGTAGTACACCGCGTACCAGGTGGCGGCCAGCGTGGTCGCCAGCAGCGCCATGAACGGGATGCGCGCAGCCAGGTCGGCGCTGAGCCACGACGGCGCGGCCATGATGGCCCAGGCACCCAGCCAGTAGGGCAGCAGCGCGTCAAATTCAGGGGGGCGGCCCAGCAGCGTGGGGTTGAGCCAATTGGCGGCGCCCGAGGCCAGCTCGGCCATGTAGCCAAACGCCGTCATGTCGGCGTTCTTCCAGGGCTCGCGGCCCACAAAGCCGGGCAGCACATAGGCCAGGCAGAACAGCAGCAACGCGGCGCGCGGCAGGCGGCGCACGGCGCTTTGGGCAACGATGGCGGGCGTGGGCTGGTTCAAGGGGCAGGGCGGGTTGGCAGGCCGCAGTGTGTCACATCAAACAAAAAGGGCAGCGCGGCGAACCGGGCTGCCCTTTGTGGCTTGAAGCGGATTACTTGGCGGCTTCTTCAGCCTTGGCTGCGGCACCCGGCTTGCCGAACTTCTTGAAGAACTTGTCAACACGGCCGCCCATGTCGTTCACGGACTTCTGCGTGCCGGTGTAGAAGGGGTGCGACTCGCTGGAGGTGTCCAGCTTGAACAGCGGGTATTCCTTGCCGTCGTCGTGCTTGGCCATTTCCTTGGTGTTCACGCAGGAACGGGTCACGAACTTGAAACCGTTGGACAGGTCCACGAACAGCACTTCGCGGTAGTTGGGGTGAATGCCTTCTTTAGCCATGATGTTTTCCTTGATTCAGGTGCGGGAGCCGCCGCCGGACCGTCCGGGGTACTTTCCGCAAAAAAGCCTCGAATTATATAACTTTTCAGGTGGTTAAGCCGTCTGGCTTACCCACCTCTTCGCATCATGTCGAAGAACTCGACGTTGCTCTTGGTGGCGCGCATGCTCTTCAGGACCATTTCCATGGACTCGATTTCGTCCATGTTGTACATGAACTGGCGCAGGATGCGGGTCTTTTGCAGGATCTCGGGCGCCAGCAGAAGCTCTTCGCGGCGGGTGCCGCTGCGGTTGAGCTGGATGGACGGGAACACGCGCTTTTCATACAGGCGGCGGTCCAGGTGGATTTCGCTGTTGCCCGTGCCCTTGAACTCTTCAAAGATCACTTCGTCCATGCGGCTGCCGGTGTCGATCAGGGCGGTGGCAATGATGGTCAGGCTGCCGCCTTCTTCCACGTTGCGGGCCGCGCCCAGGAAGCGCTTGGGGCGCTGCAGTGCGTTGGCGTCCACGCCGCCGGTCAGCACCTTGCCCGAGCTGGGCACCACGTTGTTGTAGGCGCGGGCCAGGCGCGTGATGGAGTCCAGCAGGATCACCACGTCCTTTTTCAGCTCGACCAGGCGCTTGGCGCGCTCGATCACCATTTCAGCGACGTGCACGTGGCGCGCGGCGGGCTCGTCAAAGGTGGAGGCAATCACCTCGGCCTTTACCGAGCGCTGCATTTCGGTCACTTCCTCGGGGCGCTCGTCGACCAGCAGCACCATCATGTAGCTGTCGGGGTAGTTGGCCGCAATGGCGTGGGCCATGTGCTGCATCATCACCGTCTTGCCGCTCTTGGGCGGGGCGACCAGCAGGGCGCGCTGGCCCTTGCCGATGGGGGCAATGATGTCGATCACGCGACCGGTGATGTTTTCCTCGCCCTTGATGCCTTCGCGCTCCAGCTTCATCTGCTCCTTGGGGAACAGCGGGGTCAGGTTTTCAAACATGACCTTGTGCTTGTTCTGCTCCGGCGGGCCGTCGTTGACCTTGTCCAGCTTGGTCAGCGCAAAGTAGCGTTCGCCGTCCTTGGGGATGCGCACTTCGCCTTCGATCATGTCGCCCGTGTGCAGGTTGAACCTGCGCACCTGGCTGGGGCTGATGTAGATGTCGTCGGTGCTGGCGGTGTAGCTGGTGTCGGGGCTGCGCAGGAAACCGAAGCCGTCGGGCAGGATCTCCAGCACGCCGTCGGCAAAAACCTGTTCGCCGGCCTTTGCCCGCTTCTTGATGATGGCGAACATCAGCTCCTGCTTGCGCATGCGGCCGGTGTTTTCGATCTCAAGCTCTTCAGCCTGCTTCAGGACTTCAGACACGTGCAGTGCCTTGAGTTCGTTTAAGTGCATGGAATGACCCCTTTGGGGGAGTTCTGTGAAAACGGGGGGGAGGGTGTCGGTCAGCTGCGAAAGATGCCGCGCCGGCCGGGAACTCGAACTGGCTCGCCGTTTTTGCGAACCAGTGAACTGGAAAAGATTATGACAGGAAAAACAGCGCGGCCGGGCAAATGTGCGCCAGCCGCGTGGGGGGAGATCAGGCCAGTTGCTGGTCGATGAACGCGGTGAGCTGGGCCTTGCTCATGGCGCCGACCTTGGTGGCGGCGAGCTGGCCGTCCTTGAACAGCATCAGCGTGGGGATGCCGCGGATGCCGAACTTGGCCGGGATGTCGCGGTTTTCATCGACGTTCATCTTGGCGACCTGCAGCTTGCCCTGGTAGGTGTTGGACACCTCGTCCAGGATCGGGGCGATCATCTTGCAGGGGCCGCACCACTCGGCCCAGTAGTCCACCAGCACGGGTTTGTCGGCCTGGAGCACATCGGCTTCGAAGCTGGTGTCAGAGATGTGTTTGATGAGGTCGCTGGCCATGGTGTTTCCTTGAGTGTCTGGTGGCGGTACAGCTAAAGTGGGGGAATTGTGACAGAAACCAAGTCCCTCCACAGGCCATGGACAGCCCCGCGCGCGCTATGGATGCCATAGCGCCAAGCCATCGCCCCGCGCCCGCGCTGGAGGTGCTGATGGCGCAGGTGCAAGCCCTGCTGGCAAGCCGCGACGCCCACCCCGCGCGCACCGTGGTGCTGGTGCCTTACGCCCAGCTCATGCCCCGCGCCGCGCGGGCCTGGGCGCGCGTGGTGCCCAGCGGCTTTGCGCCGCGCTTTGAATCGACCATGAACTGGGCACGCAGCCAGGGCGGACCGCAAGGCGGCTTTGTCCCCGGCGCTTTGGACCTGTGCCAGGACGCCGCGCGCGACCTGCTGGCCGCGCAGGCCCTGCTGGCCGGCGCGGGCCTGGGCGAGCAGCGCGACCTGCTGGCCGCCCGTGTGGTGGAGGCTGCGGGCCAGCTCAGCGCCCTGGCCGCTGCGGTACACCCTGCGCAGCGCCCGGCCTGGGCCGCGCGCATGCGCGCCGTGGTGGCCGGGGGGCTGGACGCCCCCGTGCTGGCGCTGGAGCTGGCCGTGGCCCGCGTCGCGCTGGAATGGGTGGCCGCGTCGGCCTATGCCACCGACTGCCTGCTGGGCGACGCCGTGCGACGCGATGTGGACTGCCTGGTGGTGCTGCAAGGCTACCAGAGCGAGCCGCTGGTGGAGGCCATCCGCGCGCACTTTGGCGACAAGGCCGTGACGCTGCCCCTGGTGCAGGCCCGCGCGCCCGGTGCCGTGGCCCTGCACGCTGCGCAGGACCCCGAGGACGAAGCCGCGCGCGCGGCCGCCTGCGTGTTGCAGCACCTGGGCGCCGGCCGCAGCCCGGTGGCGCTGGCCGCGACCGACCGCGCGCTCACCCGCCGCATCCGCGCGCTGCTGGGCGCGCAGGGCCTGCGCATCCGCGATGAAACAGGCTGGAAGCTGTCCACCACCCGCGCAGCCGCGCACCTGATGGCCGCGCTGCGCGCCGCGCGGCATGACGCCACCAGTGATGCGGTGCTGGACTGGCTCAAGCATGCCCCCGCGTTGCAGGGCCCGGCCTTGCAGCGGCTGGAGAAAACCCTGCGCGAGGCAGGCGTGCGCGACTGGCCTGGCGCCGTGGCGCGGTTGCAGGCACGCGATGAATTGACGGCGCTGGTGGCGCAGGTGGAGGCACTGCGCGCGGGCCTGCAGCGCCCCCGGGCGCTGGCCGCCTGGCTGCAGGCGCTGCGCGAGCTGCTGCAGGCCAGCGGCCAGTGGCAGCGGCTGGCGGGTGACGCCGCGGGCGACGCCGCCATTGCCGCGCTGCGCCTGGCCGATGAGTCGCAGGCCGAATGGGCCGCCATCCCCCATGCGGCGCGCCGCATGGCCCTGCATGAGTTCACCGCCTGGGTGACCGGCGTGCTGGAAGACGCGAGCTTCAAGCCCACGCACCCGCGCGACGAGCAGGTGGTGATCCTGCCTTTCCCGCAGATGCTGGGCCAGCCCTTTGCCGCCGCCGTGCTGCCGGGCTGCGACGAGGCCAACCTGCCCGCCGCGCCCGAGCCCGCCGGCCCCTGGACGGCCGGCCAGCGCGCGGGCTTGGGCCTGCCCACGCGCGAAGCGCTGGAAGCCGCGCAACGCGCCGGCTGGCAGCAGGCGCTGGCCGTGGCGCAGGTGGATGTGCTGTGGCGCACCGCCGACGCCGCCGGTGAACCCGTGTTGCCCAGCCCGCTGGTGCAGCAGCTGCAGCTGGACGGCGCGGCGCAGATGGCCCCCGACCCCCGTGTGACCCACGCCGTGCCCGCCGCCCCCACACCCCGCCCGCAGCCCAGCGGCGCTGCGCTGGCGCTGGCGCGGCTGTCGGCCAGCGCCTATGAAGACCTGCGCCGCTGCCCCTACCGCTTTTTTGCGCTGCGCCAGCTGGGCCTGAAAGAAGCCGACGAGCTGGACACCGAGCTGGACAAGCGCGACTTCGGCACCTGGCTGCATGCGGTGCTGGGCCACTTTCACAACGCGCTGGCGGCACAGCCGGTGCCCGCGGGGCCGCAGCGGCTGGCGTTGATTGAAGACGCCGCGCAGGCGCAGACCCGCGCCCTGGGCCTGTCCGAAAGCGAATTCCTGCCGTTTGCCGCCAGCTGGCCGCAGGCGCGCGACGGCTACCTGTCCTGGCTGGACGGGCATGAAGCGCAAGGCGCGCAGTTCCGTGAGGCCGAGGCCGACCGCACCACCCCGCTGGGCCCGCTGACGCTGATCGGCCGGCTGGACCGCATCGACAGCCTGGCCGGCGGCATGGCCATGGTGATGGACTACAAGACCGAGGCGCTGGACGTGACCCGCAAGCGCGTGAAGGCCGCGTCTGAGGACACCCAGCTGGCCTTCTATGCCGCGCTGCTGCCCGACGACCAGCTGCGCGCGGCCTATGTGAACGTGGGCGAGCGCGGCGAAACCCGCACGGTGGAGCAGGAGGATGTGGTGGCTGCGCGCGACGCGCTGATCGAGGGCATACAGAACGACCTGCAGGCCATTGCCGACGGCGCACCGCTGCCTGCGCTGGGCGAAGGCACGGTGTGCGACTTCTGCGCGGCGCGCGGCCTGTGCCGCAAGGATTCATGGGCATGACGGAACCCCACATGACGGAACCGGGATACGCCTACGAGCTGAACGGCCGGCGCGTGAGCCGCCCCGATTTTTACGCCGTGGCCTGCGACCCGCGCCGCAGCGTGGCGGTAGAGGCGTGCGCCGGCGCCGGCAAGACCTGGATGCTGGTGTCGCGCATGCTGCGCGCGCTGCTGGCGGGCGCGCAGCCGCATGAAATCCTGGCCATCACCTTCACCAAAAAAGCCGCGGGCGAAATGCGCCAGCGCCTGCAGCAGTGGCTGGAGGCCTTTGCCCAGGCCACGCCAGAACAGCTGCTGCACGAGCTGCACATCCGCGGCATTGCGCCGCAGGCGGCGCCCGCGCTGGTCCAGCCGCTGCGCGGCCTGTACCGCGCGCTGCTGCAGTCGGGCCGCCCGGTGCAGGTGCGCACCTTTCACAGCTGGTTTGCCGCGCTGCTGCGCAACGCGCCGCTGGCCGTGCTGCAGCGGCTGGGCCTGCCCGCCAGCTACGAGCTGCTGGAGGACGACAAGGACGCGGTGGCGGCGGTGTGGCGGCACTTCCATGCCGCCGTAGTGCGCGCGCCCGACGCCCGGCGCGACTACCTGGACGCCGTGGCCGCGCACGGGCGCTTCAACACACTCAAGGCCCTGCAGGCCGCGCTGGCCAAGCGGGTTGAATTCGCGCTGGCCGACGCGCAGGGCACGGTGGACGCGTCCATCAAACCATTTGGCGAGCAGTTCCCCGAGCTGGCCGGCCTGGCCGAGCCCGCGCACGCGCTGCAGGGCGCCACGGCGCGCAGCGTGCTGCTGGACGCCGCCCGCGTGCTGGGCACCGGCGCACCCACCTATGCGGCGCTTGGCAGCAAGCTGGAGCAGGCCGTGGGCAGCCTGAGCCTGGGCGATGTGGTTGACGCGCTGTACACGCAAAAGGGCGGGCCGCGCAAATTCGGCAAGCTGGGCGATGACCCGGCGGTCACCGCCGCGCAGGCTCTGGCCCAGCGCCTGCAGGCCGCGGCGCACCAGCATGCGGCCTGGCAGCACCAGCAGCGCATGGCGCGCCTGACAAGGCTGCTGGTTGCAGAGTTCTCGGCCCTGAATCGTGAACGCGGCTGGGTGGACATGAACGACGTGGAGCGCGCCGCGCTCGTCATGCTGTCGGACCCGGTGCTCAGCGGCTGGGTGCAGGAGCGGCTGGACGCGCGCGTGAGCCACCTGCTGATCGATGAATTCCAGGACACCAACCCGCTGCAGTGGCAGGCGCTGAACGCCTGGCTGTCGGGCTACGCGGGCGCTGGTGGCCAGGCCCCCAGCGTGTTCATCGTGGGCGACCCCAAGCAGAGCATCTACCGCTTTCGCCGGGCCGAGCCGCAGGTGTTCCGCGCGGCGCAACGGTTTGTGGTCGAGGCCCTGGGCGGCGACCTGCTGAGCTGCGACCATACCCACCGCAACGCGCAGCGCGTGCTGGCCGTGGTGAACGAGGCCATGGGCGCAGCCCAGGCCGCGGGCGAATACGGTGGCTACCGCGCCCACACCACCGAATCGCCCGAAGAGGGCGCGGTGCAGCGGCTGCCCCAGATCGAACGCCCTACCCAGGAGGATGTGCAGGACGATGCGCGAGCGCAAGACCCGCTGGCCTGGCGCAACAGCCTGACCACCCCGCGCGAGCTGCCCGAGGACAGTCTGCGCACGCTGGAATGCCGCCAGGCCGCACGCTGGATCGCGGCCGAGCTGGCCCAGGGCCGCCCGGCCGGCCACATCATGGTGCTGGCGCGCAAACGCGAGCCGCTGTCGGTGCTGCAGGACGAGCTGCGCGCGCTGCACATCGCCGCCGTGCAGCCCGAAAAGAAAAACCTGGCCGATGCCCCCGAGGTGCAGGACGTGGTGGCGCTGCTGGACGCGCTGGTGTCGCCCGCGCACGATTTGTCACTGGCGCGCGCACTGAAATCCCCGCTGTTTAACCTGCCCGACAGCGCGCTGGCCCACCTGGCCGGCCTGAAGCGCGCGGCCCAGGCGCAGCAGCTGGCCGTGAGCTGGTATGAGCTGCTGCAGCAGGGGGACGAGCGCGGCGAAGGTAGCCTTTTGCCCCCGCCGCTGGCCGGTGTGGGCGCGGTGCTGGCGCGCTGGCAGGGCTGGGTGGCCGCGCTGCCGCCGCACGACGCGCTGGACGCGATCTATCACGACGCCATCAACGGCCAGGACCTGCCCGCGCGCTTTGCCGCTGCGGCACCGGCGCCGCTGCGCGCGTCGGTGGTGGCCAACCTGGGCGCGCTGCTGGGTGCGGCGCTGCAGATCGACGGGGCGCGCTTTCTGACGCCCTATGCGCTGGTGCGCGCGCTGCGCGCCGGCGGCGCCCGGGCGCCCGCGCTGGCCGGCGATGGCACGGTGCGCCTGCTGACGGTGCACGGTGCCAAGGGGCTGGAGGCACCGCTGGTGCTGATGCTGGACACCGACGCCGAAGCGCCCAAGGCCGAAACCATGGGCGTGCTGGTGGAATGGCCCGGCGAGGCCGAGGCGCCCCAGCGCTTTGCCTTCCTGGCCAGCGAAAGCCGCCCGCCCGCCTGCACCGCGGACGCCCTGGCCGCCGAGCAAACGGCCCGCCAGCGCGAAGAGCTCAACGCGCTGTATGTGGCCATGACGCGCGCGCGCGGGGTGCTGGTGCTGTCGTCCACCCAGCCGCACCGGGCCGCGCCGGCCAGCTGGTGGCAGCGGCTGCTGCCGCTGGCCGAGCCCATCGCCGTAGCCGCGCAGGCCGTGGCGGCGCCAACACCAACACAAAATCCCCACGCGCAGCCCGCCACCTTTGTGATGCAAAAGCTGCCGCCCCCGCCGGAGCAGACCGCAGCCCACCCCGTACCCGCCGACGAAGACGAGGGCACCCCCGCCGCCCGCCTGGGTCAGGCCATGCACCGCCTGCTGGAATGGTGGGTGCCTGGCGCCGTGGCGGGTGGCGCCGGCTGGCCGGCGGCGCAGCGCCTGTCGGTGCAGCGCGAATTTGCCTTGGGCGCAGAGCAGATCGACCAGGCCGCCGCCATGGCGCAGCGCATACTCACGGGCGACGGCGCCTGGGCTTGGGACCGCACGGTGGTGGACTGGCAGGGCAACGAAGTGCTGATCCACCACGCAGGCCAGGCGCTGCGGCTGGACCGGCTGGTGCACCGGCGCGACACCGGCGAATGGTGGGTGCTGGACCACAAAACCGCCGCCCGCCCCGAGCTGCAGCCTGGGCTGCAGGACAAGATGAACAGCTACCGCGCCGCGGTGCAAGCGGCGTACCCGCAGGCCGTGGTGCGCGCCGCGTACCTTACGGCGCAGGGCAAACTGAAGAACATTTAACGCAATGAGCAATGTGATCGTGGTGGGCGCAGGCCCGGCCGGCCTGATGGCCGCCGAAGTGCTGGCCCAGGCCGGCGTGACCGTGGACGTGGTGGACGCCATGCCCTCGGTCGGGCGCAAATTCTTGCTGGCGGGCAAGGGCGGGCTGAACCTGACGCATTCAGAACCGCAGCCGCTGTTTGGGCAACGCTACGGCGCGCGCCAGTCGCAGCTGGCACGGCTGCTGGAAGGCTTTGGCCCCGACGCTTTGCGCGCCTGGGCGCAGGGTTTGGGCATCAGCACCTTTGTGGGCAGCTCGGGCCGCGTGTTCCCCACCGACATGAAGGCCGCGCCGCTGCTGCGCGCGTGGCTGCACCGCCTGCGTGAATCGGGCGTGCGCTTTCACATGCGCGAGCGCTGGCTGGGCTGGAATGAGCAAGGCGGGCTGCGCTTTGCCACTGCGCAGGGCGAAGCCACCCGCAGCGCCAGCGCCGTGGTGTTGGCCCTGGGCGGCGCCAGCTGGGCGCGGCTGGGGTCTGACGGCGCCTGGGTGCCGCTGCTGGCCCAGCGCGGCGTGCCCGTGGCACCGCTGGTGCCCGCGAACTGCGGCTTTGACAAGGCAGGCGGCTGGACTGAATACTTTGCCAGCCGTTTTGCCGGCCAGCCGTTCAAAAGCGTGGCGATCCGCTGCACCGGCCCCCAGGGCCAGACGTTTGAACGCAAAGGCGAATTCGTGGCCACCGCCACGGGGCTGGAGGGCAGCCTGGTCTATGCCGCGTCAGCCCTCCTGCGCGACCAGATCGCCGCCACCGGCCAGGCCACGCTGACCATCGATTTGCTGCCCGCCCGCACGGCCGAGCAGGTGCTGGCCGAGGTGAAACACCCGCGCGGCTCACGCTCGCTGTCCAGCCACCTGAAAAGCCGCCTGGGCCTGGATGGCATCAAGGCCGCCGTGCTGCACGAGGTGCTGGGCAAAGACGCCTACAACGACCCGGCCCAGCTGGCCGCCACCATCAAGGCCGTGCCCCTCACGCTGTCTGCACCGCGCCCCATCGACGAAGCCATCAGCACCGCAGGCGGCGTGCCGTTTGAGGCGATGGACGAAGGC
>JBEIPU010000095.1:0-15492 GCA_040376925.1 Caenimonas sp. | reverse complement strand
GCGCGCCGCGGGGGGCCCCCGTGGTTTTGTAAAAATCAATTCAACTCGCGGCGGGGGCCTATTTGTCCCTCTCGGTGTGGGGGGCGGGCGCCTCGCCGCCCCCACCGGCCTTGCCGCAGGTCAGTCGATCAGCTTGTTCTTCAGCGCGTAGTAAGTCAGGTCGCTGTTGGAAGCCAGGCTCATTTTTTCCATCAGGCGCGTGCGGTAGGTACTGACCGTCTTGACGCTCAGCGACAGCGACTTGGCAATGTCTCCGGCCGTCTCGCCCTTTGCGAGCTTCAGGAACACCTGGAATTCACGCTCGGACAGCTGCTCGTGCGGCGCGCCGCCTTCCTTGCGATTGAGCTGCTGGGCCAGCAGCTCGGCGACCGTCGGCGAGATGTAGCGCCGCCCCAGCGAGATGGTACGGATCGCGTTGACGATCTCCATGGGGTCGCATTCCTTGTTGAGATAGCCGCTGGCGCCCTGGCGGATCAGGTTCATGGCGTAGTGCTCCTCGGGGTAACCGCTGAGGATAAGGATGCCCACGTCGGGCGCCTTGGCGCGGATCATGGCCAGCGCGTCGATGCCGCTTTGGCCGGGCATGGACAGGTCCATGCACAGCACGTCAAGTTCGGTGGTGCGCACCAGGTCAATCGCCTCGCGGCCGCTGGCGGCTTCGCCCACCACGCGCAGATCAACCTGCTCCGAGAAAAACTGCTTGAGCCCGGTACGCACGATGGCGTGGTCATCCACAATTCCGACTTTGATCATGTCTGCTTCTTTCTAAGGTGCCGAGTCGGCAAGTACCACAGATTCTATTCACAGCGCTGTCTCAGCGGGGAGGTTCCATGCGCCTGTTTTCATGGCTGAAGAAATTTTCCATACCCAAGATGGCCATCAGCCTGCCGCTGGCGCTGCTGGCTGCGTGCATCCTGATCGTGATCAACGAGACCGGCTACGACCGCTCCAACCGGGCGCTGGATGACATTGCCGTCGCATCGCAGACCCGCAGCCAGCTCAACAAGCTGCTGCAGCACATGCTGGACGCCGAAACCGGCCAGCGCGGCTACCTGCTGACGGGCGACCCGCGCTACCTGGAGCCCTACAACGCGGCCGTCTCGGACATCGGCCAGACCATGGACAGCCTGCGCAGCCTGTACGTGAACGCGCCGGAAGAGCTGTCGACCTTTGCCCAGCTGGGGCGCAACACGCAGCGCAAACTGGCCGAGATGGACCTGAGCGTGCGCATGCGCAAGCAGGGCAACGAAGATGCCTGGAAATTCGTGCTCATGACCGACGTGGGCCGCGAGCATATGGACGCGATCCGCGACCAGTCCACCCAGCTGATCGCATCCACCGCCGGCAAGATGGAGCTGGGCCAGCTGCAGGTCAAGCGCTCGCTGCAGCTGTCACGCATCGGTATCGCTGCGGTAGCCATGGCGGGCCTGCTGGCGTTCTACCTGTACCTGCGCCAGACCAATGCGCTCAAGGAAGCCGCCGACCGCCAGCAGGTGCTGCTGCAGCAGGAACGCGACCTGCTGGAGCGCCAGGTGCGCGAGCGCACGGCCACGCTGGCCGAGCTGGCCACCCATTTGCAGCAGGTGCGCGAACAGGAGCGCGGCCACCTGGCGCGCGAGCTGCACGACGAACTGGGCGCGCTGCTCACAGCCGCCAAGCTGGACGTGGCACGCCTCAAATCCAAGATCGGCGCGGGCTCCGAGGACATCACCCAACGGCTGCAGCACCTGACCGAGACGCTGAACAGCGGCATTGCCCTCAAGCGCCGCATCATCGAGGACCTGCGCCCGTCGTCGCTGTCCAATCTGGGGCTGATCGCATCGCTGGAAATCCTGGCGCGCGAGTTTTCCGAACGCTCCACGATGGAAGTGGAAACGGCCCTGGACGAGGTGGAGCTGGACGACGCGATGCAGCTGACCGTGTACCGGCTGGTGCAGGAGTCACTGACCAACATCGGCAAATACGCGCAGGCGAAGATGGTGGACATCAGCCTGCGCCGCTACGAGAACCATGTGGAGGTGGAAATCAAGGATGACGGCCAGGGCTTTGACACCTCGGCCGTGCGCCCGTCCACCCACGGCCTGGCCGGCATGCGCCACCGCGTGGAGGCCGCCGGCGGGCGCCTGACGGTGCAGTCCGCACCGGGCCAGGGCGCGCGGATTTTCGCCGTGCTGCCGGCCATGCCGGCCGCGCCGGCACACTGAGCCAACGCGCGACCACCCGCCGCGCCGGGCGCGTCGGCGCTTTCCTACACGGCGCCCTGCCCTTCACCCACAAACGCTCAGGCGGCCTGCTGATGAGCAGGCCGCGTTGCTTTCCGTAACCTGTGGAACAGGCGCATGGGGGACCCCGGCGCTACCAACCCCCCGGGGGCACTGCCCCGGCCCAAGGAGAACCACATGTTGCACTACGCCGTCGTGTTCCTGGTGATTGCATTGATTGCAGCCGTCTTCGGCTTTGGCGGCATTGCCGCCGGCGCCGTCGAAATCGCCAAGATCCTTTTCTTCATCTTCGCCATCATGGCCATCGTCAGCTTCGTCGTGAGCCTGGTCCGCAAGGGCTGACGCCACGCACCGCCTTCGCGCCTTTACGCATTCACCCCTAGGAGTACCCGCAATGCCTACCAACCCCACCACCGCCACCCCTGCCACCCTGCGTGACGGCGCCAACGCCGCGCGCGAGCTGTCGGCCGATGTGCTGCAGTCCGCCGAGGAAGCCGTGGAGAACACCCGCAGCTTTGCCAACCACCAGCTTGACCGCGCCCACGACAAGGTACGCGACCTGCGCGGCACCGTCGAGCCCGCGATCGATCGCCTGGCCGCACGCGCCCAGGACGTGGCCACCCGCGGCATCCACGCCGCGTCCGACGCTTCGGCCAAGGTGCAAAAGCAGATCAACCATTACGCAGAAGCCACCGGCAAGTACGTGGCCGAGCAGCCGGTGAAGTCCGTGCTGATCGCCGCCGCCGCGGGCGCTGCCCTGGCCGCGCTGGTCATGGCCGCACGCCGCAGCCACACCCGCTACTGATCACCCGCCCACGCACTCCAACGCACCCCGCCGCCGCCATGCCCCATCCGCTTTTCAACGTACTCATCAACCGGCCCGAACTGGTCGTTGACCATGCCGCGGGCTACGCGGCCCTGGTGCGCGAGGAAGCGGCGGGCTACGGCAGCGAAGTGCTGCGCCGCGGCGTGGCCTGGGGCGTGGCCGTGCTGGCGCTCGGTGCTTTCCTCATCCTGGCTGGGGTGGCTGCCATGCTGGCGGCCACCCTGTCCCAATTTCACTGGGCGCTGCTGGCGGTGCCGGGCGTCGCCCTGCTCATGGCGCTGGGCGCCTGGGCACAGGCACGCAAGCCGCTGGCGGCGTCCCATTTCCGCGAACTCAAGGCGCAGATCGACGCCGACGCCATGGCGCTGCGCCACGCCGGGGGCCGCTCATGAGCAACGGCCTCACGCCCGCGCAGCGGCTGCAGGCCAGCCGGCACGCCATCAGCACCCACCTGCAGGGCCACGGCCGCGGGCGGCGCAGCGATGCCGACGCTGACAGGCCGGGCAACCAGCCCGACACCGAACGCGCGCCGTCGTCAGGCCCCGCCTGGTGGCGCATGGCGCGCCATGCCCTGCGCGTGTGGTGGCACAACCACCCCGCCTATTCCGCTGCGCTGGTGGCCCAGCCCGTGCTGCAGCGCTATGCCAGCGACAAGCCGCTGCAGGTGGTCGGCATCGCCGCCGCCGCCGGCGCCGCCGCCGTCCTGCTCAAGCCCTGGCGGTTGATCTCGGTTGGCGCCCTGGTGGCCGCCACCCTCAAATCCCAGGACGTGTCGCGCCTGCTCGTGTCGCTCATGTCGCAAGCCATGCCCCCACAAGAACGAAAGGACGAAGCCCCATGAACCAAGCCAACCCGACCCGCCTGCAGCGCACCGGCCACCTGGCCCTGGACGAACAGGCCCTGCAGGCCGCCGCGCGCAGCCTGGACGATGGGGCCGTCACACCCAGCTATGGCCCGCACCGCGATGCCATCGTCAAGCTGCTCAATGATGCGCTGGCGACCGAGCTGGTCTGCGTGCTGCGCTACAAGCGCCACTATTTCACCGCCGATGGCCTGTCGTCGCCGCGCATTGCCGAAGAGTTCCTGGTGCATGCCAACCAGGAAGCGGCCCACGCCGACCGGCTGGCCCAGCGCATCGTGCAGCTGGGCGCCCAACCTGATTTTTCGCCCGGCTCGCTGCAGGGCCGCAGCCATGCGGACTACGACGAGTCGCTGGACCTGAAGTCCATGATCCGCGCCAACCTGGTGGCCGAGCGCATCGCGGTGGAAAGCTACCGCCAGATGATCACGCTGATCGGCGACCAGGACCCCACCACGCGCCGCATCCTGGAAGACATTCTTGCCGACGAGGAAGAACACGCCGACGAGCTGAAAGACTGGCTCGAAGAGTGACCCTGGCACCCTGCCAGTTTTTTTTAACCACCCAGAAGGAAAACAACCATGAAAACCTCGCAATTTGCTGCATCCCCCTCCGTGTCACGTTACGCACGCGCCATTGCCCTGGCCACACTGGCCGGCATCACCGTCGTGAGCGCCGGCTGCTCGGTCATGCGTGGCCAGAGCACCGTGGGCGCCTATGTGGATGACAAGGCCATCGCCACGTCCGTCAAGGCCAAGCTGGTCGCCGACAAGACCGTGGACGCCGCTTCGGTGAACGTGGACTCGCTCAACGGCACGGTTTCGCTGTCGGGCTTTGCCAAGTCCAGCGCCGAAAAGAACCAGGCCGGCTACATCGCGCGCAATACCAGCGGTGTGCGCGAAGTGATCAACAACATGGTCGTGCGTCCGTAACGACATCGCGTGAGGATCTTCCGCTGCGACCACTGCGGCCAGCCGGTCTTCTTTGAAAACGTCCAGTGCCTGCATTGCGGCAGTGCACTGGCGTTCTTGCCTGACCGGATGTTCATTGCGGCCGTGCAGCCCGTGCCCGGCGCTGACGGCACAGGTGACGGCGTTGACGACCAGGCCAACCCGCAGCCCACGCTGTGGCAGCGCAAATCGCCCCGCCATGCAGGGCGCCAGTACCGCATGTGCCACAACCATGGCGCGCACCAGGCCTGCAACTTTGCCGTGCCCGCGCACGACCCCAACCCGCTGTGCGTGTCGTGCCGCCAGACGCGCATCCTGCCCGACCTGTCCATCCCCGCCAACCAGGAACGCTGGTACCGCATCGAGGTGGCCAAGCGCCGGCTTTACTACACGCTGGCCCGTCTGGGCCTGGCGCCCGTGGATCCGCCGGCTGACCAGCCCACGGCCGGCCCCGTGTATGAATTCCTGGCCGACCAGCCCGGCATGGCCCCGGTGCTTACGGGCCACCGCGACGGCGTGATCACGCTGAATGTGGCCGAGGCCGACGACGACGAACGCACGCGCCGACGCATGGCGCTGTATGAGCCCTACCGCACGTTGCTGGGCCACCTGCGCCATGAATCGGGCCACTATTACTGGGACCGCCTGATCGCCAACCAGGGCGCCCGGCACGACGCCTTTCGCGAGATCTTTGGCGACGATTCACTGGACTACAGCTCGGCCCTGAGCCAGCACTATGCGTTCGGCCCGCAAGTACCCCAATGGCAGGCCAACCATGTGAGCGCCTATGCCACGGCCCACCCCTGGGAGGACTGGGCCGAGACCTGGGCCCATTACCTGCACATGGTGGATCTGCTGGAGACTGCATCGGCCTACAACACCCGTGTGGTCGTGCCCGGCGATCCACCGGACGAGGCCGAAGAGGTGAGCAACCCCTTTGCGGGCGAGTCCGACTTCGACCAGCTGGTCGCGCAGTGGGTGCCCGTTACCCTGCTGCTCAACAGCCTGAACCGCAGCCTGGGGCAAAACGACGCCTACCCGTTTGCACTGACCCCCGGCGCGCTGCGCAAGCTGCGCTTTGTGCATGACCTGATCCACGAAGTCAGTAACCCATGAAGAAAGGCCCCGAGGGGCCTTTCTTCATGGGTTGCAGGCTGCCAGGTCAGCCGGCGCCCACGGTCAGCTGGTTGTCCACTGCGCTCACGCCCTTGACCGCCTTGGCGATTTCGGTGGCACGGGCACGGGCGTCGGCTGACGGGGCCGGGCCCTTGAGCGTGACGCGGCCGTCACGGGTGTCCACGTTGATTTTCAGTGCGCTTAGCGTGGCGTCCTTGGCCAGGCCTGCGTTCACCTCGGCGGTGATGGTGGCGTCGTCCAGCTTGTCGGCCATCTTTTCGCCGGCATTGGTAATGGCGACCTTGGCGTCCTGCGCGGCGTTGGTGGCGTCGGTCTTGACTTCAGCCGCGACCTGTTCGGTCTTGGTGACCGCCGAGTCCATCTTCTGGCCGACGGTGGTGTCGTCCTGCTTCTGGCCGCAGGCGCCCAGTGCAAGCAGCACGGCGACGGCAGACGTGGCAATCAGGGATTTCTGGATGAGTTTCATGGCTTCTCCTTTGGGTTGAATGAATGAGAGGGTTGAGGATGAATCAGGCCGACGGGTGTTCCAGGCGACGCTGCACCGGCGGCGGGTGCTGGCGCGTGGGCACGGCGGCCTCACGCTCGGGCGCGCGCTGGATGCGCATGGGCTGCGCCTGGAATTCCCGGGGCTTGGGCGCGGCGCGCCCTTCGGAACGGATGCACATGGCAGGCTCCTCAATGCGGTGGATGGAATCAGATGCGGTCTGCGGCGCGGCGCACACTGGCGCGCACGGCGTTGCGTGCATCGCCATAGCTGGCCTGGATACGGCCGCCGGCCTGCTCGGCCAGGCCACGCACCTGCAGCTTGTCGCTGCGGATGAGTTTGCCGGCCACTTCCTTGACCTTGCCCTTGGCCTGGTCCACGCGGCCTTCAATCTGGTGCTTGTTCATCGGTAGTGTCCCTTTCCTGATCGTGTGCTGAAAGGCAACGCCATTGCGCTGCCGTGCCAGTCACTTTAGGTCCGGGTGGCACGCGCCTGCGTCAGCGGATGCCGATGCTTGTGTAGGACGGCGGGAACTTACGTTTGGTCACGCGCGGTGGCCTGCTCCATGTCGCGCAGGATGCGGTCCAGCCGGGCGGCAAGCTGCTCGGTGCTGAGCTTTTCGCGAAAGCGCTCCACCATCAGCGGCAGGCTCAAGGGGCTGGGGTGGCGCAGGGTGACGAAATCCACCGCCTTGCCCGCCAGGCGGTCCAGTGCGGCCGACAGGCGCGACAGCTCCAGCTCCTGGCTCAGTACCTCCTGCTGGGCCTGAGTCAGCAGCAGGTTGGCCGGGTCGTATTTGCGGAACACCTCAAAGAACAGGCTGCTGGACGCCTGCACCTGGCGCAGGCTTTTGGGCGCGCCGGGGTAGCCGCTGAACACCAGCCCGGCCACGCGCGCGATCTCGCGAAAGCGCCGCTGGGCCAGCTCGGTCGAATTGAGCGAGGCCAGCACGTCGTGCAGCAGGTTTCGGGTAGAGAACACACTGCCGTCACGCACCGGCGCCACGTCAAAGGGCTCGGCCGCCAGCAGCTCGAAGCCATGGTCGTTGAACGACAGGCTGAAGGTGTTGGGCTGGTCCAGCGACAGCCGCCAGGCCACCAGGCTGGCCAGCCCCAGGTGCACGTTGCGACCGGCAAACGGGTGGATGTACAGGTGCCAGCCCTCGCGCGAGCGGTACTGCTCCACCAGCAGCGTGTGCGGCGTGGGCAGGCGTGACAGCTGCATCTGCGTGTGCAGCATGGGCTGCGCCGCGCGCAGCTCGGGCTCGGCATAGTCGCCCTGCGCGGCGTGGTGCAGCAGCGCCAGCACGGCCTCGCCCATCTCGGTGGACAGCGCCATCTTGCTGCCGTTCCACACCGCCACCGTGCCCTTGGGGCTGGTGGCGCGCTTCACATAGGCGGCCATGTCCTGCACGCGGACGAACTCCAGCAGCCGCCCCGCAAAAAAGAAGCAGTCGCCCTTGCGCAGCCGGGCGATGAAGCCCTCCTCCATGGTGCCGATCTTCGCGCCGTTGAGGTATTTGACCTGCACCGACGCGTCGCTCACGATGGTGCCGATGGACATGCGGTGGCGCCACGCCACGGCGCGGTCGGGCACGCGGTAGACACCCTGATCGTCGGGCCGGATGCGGTGGTAGTCAGGGTAGGCCGTGAGGCTGTCGCCGCCGCGCTCGCAAAAGGCCAGCGCCCAGTCAAATTCAGCGCGCGTGAGCTCGCGGTAGGCAAAGGCGCTGCCCACCTCGGCGTACAGCGCATCGGGCGTGAAGCCGCCGCCCAGCGCCACGGTGACCAGGTGCTGCACCAGCACGTCCAGGGGCTTGTGGGGCGAGCTGCGCTTTTCGATCTGCCCTGCCTGCGCGGCGCGGCGTGCGGCGGCGGCTTCGACCAGCTCCATGGTGTTGGTGGGCACCAGGGTGACGCGGCTGGCGCGCCCGGGCGCATGGCCGCTGCGGCCGGCGCGCTGCAGCAGGCGCGCCACGCCCTTGGCCGATCCGATCTGCAGCACACGTTCTACCGGCAAAAAGTCCACGCCCAGGTCCAGTGACGACGTGGCCACCACCGCGCGCAGCGTTCCGGCCTTCAGGCCGTGCTCCACCCATTCGCGCGCGGCCTTGTCCAGGCTGCCATGGTGCAGCGCGATCTGGCCCGCCCATTCAGGGCGGCGCTCCAGCAGCAGCTGGTACCAGATCTCGGCCTGCGAACGCACGTTGGTGAACACCAGCGTGGTGCCGGACTTCTCGATCTCGTCCACCACCGGGTCGCACATGCGCGCGCCTAGGTGGCCGGCCCAGGAGTATTTGCCGGGGTCGGGCGGGATCAGCGTGTCGATCACCAACGCTTTGTCAACGCGGCCTTGCACCAGCTGTGCGCCCGGACCACACAGAACGTCCATGGCATCAGACAGATTGCCCAGGGTTGCGCTCAGCCCCCACACCACCAGCGCCGGGTTGAACTGCCGCAGGCGCGCCAGGGCCAGCTGCACCTGTACGCCGCGCTTGCTGCCGATCAGCTCGTGCCATTCATCGCACACCAGGTACTGCACGCCTTGCAGCTCCTCGCGGGCGTTCTCGCGGCTCAGCATCAGACTCAGTGATTCAGGCGTGGTGACCAGCGCGGTGGGAAAGCGCCGGTACTGGCGCGCACGCTCGGCTGTGGGCGTGTCGCCCGTGCGCTGGCCCACCGTCCACCCGGGCGCCAGGTCGCGCAGCGGCTCGGCCAGCGCGCGCGTGGTGTCGGCCGCCAGTGCGCGCATGGGTGTGAGCCACAACAAACGCAGCGGCTCGGCAGCCCGCCCCGGCGGGTGGCGCTGCAACAGGGCGCCCAGCATACCCAGCCACACCGCATAGGTCTTGCCCGAGCCGGTGGTGGCATGCAGCAGGCCGCTGCGCACCTGGGCCACGGCGGCCCACACCTCGCGCTGGAAGGCAAACGGCTGCCAGCCCCGCTGCGCCAGCCATTGCTCCACCGGGGGCAGCGGTGCGGCCGTCATCACATGCTTCGCACGGCGCGGCCGCCGCGGCGGCGGTCAGCGCGCGGCAGCGCGGCGCCGGCCTGCGCCACCAGCTGGTCGGCACGCTGCTGCAGCACGTCCAGCATGCCGTCCAGCTGGGCTACCTGCGCCTCCCCCAGCAGGGCCAGCAGTTCGCGGTTGATGTCGCACACCAGCGGGAACATGGCGTCATGCAAAGCCGTGCCGGCGGGCGTCAGCGACAGCATCGCCTGGCGCCGGTCGCCCGGCTGCGTCTGGCGGTGGACCAGGCCCTTGGCCACCAGCGACGTGACGGCCCGGGACGTGCGCGCGCGGTCCAGTTGCGCGCGCTCGGCCAGCTGCGACGAAAGCAGCCCGCCCTCATGCGCCAGCTGGGCCAGCACGCGCCATTCACGCCGGGTGATGCCGAAGCGCCCCTCGCACAGGCGGATGACCATGCTGCCGGCCACGCCCAGCAGGCGGTTGGTGCGGTACAGCAGCAGGTCGTCCAGCGCGCCAGGGCTGGCAAGTCGGTTGGCGGCAGGAGCCATCAGGGTTTACCAAGGGAATGATTGATTAGAACAATCAATTGTCCGGGGTCTACAGTGAAGCTGCAACCTGCATGCCCCCGAGGAGACACACCATGCGCCAACGACGATTCCTGGCCGCAGCGCTGCTGCTGGCCGCCAGCCCGTTCACGCTGCTGCCCGCCGCGGCGCAGGACAAGCCACCGCTGAAAATCCTGGTGGGCTTTCCGCCCGGGGGTTCGGCCGATGTGATTGCGCGCCTGATCGGCGACGCCATCCGCGACGACTTCAGCAGCGTGACTGTGGAAAACCGCCCTGGTGCCGGCGGGCGCATTGCGCTCATGGCCGTGAAGAACGCCAAGGCCGACGGCCAGACGGTCATCATCCTGCCCAGCGGGCCCATGGTGCTGTTCCCGCACGTGTATAAAAAGCTCGACTACGACGCGGTGAAGGACTTCACCCCGATCTCGCAGATCGCGGCCTTCCAGTTTGGCGTGGTGTCGGGCCCGGCAACGGGCGCCAAAAACGTAGCCGAGATGCTGGCCAAAGCCAAGGCCGACCCCAAGGCCGCCACCTACGGATCACCTGGCCTGGGCACGCTGCCGCACTTCATGGGCGTGCTGATGGAGCAAAGCGCGGGCGTGCCGTTCACCCATGTGCCGTTCCAGGGCGGCGCGCCGGCCAACACGGCGCTGCTGGGCGGGCACATCGGCTACAAGTTTGACGTGGTGTCTGAAACCGCCGAGCTGCACCGCGGCGGCAAGGTGCGCATCATTGCCGTGACCGGCGACAAGCGTGACCCGCAGGTGCCCGAGGTGCCCACGCTCAAGGAGTCGGGCGTGAACATGGTGGCCACCGCCTGGTTTGCGATGTATGGCCCCGCAGGCCTGCCGCAGCCCGTGTTGGCCAAACTGGAACGCGCGGTGTCCACGGCCGTGAAGAAGCCCGAGATGCAGGCGAAGATGGCCAGCCTGGGCTACGACCCCATTGGCTCTACCTCCGCAGAGCTGGCCGCCGCGCAGCGCGCCGACCTGGCCCGTTGGGAGAAACCCATCAAGGCCACCGGCGTGAGCCTGGACTGACACCCAAGGAATCACACGCAATGAATGCAAGCACCCCTCGCCGCACAGCCTTCAAGGCGCTGGCGGCCGCCCTGCTGCTGGCCGCGCTGCCCGGTGCCATGGCGCAGGCCTGGCCCACCAAGTCGGTGAAGATCCTGGTGGGCTCGCCACCCGGCGGGCCGTCGGACATCACCGCGCGCCTGTTTGCCGAGGCACTGGCCAAGCGCACCGGCAAACCCGCCGTGGTGGAAAACCGCCCTGGCGCCGGCAACAACCTGGCCGCGGGCCTGGCCGCCAAGGCCGAGCCCGACGGCCACACGCTGGTGCTCAGCCCCGACACGGTGCTCACCGTCAACCCGCTGGTCTATGGCAACCAGGGCGGCTTTGACGCGCGCACCGACCTGGTGTCGGCATCCATCGCCACCAGCTTCAGCCAGATGCTGGTGTGCAACCCGTCCGTGGGCGTCAAGACCGTGGCCGACCTGGTGGCCAAGGCCAAGGCCGGCCGCGTCACCTATGGCTCGGGCGGCGCGGGCGTGCCCGGCCACCTGGCGGCTGAAATGTTTTTGCAGATCACCGGCGTGAAGATGGACCACGTGCCCTACCGCGGCCCCGCACCCGCCACGCTGGCGGTGCTGTCGGGCGAGGTGAACTGCGGCTTCCTGGCCACACCCACGGTGATCCAGCATGTGAAGGCCGGCAAGCTCGATGCGCTGGCCGTGTCGGCAGGCATGGCTTCACCGCTGGCGCCCGAAGTGCCCACACTGGCCCGCGCGCTGAACCAGCCGGGCCTGGACGTGAGCTTTCGCCTGGTGTTCCAGGTCGCCCGCGCCACATCCGCGCCCGTGCTGGCCGAGATCGAGCGCGCCACCATGGAGATCATGAAAGACCCCGAGGTGCGCACGCGGCTGCAGGCGGCCGACCTGGTGGCGCTGGGCACCACCAGCGCGCAGGCACAGCAGGTCCTGCAGGCGGAGATTGTGCGATGGGAGCCGCTGGTGAAACGACTCGACTTGAAGGCAAATTGAACAAGTGACTCGTCCCAACATCATCTTCATCGTCGCCGACGACCTGGGTTTTGCGGACCTGGGCTGCTACGGTGGCCGCGCCCCGGTGTCGCCCGTGCTGGACAGCCTCGCCGCCAACGGGATCCGCTTCACACAGGGCTATTCCAACTCGCCCGTGTGCTCGCCCACACGCTTTGCGCTGATGACTGCGCGCTGGCAGTACCGGCTGCGCGGCGCGGCCGAAGAACCCATCAACAGCAAAAGCAAGGGCAGCACCACGCTGGGCCTGCCGCCGGATCACCCCACGTTGCCGTCGCTGCTGAAAGGCGCTGGCTACCGCACGGCGCTTATCGGCAAATGGCACCTGGGCTACCCACCGGCCTTCGGCCCGCTGAAGTCAGGCTACGAAGAATTCTTTGGCCCCATGTCGGGCGGGGTGGACTACTTCACCCACTGCAGCAGCAACGGCTCGCACGACCTGTACTTTGGCGAGGAAGAACACCGCGAAGACGGCTACCTGACCGACCTGATCTCGCACCGCGCGGTGGACTATGTGAACCGCATGGCACCGGGCGCGAAAGCCGGCACGCCGTTCTTTCTGAGCCTGCACTACACCGCGCCGCACTGGCCCTGGGAAACGCGCGACGACGAAGCGCTGGCGCAGGAGGTGAAGGGCAACCTGTTCCACCTGCACGGCGGCAACATCCACACCTACCGCAAGATGATCCAGCACATGGACGAAGGCATAGGCTGGCTGATGGACGCGCTGCGCGCGCAGGGCCTGGAGCGCGACACGCTGGTGGTGTTTACCAGCGACAACGGCGGCGAGCGATTCAGCGACAACTGGCCGCTGGTGGGCGGCAAGATGGACCTGACCGAAGGCGGCATCCGCGTGCCTTGGATTGCCCACTGGCCTGCGGCCATCGCCCCCGGCGGTGTGAGCGCGCAGCAGTGCATGACCATGGACTGGTCCGCCACGATGCTGGACGCCGCCGGCGTGGCTGCAGCGGCTGACCATCCGCTGGACGGCGTGTCCATGCTGCCCGTGCTGCGCGACAGCGCCCATCAATTTCACCGCCCGCTGCACTGGCGCATGAACCACCGCGGCCAGCGCGCTTTACGCGACGGCGACTGGAAGTACCTGCGCGTGGATGGCAACGACTACCTGTTCAACATACCCGCCGATGAACGCGAGCGCGCCAACCTGGCCGCGCGCGACCCCGAACGCCTGGCCGCGCTGCGCGCCGCATGGGAGGCCTGGGACGCGACCATGCCGCCCATCCCGGCAGACGCGACGGTGAGCCTGGGCTATTCGGTCAAGGACATGCCGCAGCGTTAAGCTCGGGGGCGATGCAAAACCTGTCCCGCTGGTTCCCGTTCCTCAAATGGCTGCGGCCTGATGCGGCCCTGCTGCGCGGCGAAGTGGGCGCCAGCCTGACGGTGGCGGTGGTCATGATCCCGCAGTCTGTGGCCTATGCAGCGTTGGCCGGCATGCCGCTGGTCACCGGGCTGTACGCCACGTTTTTGCCGATGCTGGTGGCTGTGATGTTTGGCAGCTCCACGCGGCTGTCGGTGGGGCCATCGGCCCTGACCAGCGTGCTGGTGGGCGCGTCGCTCATCGGCCTGGCCGAGCCGGGCAGCACGCAATGGGTGGCGCTGGCCGTGTGGCTGTCGCTGCTGGCCGGCGGCATACAACTCGCATTGGGCGCGGGCGGCGCCAGCTGGGTGCTGAACCTGGTGAGCTCGCCCGTGCTCACCGGCTTCAGCCAGGCGGCGGCGCTGCTCATCATTGCCTCGCAGGTGCCCGCGCTGCTGGGGCTCAAGGGCGCATTGCAGACGCTGTGGCAGGCGCCGCAGTTTGACCTGACCGCCATGGCCTTCGGTGTGGTGAGCCTGGGTCTGTTTGTGGCGGGCAAACGCTGGCTGCCCAGGCTGCCCATGGTGCTGATCGTCATTGCGGTGGCGGCGGGCTTGAGCTGGTACAGCGGCTATTCCATACACGGCGCCGTCATTGGCGCGCTGCCGGTGGGCCTGCCCGCGCCCTACTGGCCGGGCTGGCCCGGCTGGGACACCCTGAGCCTGCTGCTGGTGCCCGCGGCCGTGATCACGCTGGTCAGCTCGCTGGAGATGGCGTCCAGCGCCAAGATAGAAAGCCAGCACGATGCCAAACGCTGGGACGCCAGCCAGGACCTGATCGGCCAGGGCCTGGGCAAGATCGTGTCGGGGCTGTCGGGCAGCTTTCCCACCAGCACATCGTTCTCACGCTCGGCCATCACACTGTATGCAGGCGCCAGGACGGGCTGGGCCACGGTGTCGGCCACCGTGGTGGTGCTGGGGGTGCTGCTGCTGTTGACGCCCGCGCTGTCGCATGTGCCGCGCGCGGTGCTGGCCGCGGTGGTAATCGCCGCCGTGGCCAGCCTGATCAAGCCGCGCCTGCTGCTGCGGTTGTGGGCCATCAACCGCGTGGAGGCGGTGACGGCGTTCGTGACCTTTGGCGTGACGCTGCTGACCGCGCCGCGCATCTACTGGGGCGTGCTGACGGGCGTGCTGATGGGGCTGGCGCACTTTCTGTATCTGCGGCTGCACCCGCGCATCATCGAGGTGGGCCTGCACCCCGACGGCAGCCTGCGCGACCGCCACCTGTGGAAGCTGCCGCCGCTGGCGCACAGACTGTACGCGCTGCGCATGGACGACGAGCTGGACTTTGCATCCGCCAGCGCGCTGGAGCGCGCCATCACCGAACACCTGGCAGCAAACCCCGATGTGCAGCACGTGTGCCTGTTCGCCCAGCCCATCAACCGCATCGACGCCACGGGCGTGGAAGTGTTCACCCAGCTGCGTGAACGCCTGGCGGCGCGTAACATCACGCTGCACATCAGCGGGATCAAGCTGCCGGTGGAAAAGGTGCTGCGCCGCGCCGGGGCGCTGAACGACGGGCCGTTGCTGTGCATGTACCGCACGGACGTGGATGCGCTGCAGGCGTTTGGGCGGTTGGGCGCCTGAATCACGCCTGCTTCGGCGCATGGCGTGAACGGCATCTCCCCCATTTGGATGAGGCAGAAAAGATACAGTAATTAATTCTATTGAACTACTCCAATAGAATAATAAGCTATTTTGTTTTCAACTTAGCTGGATCATGTCAGTGTTGCCCCGGCGCGCTCCAACGAGCGCCGCATCGCGCAGTTGCGCGGCCGAAGGCGCCGCGCATTTATCTACCGTCGACGGCTGGGCCAAAGACACCTTCACAGGCAGCGACGGTCAGGGCACGTTCCAGAG
Organism: Caenimonas sp.; assembly: GCA_040376925.1. GTDB lineage: Bacteria > Pseudomonadota > Gammaproteobacteria > Burkholderiales > Burkholderiaceae_C > RAM1. The sequence continues at coordinate 175 of JBEIPU010000095.1, read as the reverse complement.
ACCGGGCGTGCACGACAGCTACGCGTTCGACATGGGCGGCGGCACCCGCTTCAGCCTGAACCTGAGCTGCGGCGCCAAGGCGGGCGACACCATCACCCTGAGCTTCAGCGGCGCCAGCGGCTGCAAGGCCATTCTGGGCGACACCACGGTGGACGCCAACGGCGCGGTGATCACG
>JBEIPU010000161.1:0-9119 GCA_040376925.1 Caenimonas sp. | reverse complement strand
AGCCTGGTGAACCTCGCGGCTGTCGCGAAAGCGCACCTCGATCTTGGTCGGGTGGACGTTGACGTCCACCCGGGCCGGGTCCATCTCCACATACAGCGCGTACACCGGCTGGCGGTGGCCGTGCAGCACGTCTTCGTAGGCGCTGCGGGCCGCGTGGGTGAGCACCTTGTCGCGCACATAGCGGCCGTTCACATAGGCAAACTGCTGGTCGGCCCGCGAGCGTGCGGCGTCGGGTATGCCGGCGCGGCCGGTCACCCGCAGCGGCCCGGCCTGGTAGTCGACCGCCACACTTTGCTCCAGCAGCTCGCTGCCCAGCACATCGGCCAGGCGCTGGTCGCGGGTGGCGGCGCGCCACTGTTCCACCAGCTTGCCGTCGTGCCAGATGGCAAAGCCGACCTCGGGGCGGGCCAGCGCGTGGCGGCGCACGGCCTCGATGCAATGCGCCAGCTCGGTGGCGTCGGTTTTCAGGAACTTGCGCCGCGCGGGGGTGCTGAAGAAAAGCTCTTTCACCTCCACCGTGGTGCCTGTGGCGCGGGCAGCGGGGCGCAGCTCGCCGCTGCGGCCGTCCAGCAAAAAGGCGCTGGCCTGGCCCTCGGTGCGCGACAGCAGCGACAGCTCGGCTACCGAGCTGATGGCGGCCAGTGCTTCGCCCCGAAAACCCATGGTGCCCACCGATTCCAGGTCGGCCAGCGACGCGATCTTGCTGGTGGCATGGCGGCGCAGTGCCACGGGCAGTTCTTCGCGCGGGATGCCCGCCCCGTCGTCTTCCACCGACACCAGCCGCACGCCGCCAGCGGCCAGCCGCACGGTCACCTGGGTGGCGCCGGCGTCCAGTGCGTTGTCCACCAGCTCGCGCACCACGGAGGCGGGCCGCTCCACCACTTCGCCGGCCGCTATCTGGCTGATCAGCTCGTCAGGCAGGTCACGGATGGGGCGGCGGGCAGCGCCCAAGGGCAGGGCAGTCAGGGTGAGGTCAGGCACCCGGGCATTCTAGGGCGCTGGCCTAAGCCATCACCGGCGGCCGGTTGAATACGCCCCAGAACATGCCGATGGCGCGGGCGCTTTCAACAAGCTTTTCAAAGTCCACCGGTTTCACCACAAAGCCGTTGGCGCCGGCGGCGTAGCCGGCCTGCACGTCGCGCGGCTGGTTGGACGAGGTCATGATCACGACCGGGATCAGCTTCAGGGCGTCCGTGTGGCGCATTTCGGTCAGCAGCTCGATGCCGCCCATGCGCGGCATCTTGATGTCCACCAGCGCGAACAGGGGGTGCATGTCCGCCCGGCTTTCGTAGCGGCCCCGGCGCAGCAGGTAGTCCAGCGCCTCTTCGCCGTCGCGGCAGACGTCAATCGGGTTGGCCAGGTTCAGGTCGGCCAGGCCCAGGCGGAACAGCTCGACGTCGTCTTCGCTGTCGTCCACGATCAGGATGGGGGAAAGTTGCGGCATCAGCCCGGCAGGTTACCCCAATCAGGCGGGCAGGGCAAACCAGAAGCGCGCGCCCCGGCCGGGCTCGCTTTCGACCCAGACGCGCCCGCCGTGCCGCTCCAGTATGCGGTGCACCGTGGCCAGGCCGATGCCCGTGCCGTCAAATTCGTCGGCATGGTGCAGCCGCGAGAACACCTGGAACAGCCGCGACGCGTGGCGCATGTCAATGCCGATGCCGTTGTCGGCCACGCAGATGCGGTGCTCACCGGGCACCGACAGGTCCGCGAACACCTCGATCACCGACGGGTCGCTGCGCGCCGAGTACTTCACTGCGTTGCCCAGCAGGTTGGCCATGACCTGTGCCATCAGGCTCTGGTCGGCGCGCACCGTGGGCAGCGGGCTCACGCGCCACTGCACGTTGCGCCCGGCGAGCTCGGGCTCCAGCGCGGCCTGGGCGCGCTGCACCAGCATATCCATGTCCACATCCACCGGCACCAGGGCGTGGTCGCCCAGCTGGGCAAAGGCCAGCATGCCGTCGATCAGCCGGCCCATGTCGGCTGACGCGCGCTGGATGCGGCCCAGGTAGTTGAGCGCCGTGGCGTCCAGCTGGCCGGCGTGGCGCTGCTCGATCACACGGGCAAAGCCCAGCACGTGGCGCGCAGGTGCGCGCAGGTCGTGGGCGACGGAATAGGCAAAGGCCTCAAGCTCGCGGTTCACGCGCGTGAGCTCCGCAGTGCGCTCGCGCACGGTGTCGTCCATGGCCTGGGCAAAGGCGCGTTGCTGCTCTTCCAGGCGTTTTTGCGCGGTCATGTCGTGAAACGACGCGAGCAGCAGGTACTCATTGCCGTAGCGCACCTCGCCCAGCGACATGGCCACCGGCAAAGAACGCCCGTCGCGCGCAATCACCGTCACGTCCTGCACGGTGCCGGCGCGCAGGTCCTCGGGCCGCAGGCCAGGCACCAGCTCCCCGAAAGCCATGCCTTCCAGCTGGGCCTCGGGGTAGCCAAACAGCGCCGCCGCCGCCGGGTTGGCGCTTCGGATGCGGTCGGTGCTGTCCAGCGTGATGATGCCGGTGAGGGTGGCCTCCAGCAGCGCCGCGGCCCGCGCCTCGGACTGGTCCAGCGTCTCGCGCAGGCCACTGGCCAGCGCCCGGGCCCGGTCGCGCTGGGCCAGCACGCGGCCGGCCAGCGCGAGCACCAGCAGGGTCAGGGCAAACACCAGCGAGCCGGCCGTCAGGGCCTTGACCCCCAGGTACGGGCTGGCCGGCCGCGCCTCCATGCGCACCTGCCAGAAACGCCCCGCCATGATCAGCGTCTGCGAGGCGTCCAGCTGGGTGCGCCACAGGCTGTCCGCAGGCAGCTGGCCGTAGCGGCCCAGCAGCGAGTCGGCCGCGGGCGGCGCGGTGCCGTCGGCCGTGGAGCCCATGTCGGTCAGCGTGACCTCGGTGTCCACGCCAAAGTGGTTGCCAAGCGCCGCGCCCAGCAGGTTGTCCACGATGAACACCACCGACACCTGGCCCAGGTAGGCGACGCGCCGCTGCTGCACGGTGTTCGTGGCCTCCCCGTTGCGGTAGATGGGCGCGCGCAGCACGACCCCCACCTGCGAACCCTGCACCAGCGTGAACGGTGCCGACGCACGCGTCTCGCCTGTGTCGCGCGCGGCCGCCAGCACGGCCAGGCGCACCGCGCCAAAGGCGGTGTCAAAGCCAAATGCGGATTCATTGCCTTGCATGGGCTCGTTGTATTCGGTGGCCACGTAAAACGTGCGCGTGCCCTCGGGGCGGATGCTGAACTGCGGGTAGCCGCCGGCCACCAGCGAGCTGTCCGCGCGCACGCGCGCTTCAAACTCATCACGCTGGCCATGCCCGACCAGCCGCGCAAACTGCACCGCCTGCAGGCCCAGGGTGCCTTCCTCGATCTCCAGCGCCCGCGCGTACTGGTGGAAATCCAGCCGCGAAACCTCGTTGCTGGCGATGAACAGGCCCTGGATGCCGCGCAGCACATTGCGCGCCTGGATGGTGCGGCTTTCCACCTCGTAGGCAATCTGCGAGAAGCGCCGCTCGTGCTCCAGCTCCAGCGCCTGCAGGTCCGCGCGCGCCACCGCCAGCCATGTGAGCGCGGCCAGCAGCGCGCCCAGCAGCAGCACGCCCAGGGCGGGCAGGCGCCGCCGGCTGTCAAGCATCGGGTCGGTGGTCATGGGGACCCAAGCATAATCCCTCGCCATGGAAATCATTGCTTTTCTGGTGGACTTCATCCTGCATGTGGACGTGCACCTTGAAGCCTTCGTGCGAACCTATGGCGCCTGGGTCTATGCGCTGCTGTTCCTCATCGTCTTCGTGGAAACCGGCGTCGTCGTCATGCCGTTCCTGCCTGGCGATTCGCTGCTGTTCGTGGTGGGCGCGCTGTGCGGCCTGGGCTTCATGAGCTACCCGGTGGCCTGCGCCGTGCTGATCGTCGCAGCCATCCTGGGCGACCAGTGCAACTACTCCATTGGGCGCTACTTCGGGCCCAAGGTGTTCCAGTGGGAGCAGTCGCGGTACTTCAACAAGCGGGCCTTCAACCAGGCTCATGCTTTCTACGAAAAGTATGGCGGCATCACCATCATCCTGGCGCGCTTCATGCCGTTCCTGCGCACCTTTGCGCCGTTCGTGGCGGGTGTGGCCGAGATGACCCGCACCAAATTCACCGCCTACAACGTGGCCGGCGCGCTGATCTGGGTGCTGGGCATCGTGACGGCCGGCTACTTCCTGGGCGGCCTGCCCTGGGTCAAGGCCAACCTGGACAAGATCATCTGGGCAATGATCATTGTGCCGGGGCTCATCGTGCTGTTCGGGGCGTGGAGGGCGCGGCGGGCGTCACAGGCCTAACGCGGCGCCACACGAGTCGCCAGCGGCGGGCTCTGGTAGTCGGGCAGCAGCTTGCAGGTGCTCGCGTAGGCTGCCTCGTAGCCCTTGCACAGCGCCAGGATGGACTGTGGCGTGGGCTTGGCGCCACGGTCCACCCAGTCGAGCAGGGCGGTGAACAGCGCGGGGTATTGGGCCTCGGCCAGGTAGCTGTGCTCGGACTCATCGCTGTAGGTCTGCACCAGCAGGTGGGACGTGCCGGCGCGCTGCAGGATGTCGCGGTAGGCCGACTGCAGCTCCACGAACGCGGTGGGGTCCTTGACGGCGTGCAGCGACAGCACCGGCATGTTGATCAGGCCCTGCGGGTCGCTGTCGCGGGCCAGCTCGGCCACTGCGGCGGGGTCGGGCGTGTAGCGCAGCACGCCGGCGTTCAGGGCGGCGTCGTCGGCCGAGCCCTTGTACACCACGTTGGCGTTGCCAAACGGGTTGCGGTTGCCCAGGCGCAGCTGCGTCACGTCGCGAAACAGCCAGGTCGCCCAGTTCAGGTGGCCCACCAGCGATGACTCCGGAATGCGGATGACGTTGACGATGGTGGCCAGGTTGGCCTTTTGTGCGTCGGTGCGCTGGGCCGCGGGCTTGCGCACGCCCGTGCATTCGTCCACCCGCGCGACCAGCTCGGCGCGCGTGAGCTTGCTGTCCGCCGGCAGACCCTGCCACAGCGGGTACTGCGGCTCGTCGGCCCGGGGGTGGTTCCTGCAGACGTACTGGTACACGGCGCGCAGGTCCAGGCGGAAGTCATACACCCGGGTGCCGCCGCCCAGCACGCCGCTGGTCAGCAGCATGGCGTCATAGGGGCCGCGCGCCTTGCCGCCGGGCCCGTCCACCGTGGCGTACAGCTCGGCCGCCTTGGACGCCACACCGGCGCCGTAGCTCTGGCCGTGCAGCAGCGTGCGCCGCGGCTGGCCGAAATGCTGCACAAAGTACCGGCGCGCGCGCTCGGTGTCCTCGGCTGCCATGGTCACGCCAAAGCCCCCGCGCCGGTAGGTATGGCCCACCCACGCATAGCCGGCACGCACCGTGATGGCCCAGCGCTTGAGGTCTTCCTCGCCGCGCTCGAACTTGGCGGGGCCGGTGTCGGCCGGGCCGCCATGGGCATGCACCACCAGCACGCCGCTGTCCTTGTTCCAGCCAGCGGGCAGGGCCATCCAGTAAAACCCGCCCAGCGGGTCTTCGCTGGTAAAGCACTGGCTGCCGGCCGGGACCTCCTTGGGGCAGGCCAGGGGCTTGGGGGCGGGCTGGGCGTGCGCGGCAACGCAGGCGGGCAGGGCCAGCAACGCCAGCAGCCGCGTGGGCATCAATCGGTTCATGCATGTCTCCTTGGTGGGCATGACCATAGGCGCCAATCCACCTTGCGTCAAATATACTGAAGCGCTCATCTCAATACGTTTTGCATATGGAGTTGCGGCACCTTCGCTACTTTCTGGCCGTGGCCCAGGCCGGGCACATGACGCGCGCGGCCGAGGCACTGGGCATCCGGCAGCCGCCATTGAGCCAGCAGATCAAGGCGCTGGAAAAGGAGCTGGGCGTGGTGCTGTTCCAGCGTCATCCCAAAGGCGTGGCGCTGACCGGCGCGGGCCGCCAGTTCCAGCTGGAGGCGCAGCGCCTGATGGATGGCATGGCCGCCCTGACGCAGCGCATGGCCCGGGTGGCGCGCGGTGAGCTGGGCCAGCTCAACATCGGCTTCACCAGCTCGGCGGCGGCGCATGCGTTCACGCCCGAGGCCTTGCGCGAATGCCGGCGCAGCCAGCCCGGCGTGACGCTGTCACTGAGCGAGGACAACGCCGCGGGCATCACCGAAGCGGTGGCGGCGCAGCGCCTGCATTGCGGGTTGATCCGTGTGCCGGTGGCCCGCCCGCCGGGGCTTGCGTTCGAGCCGCTGCTGCGCGAGCCGGTCGTGGTGGCCGTGCCGCGTGACCATGCGCTGGCGCGGCGCAGGGCCGCCCGCGCGGCGGCGCCGGTGGCGCTGGCCGACCTGCGCGATGACGGCTTCATCCTGGTGCGCCGACCCGGCGCGCCGGGCCTGTATGCCAACCTGCTGGCCCTGTGTGATGAACAGGGCATCCAGCCGAAGATCGCGGGCGAAGTCGCCCGCATGGGCACCAGTCTGAACCTCGTGGCTGCCGGCGCAGGCGTGGCGGTGGTGCCCGCGTCCATGCAGGGGCTGCACAGCCAGGCCGTGGTGTACCTGCCGCTGGTGGAAAGCGCGCGGCTGGATGCGCCGCTGACGCTGGTGTACCGCAGCGCCGATACCGGCGGGCCGGTGGCGCATTTCCTTGCGATTGCGCGCAAGACGGCCGCGCGGCTGGCCAGGCGGGGCGCTGCGTGAGGCGCCGGCTTGTTTTGCACGGACTGATGCTGGGGGGCGCGGCAGGTCTGGCCGGCGGGCACGAGCGCTGGCCCCGTCAGCCGCTGCGCATCATCGTGGTGTACCCGCCCGGCGGGCTGAGCGACGGCATGGCGCGGGCACTGGCGGCACGGCTGGAAGCCCGGCTGGGTGTGCCGGTGCGCGTGGAAAACCGTGCGGGCGGCGGCGGCAGCGTCGGCCTGCAGGCGCTGGCGCAGGCCGCGCCTGACGGCCACACGCTGGCTTTTTCGGCGGTCAGCCCCCTGACGCTGCGCCCGCACCTGGGGCCGGTGGGCTATGACCCGTTCAAGGACATCACACCGGTAGCGGGGGTGATGTTCACGCCGGTGCTCCTGGTGGGCACGCCCGCGTTCACGGGTCGCGACTTTGCAGGTTTGCTGGCGCAGGCCAGGGCCAACCCTGGTGCGTTGCGCTGGGCCACTTCGGGCGTGGCCACGGCCGGGCACCTGGTGCTGGAGCAAGTGCAGGCCGGCAGCGGCGTGCGGGTGACGCATGTGCCGTACAAAGGCGGCGGGCAACAGCTCAACGATGCGCTGGCCGGGCAGTTTGAGCTGCTGTCCACCAACGTGGCCCCGGTGCAGCTGCGCCATGTGGCCGATGGGCGCCTGACTCCGCTGGCAGTGGGTGCGCCGCAGCGGCTGGACGTACTGCCGCAGGTGCCGACGTTTGCGCAGCTGGGCTTGCCGCAGGCCAACATCTCATCGTTGTTCGGCGTGTTCGCACCGGGGCGCACGCCTGCGGCAGTGCTGGAGCGCTTGAATGCCGAGATCAATCGCGCGCTGGCTGATCCGGCTTTGCGCGAACGCATCGTTGCGTCTGACAACCTGCCGTTTGGTGGTAGCCGGGCCGACTTTGCGCGCCGCATTGCGGATGAATGGACGGGCAACCGGCGGCTGGGGCTGGCCGGCATCCGCCTGGAATAGCGCCGCGCAGCGCTGGGTCGGCCGCTTCGCAAAATTAATAAGTATGCGTATGATATGAAGCAGGAGACGCCGCCATGAATGCACCTGAAACCCTGTCGCGCTGGGCCACGCCCGGCTCCAGCCGCGTGCCCTTTTGGGCTTACACCGACGCGCAGCTGTACCAGCGCGAGCTGGACAGGATCTTCTATGGCGACCACTGGTGCTACGTGGGGCTGGAAGTGGAAATCCCCAACACCGGCGACTTCAAACTGAGTTTCGTGGGCGAGCGCCAGGTGATCATGGTGCGCGACCGCGTGGCCAAAAAATTGGGGTCAGATTCCAAATTCGTTGCGGCGCGCAGCGCCGCGGAAGGACCTGAAAACAGGTCTACGAAATTGGAATCTGACCCAAATTTTTTTGACACCGGCATCCGTGTCGTCGAAAACCGCTGCGCCCACCGCGGCGTGCGCTTTTGCCAGCAGCCGCATGGCAACGCACGCAGCTTTGTCTGCCCGTACCACCAGTGGACCTACAAGCTCAACGGCGAGCTGGCCGGCCTGCCGTTCAAGGACGGTGTGAAGGACGGCGAGTGTGTGAACGGCGGCATGCCGGCGGACTTTGACCTCAAGGCCAATGGCCTGACAAAGCTGCGCGTGGCGGTGCTGCACGGGCTGGTGTTTGCCACCTTCAGCGAAACTGCCGAGCCGCTGGAGGCCTACCTGGGCCCCAATGTCATGCCCTGGCTGGACCGCATTTTCAAGGGGCGCCAGCTCACGCTGCTGGGCTACAACCGCCAGCGCATTCCGGGCAACTGGAAGCTCATGATGGAGAACATCAAGGACCCGTACCACCCGGGCCTGCTGCACACCTGGTTCGTCACCTTCGGCCTGTGGCGCGCCGACCAGAAAAGCCGCATGGTGATGGACGCGCACGGCCGGCATGCGGTGATGATTTCGCGCCGCAATGACGGCGGCCAGAACGCCGCGGTGACCGAAGGCGTGACCAGCTTCAAGGCGAATATGACGCTCAACGATGACCGCCTGCTGGACGTGGTGCCTGAAGCCTGGTGGAAGATCCCCGACCCGTCCCGGCCCGGGCAGGACATCACGCCCACCGTGACCATGATCACGCTGTTTCCCAGCCTGATCATCCAGCAGCAGGTCAATTCGCTGAGCACACGCCACATCGTGCCGCGCGGCGAGGGCGAGTTTGATTTCGTCTGGACGCATTTCGGCTTTGCCGATGACACGCCCGAGATGACGCAGCGCCGCCTGCGCCAGGCCAACCTGTTCGGGCCCGCGGGCTTTGTGAGCGCTGATGACGGCGAGGTCATCGAGTTCAGCCAGGACGGTTTTCGCCAGGCGGGCGAGGGCGGCAGCACGCTGTGCGAGCTGGGGGGCACTGGCACCGAGGCCACCGAGCACATGGTGACCGAAACACTGATCCGCTCCATGTATGCGTACTGGAAGAAGGTGATGGCGCCATGACTTTGGAAACGCTGCTGCTGCAGCACCGCATCGACCGGCT
>JBEIPU010000141.1:0-11175 GCA_040376925.1 Caenimonas sp. | reverse complement strand
CTCGTCGCGGCTCACGGCAATGGCCGTCGCACCGGCGTTGCGCAGCACCGCGCTCATGCGGCCGATCTCCTCTTCCACCTCTTCGGGCGTGCCGTCGCTCTCGCACAGCAGGATCGCCTCGGCGCTCAGGTCGTAGCCCGCGTGCACAAAGTCTTCCACCGCCGCCGTCATGGGCTTGTCCATCATCTCCAGCCCGGCCGGGATGATGCCCGCCGCAATCACCGCGGCGACCGCGTCGCCGGCCTTGCGGATGTCGTCAAAACTGGCCATGATGCAGCGCGCAAGCATAGGCTTGGGCACGAGCTTGACGGTCACCTCGGTGGTGACGGCCAGCATGCCCTCGCTGCCCACAATCACCGGCAGCAGATCCAGCCCCGGGGCGTCCAGCGCGTCGCCGCCAAACTCCACCGGCTCGCCTTCGATGGTGAAGCCGCGTACCTTCAGCACGTTGTGCAGCGTCAGGCCGTACTTCAGGCAATGCACGCCGCCGGAATTTTCAGCCACGTTGCCGCCGATGGTGCAGGCGATCTGGCTGGACGGGTCGGGCGCGTAGTACAGGCCCAGGGGCGCTGCCGCCTCGCTGATGGCCAGGTTGCGCACGCCGCACTGCACGACGGCCGTGCGGCTGTATTTGTCCAGCTTGAGGATCCTGTTGAATTTGGCCAGCGACAACGTGACACCGAGGGCATGCGGCATCGCTCCACCAGAAAGCCCGGTGCCCGCGCCGCGCGCCACCACCGGCACGCCCAGCGAATGGCAGGCGCGCAGCACCGCCTGCACCTGGTCGGTGGTTTCGGGCAGCGCGACCACCAGCGGGCGCTGGCGGTAGGCGGTGAGGCCGTCGCATTCATAGGGCACGGTGTCTTCGTTGTGCCACAGCAGCGCATGGGCGGGCAGCACGGCCGACAGGGCGCGCACCACGGCGGCCTGGCGTTCGGTGCGCTGCAAGAGGTCGGCGTCCAGTGGGGCATTCATGCCTTGCACTGTAGGCCAAGCCGGCCACGTTGGGAATGAAGAATTTTGAAGCGCCGCGTGAATTCGCGGCACGCTGCCCGGTTCAGAGCATGCTCTTGCGCAGCCAGTCGGCAAACGCCGCGCATTCCCAGCGGTCCATCGCCCCGGTGCGCCAGCACAGGTAATGGGCATGGGGGCTGGGCACGTTGCGGGTAGAGATGCGCTCCAGCGCGCCGTTGTCCAGCCAGGGTGCGCCCAGCTTCAGGCGCACCAATGCAATGCCCAGGCCCTGGGCCGCCGCGTCGCACATCAGGCCGATGTCGTTGAAGCTGGAGCCCTCGGCCGGCTCGCCCGCATCCACCCCATGCGCGAGGAACCAGGTGCGCCAGGGCTCCAGCGGGCTCTTGATGAGCTTGGCGGCCAGCAGTTCGTCCACCGTGTCAAACGGGCCGTGCTCGCGGATGTAGGCGGGCGAAGCCAGCGGCGTGACCTCGTCGGTCATCAGGCAGGTGTGTTCCACGTCGGCATAGCGGCCGGTGCCAAAGCGCACCATCAGGTCGGCGTCCTCGGCCACCACGTCCAGCAGCGGGATGCTGACCTGCAGCGTCAGGTCAATCTCGGGGTAGGCCTCGATGAAGCCGCGCAGCCTGGGCATGAGGATGGAGCGCGAAAAGGTCGGCGTGACCGCCACGCGCAGCTTGCGCTTGGTGCTGGCGGTGTCCTGGCCCGGAAAGCGCTCCAGGCTGGCCAGCCCCTCACGCACATGGGCCAGGTATTCGCTGCCCTCGGTGGTCAGCGAAAAATCAGCCCGGCCGAAGAGGCGCGTGCCCAGGATCTGCTCGAGCTGCTTGACGCGGTGGCTCACCGCGCTGGGCGTCACGTTCAGCTCGTCCGCCGTCTGCGTCACGCTGCGCAGCCGCGCCAGCGCCTCGAAGGTCAGCAGGCACTGGATGGGCGGGATGCGGGCGGTCATGGCCGACCTACCCCGATGGCCAAGCCCTGCTCCATGAGCCACTCGTCCAGCACAGGCACTTCGCGCAGGTACTGCCCGTGGCCGAGTCGGGAAATCAGCCCCTTGTTTTCCAGTCGGACCAGCGCCTTCTGCGCGGTTGCGCGCGAGAACCCCTGCTCCTGGTACACCTGCAGCGACCCCTCGGAAAAGGGCTCCTGGCCGTGCAGCAACTGCAGGTACACGGCCTGATCGGACGCGGCCAGTGACGCCCATTGCTGTTCGCACCAGCCGTCGGGCCCGATCAGGCCCTGCGACACCTCGGCCCACATGGCCTGCACGTCCGTACTGCGAAAAATGATCAGGCGTTGGGTCAGACCGGTGATCAGGTGCGCGTTGCGGCCCGTCAGCTCGAACAGCTTTCCCAAAGCACCCGCTGCAAGGCGCAGGCCTGTGATCTGGTGGAAGATGCCTTCCAGGTGCGTCACGAAATCATGCGCCATGGGCTGGAACGGCAGGATATCGGCAAACTGGAAGAAAGGCGCCTTGTTGTGCGTGAACAGGCGCTGCAGGTCGGCATGTGACGAGCCCGTGAACACCACGTGCACGTGCGCGGGGGCCATGTCCAACAGCGTGCGCAGGGTCGCGGCAAATGTGGCAAACCGTGCCGACGTGGCAAGGTGTTGAATCTCGTCGAACACCACCAGGGCCGGCTTGCGCTTGCGCGCTTCCAGCCAACCCCGCCATGCCGAGGTGAGCTGGGCCAGCTCTTCGGAGGAGGCCGCCTGTGGCTTGCCGGCACGCTCGACCTCGATCTCCGCCTCGGCGATGTCGGGCAGGCTCAGCTGCACGCGGCCTTTCAAACCGGTGGCCGCGGCGCCCGGCGTGGCCTGCGTCAGGGCCTGGGTGATGCTCAGGTGCGGCCTGTCCTTGAATTCCCACAGCGAGCAGTACAGCGTGGCCGCCCCACGCTGGGCTGCGGCCGGCAACATGTCCCGCAACAGGAATTCTGTTTTGCCGATACGCCGCCGGCCGAAGAACGCCAAGCGGCGCACGCCCTGGGACAGCAGGGTGTCCAGGTAGGCGCCCGCCAGCGCGGGGCGCGCGAAATGCCAGTCGATGGAAGGCGGTGTGGCCGTCGCCATGAAATATACCTCAAAGGAATATATTCGAGTATATACCTGAAAGGTGTAAATGGTGTCGCGCGTCGCCTTACTTGAAGATTACCGTTTTGTGCCCGTTCAGCAGCACGCGGTGCTCGCTGTGCCATTTGACGGCGCGCGCCAGCACCTGGCTCTCGGTGTCGCGGCCCATGGCTGTCAGGTCCTCCACCGTCTTGCTGTGGTCCACGCGGGCCACGTCCTGCTCGATGATCGGGCCTTCGTCCAGGTCGGCCGTCACATAGTGGGCTGTGGCGCCGATCAGCTTCACGCCGCGGTCGTGCGCCTGGTAGTAGGGCTTGGCGCCCTTGAAGCTGGGCAAAAAGCTGTGGTGGATGTTGATGGCGCGCCCGGCCAGCTTGCGGCACAGGTCGTCGCTCAGGATCTGCATGTAGCGCGCCAGCACCACCAGCTCGGCGCCTTCGGCCTCGATGATCTCGAACTGCTTTGCCTCGGCCTGCGCCTTGTTGTCCTTGCTCACGGCAATGTGGTGAAAGGGCACGTTGTAGCTCGCGGCCAGCTGGTAGAACTCGCGGTGGTTGCTGATGATGGCGCGGATGTCCACCGGCAGCAGGCCGCTTTTCCAGCGAAACAGCAGGTCGTTCAGGCAGTGGCCTTCCTTGCTGACCAGGATGACGGTCTTCATGGGCTGGGTGGTGGCGTGCAGCTTCCAGTCCATCTGCAGCGGCTCGGCAAAGAACCTGAGCTGCGCCTTCAGGTCGTCAAAGGTGTGCTGGTCGCAGGCGAACTGCACCCGCATGAAGAACAGGCCGGTGTCGTGGTCGTTGTACTGCGCGGCTTCTTCAATGTTGCCGCCGCGCTCCAGCAGGAAGCCCGAGACGGCGTGCACGATGCCGCGGCGGTCCGGGCAGGAAAGCGTGAGGATATAAGCGTTACTCATAGGGCGTGAATTGTCGCAGGACGGCACGGCTCGTCGCTCACGGGGGTTTCCGGTGCCAAAATGCCCTTTTGCCGTTCGCACAGGAGAGCCCTTCATGGCCTACAACGACTTCAACATGGACAGCCATTGGCTGCCCTTCACCCCCAATCGCCATTTCAGGAAGAACCCCCGTGTATTCGTGGCCGCCGACGGCATGGAATTCACCACGCATGACGGCAAGAAGGTGATCGATGGCATCTCCAGCCTTTGGTGCGTGGGCGCGGGCCACAACCGCAAGCCCATCAACGAAGCCATCAAGCGCCAGCTGGACACGCTGGACTACGCCACCGCCTTCCAGGCCAGCAACGACCAGGCCTTCAAGGCAGCCGAGATGATTGCCGCCATGGCGCCGGGCGACCTGAACAAGGTGCTGTTCTGCAACTCCGGATCGGAAGCCGCCGACACGTCACTGAAGGTGGCGTTGGCTTACCACCGCGCGCGCGGCGAAGGCCACCGCAACATCTTCATCGGCCGCGAAAAGGGTTACCACGGCGTGGGCTTTGGCGGCATGAGCGTGGGCGGCATCCCGGCCAACCGCAAGGTGTTCGGCACCTCGCTGCTGCCGCGGGTAGACCACATGCGTTTCATCCATGACCCGGTGAACCATGCGTACATCCACCATCAGGAGCCGGTGTGGCAGGAAGACATCCTGCTCGAGCTGGAAAACCGCATCCTGCCGCTGCACGACCCCAGCAACGTGGCGGCCATCATCGTCGAGCCGGTGGCCGGCAGCGCGGGCTGGTACCTGCCGCCGCAGGGCTACCTGAAGCGCCTGCGCGAGATCTGCGACAAGCACGGCATCCTGCTGATCTTTGACGAGGTGATCACCGGCTTCGGCCGCCTGGGCACCAACTTTGGCGCGGACTTTTACGGCGTGGTGCCCGACATGCTGAATTTCGCCAAGGCGGTGACCAACGGCGTCATTCCGCTGGGCGGCGTGATCTGCCGCGACAAGCTGTACGACGCCATGATGAAGACCGAGGCGCCCGAGCACATCATCGAGTTCTTCCACGGCTACACCTATTCAGGCCACCCGGTGGCCTGCGCCGGCGCCATTGCCACGTTGAACCTGTTCAAGCAGGAAAACCTGTTCGAGCGCGCGGGCCAGATGGGCAAGGTACTGGGCGATGCGTTTCACAGCACCTTCAAGGGCCTGCCCAACGTGGTGGGCATCCGCAGCATGGGCCTGGCCGCCGCGGTGGAGCTGGCACCGCTGCCGGGGCTGCCGGGCAAGCGGGCGTACGAGATATTCCTGGAATGCTTTGCCAACGGCGCGCTGGTGCGCCCGGCCGGTGACGTGCTGGTGATTGCGCCGCCCTACATCGTGGAAAAGGAACACATTGACCGGCTGGTGAACACGCTGGCGGATGCGATACGCAAGCATGCGTAGGCCATCCGCCAGGCACGCGTAGGGCGGGGCTTCTTACTTCGGCAGCACCACGCTGTCGATCACGTGGATCACGCCGTTGTCGGCCACGATGTCGGTCTTGATGACGTTGGCGTTGTCCACCTTCACGCCGCCGGCGGTGGCCACCGTCAGCTCGCCGCCCTGCACCGTCTTGACCTTGCCGGCCTTCACGTCGGCGGCCATGACCTTGCCGGGCACCACGTGGTAGGTCAGCACGGCCGTGAGCTTGGCCTTGTCCTTCAGCAGGGCGTCCAGGTCGGCCTTGGGGATCTTGGCAAAGGCTTCGTCTGTGGGGGCGAACACGGTGAACGGGCCCTTGCCCTTGAGCGTGTCCACCAGGCCGGCGGCCTGCAGCGCCGTGGCCAGGGTCTTGAACGAACCGGCCTTGACGGCGGTGTCCACAATGTCGGCAGCCCAGGCGGGGGACAGGGCTGCGGCGGACAGGGCCAGGGCGATCATCTGCTTTTTCATGGTTCAACTCCTTGATTCAAATGGCCACTGGCAGAACTGCCGCCAGCGGGCGCCGTGAATGCAACGCAAGGCAAATGTACTGCACGGTTTAATAAAATACCGGTCAGTATTTGTAATGACCGTATAGTCTTGTTGGATGAAAGGTCTTGTGCGGGCTCATGGCCGGCTAATCCTGCGTCTTCAAACTCGGCTGATGCCACCGACTCACTCACCCCACCGACGACATTTCCTGCTCGCCTGCGCACTTGCGGCCGCCGCAGTGCTCGCGGCTTGTGCCCAGGCGGGCTCTGCCAGCCCGGCACCGTCCGGCGCTGTTGCCGGGCGCGAAGCGGTGCTGGCGGCCGCCCTGCCCATGCCCGCGGCCAGCCAGTACGAAGCGCACTACCTGCAATGGCAGGACGCGGCGCGCGAGCGCACGGTGCCGGCCAAGCTGTACCTGCCTGCGCGAGCGCAGGGGCCGGTGCCGCTGGTGGTGTTCTCGCATGGCATCGGTGGCTCGCGCGAGGGCTACACCTACCTGGGCAAGTACTGGGCCGCCAACGGCTATGCGTCGCTGCACCTGCAGCACACGGGCAGCGACCGCAACCTGTGGGCTGGCAACCCGCTGGCGCTGGTGACGCGCCTGCAGGGCGCGGCCCAGGAGGCCGAGGCCATGAACCGCGCGCGCGACGTGTCGTTTGCACTGGACCAGCTGCTGGCGGGCGAGCTGGCCGGGCGCATCGACCCGCTGCGAATTGCGGCGGCGGGGCATTCGTATGGGGCCAACACCACCTTGCTGGCCGCCGGCGCGCAGGTGGTTCGCGAGGGCCGCGCCATGGACTTTGCCGACGCCCGCATCCGCGCCGCGGTGGTCATCTCGGCGCCGCCGTTTTACGGCGAGGCCGACCCGCGGGCCATCCTGTCGCATGTGCGTGTGCCCACGCTGCACATCACGTCCACGGCGGACGACATCCGCATTCCCGGCTACTACTCGGGCGTGGACGACCGCGCGGCGGTGTATGCATCCACCGGCAGCACCCGCAAGGCGCTGGCGGTGTTCAAGGACGGCTCGCACAGCATGTTCACCGACCGCCTGGGCACGGGTGGAGCGCAATGGAACCCGCAGGTCAAGGCCGCCACGCGCGAGCTGGCGCTGGATTTTTTGCGCTCGGTGTTTGACGGCCAGCCCGGCGGGTTTGAGCCCTCTGCACAGCGCCACCAGGCGCTGCTGCAGCGCTTTGAGCACCGTTACTGAGCCGAAGGCCGGGGAGCGAATTGCTTGCGCAAGCCGGCGCAGTAGTCGGTGGGCGGCAGTGCCGGCGTAGGCAGCGCCAGGTCTGCCTGGGCTGCATCGCCACCGGCGCCGCCGGCCTGCAGCAGCAGCACCCTGGCCGTCATGCCGGGGGCCAGGTGCACCGGCACACCGCGGTCGCGCAGCACATGGCCGCCACCGGCCACCAGCACCACGGTCTTGCCGGGCAGGCGCGCGCGCTCCAGCGCGTGCGCCATGCGGATGTCGCGCGCAATCTGGATGCGCGTCATGGGGGCGATCTGGCTTTCGGGCAGCAGCCCGCAGTGCCCGTCGCGAATGGCCTGCTGCTGCGCTGCCAGTGCCGCAGGGGGCAGGCGTGCATCCAGCTGTGTATTGGCCATGACCTCGCGCATGCGATCACGCGGCAGGTTGGCGCCCAGCACCGGCACGCCCGCGCGAACGGCGGCCATCACCACCGGGCCATAGGCACGCCAGGGCCAGGCGGCGTCGTTCCAGCGCAGCGCGGCCTGCACCTCGGCCTCGTCGGCGCGGCGCGACAGGTGCGCGGTGGATGCCCCGGCGTCCGCCATCTCCAGCGCCACGGCGGCCAGCAGCCCACGCGCGGCCAGGGTGTCGATCAGTTCGTGTTCAAGCCGCTGGTGGTCCGGCGCATCGTGCTGCTCACCGACGAGCAGCAGGTCCGCGGGCAGCAGCGCGGCCAGCGGTGCCTGCACACCGGTGTGCTCGCGCGGCCCCGCGCAGCTGGCCAGAAACAGCAGGGCAATGGCGGCGATTCGACAGCGCATGCAGGGATACTACGGGACTTCCGATGTCCCCTGCGTTCGCCGTTCGCGTTGCCCTGACCCTGCTGCTGGCGCTGGCTGCCGCCGGGCTGTGCGTGTGGCTGCGCACACCCATCCCCTGGATGATCGGCCCGCTGCTGGCCACCGCCGTGGCGTCCATCCTGAATGCGCCCACACGCAGCTGGGGGCCGTTGCGCAATGCGGGGCAGTGGACCATCGGCGCGGCGCTGGGCCTGTACTTCACGCCGCAGGTCACGGCCCTGGTGGGCAGCCTGTGGTGGGCGATCCTGCTGGGCATTGCCTGGGCGCTGGCTTTGGGCTGGGCCTTTGGCGCCTGGCTGCACCGCGGCCATGCGCAGGGTTTCGGCGGCACACCGCGCCAGCAGCGCGCCACCAGTTACTTTGCCGGTGCGATTGGCGGCGCGTCCGAGATGACGTTGCTGGCCGAGCGCGAGGGCGCCCGCACCGACCTGGTGGCCGCGGCGCACAGCCTGCGCCTGCTGATCGTGGTGCTGGTCATTCCGTTCGCATTCAGCTTCAGCGGCCTGCAGGGCATTGACCTCACGCCGCCGGGGCCGCGCCTGACGCAGTGGCCCGGCTTTGCGCTGCTGGCGGCGGCCACCGGCGCCGGCGGCTGGGTCATGCTGCGCCTGGGCCGGGCCAACCCGTGGTTCATGGGGGCGCTGGTGGCGTCCATGGGCCTGACCATGGCCGGCGTGCACCTGTCGGCCATTCCACAGTGGCTGGTCAATGCCGCGCAGCTGGTGATCGGCGTAAGCCTGGGGGTGCGGTTTTCGGCGGATTTCCTGCGCACCGCGCCGCGCTGGCTGGCGGCCGTGGGGCTGGGCACCGTGGTGATGGTGGGGGTGTGTGCCGCATTCGCCTGGGCGCTGGCCTGGGCCACCGGGCTGCACCCGGCCACGCTGATCCTGGGCACCTCACCCGGCGGCATTGCCGAGATGGCGATCACGGCCAAGGTGCTGCAGCTGGGCGTGCCGGTGGTGACGGCGTTTCAGGTGTGCCGGCTGGTGGCGGTGCTGGTGCTGGTGGAGCCGGTTTTCGTGTGGCTTTATGGCCGCCCGCCAGGCGTCAGTGCATGACCAGCGGGTTTTGCGCCAGCTCGGCGTAGCCGCCCAGCGTGGTTTCGACCTCTTCCTGGGAGGGGGTATTGAGCTGCCAGGCGTTGATCTGGCGCTGGAACAGGTCAGCCCAGGATCCGTCCAGGTAGACCTCCTTGTTGGTGCGCTTGTCCACGATCTCAAAGCCGTGGCGGGCCAGGGCCGGCGAGCCGGTGGCTTGCTCGCCTGACGGCGTTTCGTTGGCCAGCATGTGGACCACCACAAATGATTCAGAGTCGTAAAGCATTTGCATTGCGTTTCCTTCGCAGCAGCGCTGCCATGGCCAGTACGTAGCAACGTTCGAGCCAGTTTCAAGGCCTGTCGGGCGCGCCCGTTTTGCAGGGTCTGGCTTGCAGGATAGGCGGGATGCAGCTCAGCTCCTGTCGGTCGCCTCCCACTGCTGGTCCACATAATCACCCCCTGGCTGTGTCAGCCGGACGCGTACGGGAAGGTAGTCCATTGTGGGGGCGAGCCATACCTCGACCTTCTGGTCAAAATCACGGCGCGGGGTCCGCTCCAGCTTGAGGGCGGCTAGCTCGCCGCCTGGCAGCTGCAAGATCTGCGGCTCGCCGACCACAAAGACCCAAGCATCCGCATCGCGGGTGCCCGCAGTTTGAATCGAAATGGTGCTGCCCTGCGTGTAGCTTGCAGGCGAACCTGCAATCAGTGAGCCCAATTGCAGCAGCACGCTCAGCCGGTCCTGGGCGCCTCGGACCAGCGGCACGTCCGGCGCGTTATTGCTGAAGGAAATGACGCCAGCCTCATGCCTGAAATGGGTGGCCAGTGAGTTGCGCGCCTCGTCGGCGAACCGGCTCGGCGTCACGCCTTCGGCCGTGATGCGGCCGGTACTGACCTGCCTGCGCGCGCCTAACAGCAAGGCGCCAACTTCCATGCGGGCCTCATAAGTTGTGCCGTCATGGCTCCATGAAAGCAGCCCCGTCGCGCGATAGGGCTGGCGCCGCGACTCGCCGGTGACGACATAACGCAGCCGCACGGAACCCGGTATGGCAAAGGCTGGAGCGGCGCGCGCTTCCTGTGGCGGCGGGTTGGCGGCATCAGGCCCGTGTGCTTCGGTAGCCTGTACCGGCGTTGTGGGCGCCGCTGCCTGCTGCACGAGCAAAGGTGGGTCGTCCGACCGCGGGTTGCGGTTGCGCAAGTCGGTCGGTGGCATGGCGTCAGCGGGTGCCGCCGCCACAGAAACTTCCGGTTCAACGCGCTGCGGCGCGTCGAGCGGCGACTGCAGCGCTGCGCGCGGCCTGATTTCGATCACCCGTGTCACCAGGGCTTGGGGGGCGCCATGGAACGCCAACGACAGCGGCCCCGGTCGTGCTTGCAGCAACCACAAGTGGATGCTCAGCACGATCAGCGCCAGCCCGATCAGCGCACGCCACGGTGAGTGGGGGGTGGAACGCAGCACCATGGCCATCTTCAGCCCGTGTAACCCAGATCGCCCGACAGCTGCGCCGCCGCCGCCGCCAGCGGACGGTGCACGGCGCCGTCCCAGGCGGCGTCAAACGTGGCCACCGAGCCCAGCGTCACGATGCCCAGCACGATGTGCCCGTCGGAATCAAACACCGGCGCGCAAAAACCCACGATGCCCGGCAGCAAGGTGTCCACCACGCGCGCCGCGCCGCGTGCACGCACCTCGTCCAGCATGGCCTTCACTTCGGCCATGGTCGCCGGCACATCGGTGCGGCCTGCTTTTTGGGCGCGGGCCATCTCGTCACGCAGCATGGGTGCAATGGCGTCGCGCGACACATAGGCGGCAAAGCAGCGCCCGGTGGCCGACGACAGCAGCGGCATCACATCGCCCAGGCGCAGGTTGACGGTGACGGCCTGGGGGGATTCCTCCCAGTGCACCACGGTGGGGCCGTGGTTGCCCCACACAGCCAGCGCAATGGTGTGGCCGATGGCCTCCATCAGCGGGCCCACGCGTTCACGCGCGAGCTTCACAGCGTCCAGCCGAGACAGCGACGCCAGGCCCAGCTTGAGCGCGGCGGGCCCGAGGTCGTAGCGGGTGGTGCCGGCGTCCTGCACCACCAGCGCCAGCCGCTGGAAGCTCACCAGGTAGCGGTGCGCCTTGGCCGCGCTCATGCCGGCGGCGGCGGCCAGGTCGCGCAGCATCAGCGGGCCGGCCGACT
>JBEIPU010000152.1:0-10623 GCA_040376925.1 Caenimonas sp. | reverse complement strand
GTGCAGGGCACGCTGCAGCGCTACAAGGAACTGCGCGACATCATCGCGATTCTGGGCATGGACGAACTGGCCCCTGAGGACAAGCTGGCCGTGGCCCGCGCCCGCAAGATCCAGCGTTTCCTGAGCCAGCCGTTCCACGTGGCCGAGGTGTTCACCGGTTCGCCCGGCAAGTACGTGCCGCTGTCGGAAACCATCCGCGGCTTCAAGATGATCACCGCCGGTGAATGCGACCACCTGCCCGAGCAGGCGTTCTACATGGTCGGCACCATTGACGAAGCCTTCGAAAAAGCGAAGAAGGTCGCCTAAGAAAGGCCGCTTGCAATGAACACCATTCACGTTGATGTGGTGAGCGCCGAGGAGGCCATCTTCTCGGGCGAGGCCAAATTCGTGGCCCTGCCCGGTGAAGCCGGCGAGCTCGGCATCTACCCGCGCCACACGCCGCTGATCACGCGCATCCGGCCCGGCTCGGTGCGCATCGAGATGGCCGACGGCAGCGAGGAATTCGTCTTCGTGGCGGGCGGCATCCTGGAAGTGCAGCCCAATTGCGTGACCGTCCTGTCCGATACCGCCATCCGCGGCAAGGATCTGGACGACGAAAAGGCCAACGCCGCCAAGGCCGCCGCCGAAGAGGCCCTGAAGAACGCCAAGGGCGAACTCGACATCGCTCGCGCCCAATCCGAGCTGGCTGTGATGGCCGCCCAGATCGCCGCACTGCGCAAGTTCCGACAGAAGAAATAAGCCGGTTCATACAACCCGCCCGAAGCCCCGCTCGAAAGACCGGGGCTTTTTTCATGTCCGCGCGGCAAGCCCGCAGGTTGTTCGGGATTCGCTGATTCTTAAAGCGTGGGCATTCGGGTGTTTTTCGGGCCTTCACGTTGGACAGCTTTTCATAAAGTCGGTCCTGACGCTGCCAGAAAGCAGGGTCAGCCACTTTTCGTAACCCAACCCTCGCCCCAACCGTCATGTTCAACAACCTGAAAATATCTACGCGCCTCGTGGGCGCGTTCAGCCTGCTGGTGCTGATGCTGCTTGTGATCGGTGCTTTCAGCGTCAGCCGCACCATGTCCGTACGCGACCAGCTTGTGGACATCACGCAGCGGCGAATGACGGCGATTGCCGAACTGGAGCTGCTGCGCGACGAGGCCAATTTCCAGGCCCGCGCGATGCGCAACATTGCCCTGTTCAAGGACGTGGCGCTGATTGCCAAGGAAAAGAACGAAATCGCAGAGTCGCGCAACAAGGTGAACACCAACACGGCCAATATCGAGAAGCTGGTCGTGTCCGACAAAGGTCGTGAACTGCACGCCAGGATGCTGGAAACCCGAAAGCCGTTTCGCGAAGCGCAAGAGAGCTTCCTGCGCCTGATGGATGCCGGCCAGCGTGAGCAGGCCATTGCGCTCCTGTTTGATACCGTCCGGCCCGCGCAACTGGCGTACTTCAAGGCGATCGATGACGCCGCAGATTTCCAGACCAGGGGCGCGCAGGAAGCCAGCGCACAGGCGCAGGACGAAGTCCGCTCCATGATCATCAGCATTGCCGCCGCCGTGCTGGTGGCCGCGATCGCCGCCGCGGGCGTAGCCCTGTGGATCATCCGTTCCATCACAGGCCCCATCAACAGTGCCGTGCAACTGGCCCGCGCCGTCGCGGCGGGGGACCTCACCGGTGTGGTTGAAGTCAGGAGCCGGGACGAGACCGGCGTGCTGATGCAGGCCCTGGCCGAAATGCAGGGTGGCCTGGTGCAGGTGGTGGGGCGCGTACGCTCGGGTTCCGAATCTGTCTCCAGTGCCAGCGAGCAGATTGCCCAGGGGAATCAGGACCTGAGCTCCCGAACGGAAAACCAGGCCGGCGCCTTGCAGGAAACGGCGGCCTCGATGGAACAGCTGTCGTCCACGGTTCGCCAGAATGCGGACAACGCCGTCGAGGCGGACCAGCTCGCCCAAAGTGCATCCCGTGTGGCCGTCGAAGGCGGACAGGTGGTCAGCCAGGTGGTGGACACCATGCGCGGCATCAACGAAAGCTCGCGCAAGATCGCCGACATCATCAACGTCATTGACGGCATTGCATTCCAGACCAACATCCTGGCGCTGAACGCGGCGGTGGAAGCGGCCCGCGCCGGTGAGCAGGGGCGTGGATTTGCAGTGGTGGCCGGCGAGGTCCGCAGCCTTGCCCAGCGCAGCGCCCAGGCCGCCCAGGAGATCAAGCAACTCATCACCGACAGCGTGGAACGCGTGGAAAGCGGCACCGTGCTGGTGGACAAGGCCGGCACCACCATCAGCGAGGTGGTGGACCGCGTGCGCCGGGTCACGGAAATCATGGCCCAGATCAGCTCGGCAAGCAAAGAGCAGAGCGACGGCGTGGGTCAGATCGGCGAGGCTGTGACGTCCATGGACCAGGTCACGCAACAAAACGCTGCGCTGGTCGAGGAAATGGCCGCCGCGGCAGGCAGCCTGCGCACCCAGGCGACGGACCTGGTGTCCGCAGTGGCAGTGTTCCGCCTGTCGGAGCAGCACAGGGCGCCGCTGGCCCGGGCTGCTGCAACACCGCCAGCGCGTGTGAAGCTTCTGGCACAAGCCGCCTGATCAGCCGATCGAAGGCTCGTCCGGCAGTTCGTTCGGGTTGGTCTGGCCCGCGGCCAGCGGGAAATGCGCTACCAGCAGCGCAGACACTTCCTCCAGCGCCTGCGTCAATCCATCTTCGAAGCGGCGCTCGCGAAACGCCGCACCCATGCGCGCGACGATGGCTTGCCATTCGCCGGCTGTCACATGCTGGTTGAGGCCGCGGTCGGCCACGATCTCGATCGCGTGCTCGGCCAGCAGCAGGTAGATCAGCACGCCGTTGTTGTGCTCGGTGTCCCACACGCGCAGCTTGCCGAACAGGGCCACCGCGCGCTCGCGGGCCGTGGCATGGCGCAGCAGGTAGCTGGTGGGCAGGCCGGCTTCGACATGAATGCGGACCTCACCGCTGTGGCGCTTTTCACTGGCCGCCACGCGCCGGCGCAGGCGTTCCAGCAGCTCGGGGGGGATGGCGCGGCGCGTGTCGGCCTCGTCCAGCCAGCGGTGCCTCAGGAAGCGTTGGATCATGCCCGCCATCACCAGTCCCCCGAGGCGCCGCCGCCCCCAAAATCGCCGCCCCCGCCCGAGCTGAAGCCTCCACCACCCGAGCCGCTGCTCCAGCCACCGCCACCGCTGCTCCAGCCGCCACCGCTGCCGCGCGTGAACGAGCCGGGGCTGAAGCTGGCAAACAGGCCGAACAGCATCGCCACCAGCGCCGCGATAGCGGCGATCAGCAGGCTGGAAGTGACCACCAGGGCCACCGCACCCGTGCCCGCGCCGATCAGCAGCGCTCCCAGCTTGCGGCCGAAGATGCGCCGCACCACCGATGCGCCGACCATCACCGCAAAAAACATGAAGACCGCGAGGTCTTCCCAATCAAAGCCTTCCACATCAAACGCCGCCTGCGGCGCGGGTGCGGGCAAGGCCTCGCCCTTGATCAGCGCCATGATGCGGTCTGCCGCAGCGTCCAGCCCGGCGGCGTAGTCGCCCCGGCGAAAGGCGGGCGTGATGGCTTCGTCAATCACCTGTTTGGCCGCCAGGTCAGGAATGGCGCCTTCCAGCGCCTTGGCCACTTCAATGCGGACCTTGCGGTCGTTTTTGGCCACCACCAGCAGCAGGCCGTCGCCCACGCCCTTGCGGCCGATCTTCCAGGTGTTGCCCACGCGGTTGGCATAGCTGGCAATGTCTTCGGGCTGGGTGGTGGGCACCAGCAGCATCACCACCTGCGACCCGCTGGCCTTTTCAAACGCATCGAGCTTGGCGTCCAGCGCCTGCAGCTGTGCGGCGTCCAGCGTGCCGGTTTCGTCCAGCACGTGCGCGGTCAATGCCGGCACGCTCTGCAGGCCCTGCGCCCAGGCGGGCACCAGCAGCGCGGCAAGCACCAGCAGGGCGGCGGCGGTACCGGCCCGCAGGGCGCGCGTCAGCGGCATCAGGGCACCTTATTTCTTGTTGAAGTCCACCTGCGGCGGCGTGGCAATCTGTGCTTCGTTCTGCACGGTGAAGCTGGGCTTGGGGCTGTAGCTGAACACCATCGCCGTCAGGTTGCTGGGGAAGCTGCGGGCCAGCACGTTGTATTCCTGCACGGCCTGGATGTAGCGGTTGCGTGCGACGGTGATGCGGTTCTCGGTGCCTTCGAGCTGCACGCGCAGGTCGCTGAAGCCCTTGTTGGCCTTCAGGTCAGGGTAACGCTCCACCGTCACC
The DNA here is from genome assembly GCA_040376925.1 of Caenimonas sp. GTDB lineage: Bacteria > Pseudomonadota > Gammaproteobacteria > Burkholderiales > Burkholderiaceae_C > RAM1. The sequence continues at coordinate 6,370 of JBEIPU010000152.1, read as the reverse complement.
ATCAGGCGGCTCAGGGCACTGCCCAGCTCGCCCTGGGCCTGCTGGAACTTGTTGAATGCCTCGGGGTTGTTCAGCGTTTCGGGCGTGACCTGGATGGACGTGGCCTTGGCGCGCGCCTCAATCACCTTGGTCAGGGTTTCCTGCTCGAAATTGGCCTCGCCCTTGACCGTGTTGACGATGTTGGGGATCAGGTCGGCGCGGCGTTGGTACTGGTTGAGCACTTCGCTCCAGGCGGCCTTGGTCTGCTCGTCCAGGCGCTGGAAGTCGTTGTAGCCGCAGCCCGCCAGGCCCAGCAGGGCCAGCGTGGAAGTCAGGATCAGGAGCCAGCGTTTCATGGAGCGTTCCTCAAAGGGCAGGGTCTGTAAAGGTAGCATAGATGGGATGCCAGTCACCCCGATTCAAGCCCTGCAGGCTGCCAGCCGTCCCCCACCCGCTGCGCCTGCCGCATCGGTCCTGCTGGTGGCGGGTGCCACGGGCACGCTGGGCAACGAGGTGCTGCGCCGCCTGGCCGGTGCGCAGCGCTTTGCTCGCACGCTGGTGCTGGCGCGCGAGCCGTTCACCGACGGCCTGCGCGGCGTGGCCATGCTGCAGGCGGGCGATGCCGCGCCGCACCAGTGGCCGCTGGTGGCTGCGCAGGCGGGCGTGATCATGTTCGACCCGCCGCGACTGTTCCATGACCGCGAGCGGGCGCTGTGGACGCCGCAACCCGCCGACCTGGCGCCGGTTGCTGCCTGGATGCGCCGCTGCGGTGCGTCCACCCTGGCGGTGGTGCTGCCACATGCGCAGGGCCGCCTGCCCGAGGCGCTCAAGCGCGGCCTGGCGGGGCTGGACGAGCAGGCTGTGGTGGGACTGGGTTTTGAGCGGGTGATCCTGGTGCGCTCGGCCCAGAAGCCGGGGCAGCCAGCCGGCCTGAACTTCCTGCAGCGCACCGCACGCTGGATGCTGTCGGTTTTCCAGTACATGGTTCCCAGCAGCGAGCAGCCGGTGCGCGCGGTGAAGGTCGCGGAGTTCGTGGACGTGGCATTGCAGCTGGCGCCGCCGGGCATCCACGTGGCGGCGCCCGAGCTGGTGTGGCAGGCCGCGCAAAAGGACCTGCGCGGCACGGTTGCGCACTGGCTGGGCGGCGCGCCGATGCAAAATCACGCACCACCCACGCACTAGCAGACCCGGCCGGACCATGCCCAAATCCAGACAACAGGCCGCCGCCCTTGGCGGCACCGCCGACGATATCGAGGCCGCGCTCTATGAGGCGCTGCAGACCGGCGACATCGAAAAGCTCATGGCCTGCTGGGCAGACGAGGACGAAATCGTCTGCGTGCACCCCGGCGGGCCGCGCGTGGTGGGCGCGGTGGCGATCCGCGCGACCTTTGACGCCATGTTTTCCAACGGCCCCATCAGCGCCGTGCCCGAGCGGGTGCGCAAGGTTGAATCAATGGCCAGCGCCGTGCACAACGTGCTGGAGCGCATCGACGTCATGACGCCCGACGGGCCGCGCCAGGCTTGGGTCATTGCCACCAACGTCTATCACAAGACCGCACAGGGCTGGCGCCTGGTGGTGCACCATGCGAGCCCCGGCACGCCCAGCGAACTGCAGGAAGTAGGCGACGCACCACAGGTGCTTCATTGAATGCAGGTGCTGCATTGAACTACCAGGCGCCCTGGTGGTTGCCAGGCGGCAACCTGCAGACCATCTGGCCGGCGCTCTATGCACGCCGTGTGTTCGGCCCCGCGCCCCAGTACCGTCGCGAGCGCTGGGCCACGCCCGACGGCGACTTCATCGACGTGGATTTCCTGGTGCCAGCGGCTGCGCCCGCGCAGCCGCTGCTGGTGTTATTTCACGGCCTGGAGGGTTCGTCGCGCAGCCACTATGCCGAAGCATTCGCAGACTTTGCCCAGGCGCGCGGCTGGGCCTACGCGGTGCCGCACTTCCGGGGCTGCAGCGGCGAGCTCAATCTGGGGCCGCGCGCCTACCACTCGGGCGACTTTGAAGAAATCGGCTGGGTGCTGGGGCGCCTGGCCGCAGCGCATGCGGGCCCGGTGCTGGCGGTGGGCGTGTCGCTGGGCGGCAATGCATTGATGCGCTGGGCCGGCGAGATGGGCGACGCTGCCGCCGGCGTCGTGGCCGGCGTGGCGTCGGTCAGCTCGCCGATCGACCTGGCAGCCGGCGGGCGGGCCATCGGCCAGGGCTTCAACCGGCTGGTGTACACCCGCATGTTCCTGCGCACCATGGTGCCCAAGGCACTGCAGAAGCTGCAGCAGCACCCCGGCCTGTTCGACCGCGACCGGTTGCTGCGCGCGCGCGACCTCTACGAGTTTGACAACATCTTCACCGCGCCGCTGCACGGCTTTCGCGACACCGACGACTACTGGGCCCGCGCGTCGGCCAAGCCGCACCTGCACCGCATCCGCGTGCCGGCGCTGGTGCTCAATGCCCTGAACGACCCGTTTGTGCCGGCATCCAGCCTGCCGGCCGCGCACGAGGTTGGCGCGCAGGTGACGCTGTGGCAGCCGGCGCATGGCGGTCACGTGGGCTTCCCGCAGGGCCGCTGGCCGGGGCATGTGCGCGCCATGCCCGACGCCGTGGGCGCCTGGCTGGCGCAGGCTTCAGGCCTGCGCTAAGGCGCAGCCGGTGCCGACGCAGCAGCGGTGGGCACCGGCGGCCAGCCCACTTCCGATGCATTGCGCGGCTTGCCAATGGGCGCGGCGGCCTGGCCCTTGCGCACGGCGGCCATGTCTTCATCGCTCGGGTACTGGCCCATGAGCCAGTAGTCGAACACGCGCCGCGCGATCGGTGCCGCGTGAGCGGCGCCAAAGCCGGCGTTCTCCACGATCACGGCCAATGCAATTTTGGGGTCGTCGGCGGGGGCAAACGCCATGTACAGCGCATGGTCGCGCTGATGCTCTTCAAGCTTGCTGGCGTTGTACTTGTCCTTCTGGCCGATGGTCACGGCCTGGGCCGTGCCCGTCTTGCCACCCGACAGGTAACCGGCGCCGGCAAACACGCGCGCTGACGTTCCCTCCTGCGTCACGCCCACCAGCGCCTTGCGGATCACGGCCACGTGCTCGGGCTTGTAGCCCAGGTCCACCGGCGGATCGGCCGGCACCGGGATGCGCGCGCGTGACACCGAGTCCTGCGTGGCGATCACCAGCTGGGGCTTGTGCTTGATGCCGTTGTTGGCCAGGATGGCCGTGGCCTGTGCGAGCTGCAGCATGGTGAAGGCGTTGTAGCCCTGGCCAATGCCCAGCGAAATGGTCTCGCCCGCGTACCACTTTTTCTGCTCGGGGCGCTTGTAGTAGTTGCGCTTCCATTCCTGGCTGGGCAGTACGCCGCGCACTTCACCCAGCACGTCAATGCCGGTGATCTGGCCAAAGCCCAGCGGCTTCATGAAGTCGTGCATGGCGTCCACGCCCAGTTCATTGGCCAGCGAGTAGTAGTACACGTTGCTGGACTTCACGATGCTCGTGTGCATGTCCACCGCGCCCAGGCCATGGTCGCCGTGACTGCGAAACACATGGCCGCCAAAGGTCCATGAGCCTGCGTCGTTGATGATGGTGGACGCCGAGCGCTTGCCCGTCTGCAGCGCGGCCATGGCCATGAACGGCTTGTAGGTCGAGCCCGGCGGGTAGGTCCCGCGCAGCGCGCGATTGAGCAGCGGCTTGTCGATGGACTCGTTGAGCATCTGCCAGCTCTCGGTGTCGATGCCGTCCACGAACAGGTTGGGGTCGAACGTGGGCTTGCTGACGAAAGACAGCACCTCGCCGGTTTTGGGGTCGATGGCCACCAGCGCGCCGCGGCGTTCGCCGAACATGTCTTCGACGAGCTTTTGCAGCTTGATGTCGATCGAAAGCATGACGGTGTTGCCAGGCGTCGCCGGGATGCTCGCCAGCTTGCGCACCGCGCGCCCGCCGGCCGACGTTTCCACCTGCTCCACGCCGGTGATGCCGTGCAGCTGCTTTTCAAAGCTCTGCTCCACGCCCAGCTTGCCGATGTATTCGGTGCCGCGGTAGTTGCCCTGGTCCTCGTCGGACCAGTCTTCCATGGACTTCTTTTCGCTCTGGTTGATGCGGCCAATGTAGCCCACCACGTGGCTGGCCAGCTCTCCCCAGGGGTAGTTGCGGAACAGCCGGGCCTTGATCTCCACGCCGGGGAAGCGAAAGCGCTGCGCGGCAAAGCGCGCCACTTCCTCATCGGTCAGGCGGGTGCGGATGGGCAGGGATTCAAAGCTGCGCGATTCGTCCAGCAGCTTGCGAAAGCGGCGGCGGTCGCGCAGCTGGATGTCGATCACCTGGGCCAGTTCGTCAATGGTTTTTTCCAGCGGCATGGTCAGCCGTGACGGCGTGATCTCCAGCGTGTAGGCTGAATAGTTGGTGGCCAGGATGATGCCGTTGCGGTCCAGGATCAGGCCGCGATTGGGCACGATGGGAACGATCGCCGTTCGGTTGGCCTCGGCCTGCTCGTCCAGGTCGTCATGGCGCACCACCTGCAGGTATACCAGGCGCGATGCCAGCAGCACAAAGGCCAGCACCACCACGATGCTGGCTACCAGAATGCGCGCCCGAAAGCGCGACAGGTCGGCTTCGACGTTGCGCAGCTCGGTCATAGCGGACGATTTTCGTCGGGATCAGGGGCGCGACGTTGGGGGGCCAGCAGCATGATGCTCACGACGGGCCACAGCGCGGACTCGATCAGCGGCGCCAGGATCACCGTCCAGCCCGGGAAGGCGCCTCCGCTGACCATGCGGATCGCCAGCTCGATGGCGTGCGCCGCCACGAACAGCGGCAGCACCTGCACCGCCTGTGACGGCACGCTGAACCACAGCAGGCGGCGGTGGATGGTGATGGCAAAAAAGCTCAGGGCGGTGTAGGCCAGCGCATGCTGGCCCAGCAGCGCCGTCTGGTGCACGTCCATGCACAGGCCAAAGAAGAACGCCGCGCCAATGCCCACGCGCAGCGGCTGGTGAACGCTCCAGAACACCAGCACCAGGATCAGGAAATCCGGCAGCCAGGGCGTGCGCCCCAGCGGCAGCATGTTCAGCACCAGTGCGGCCACCAGGCTGCCCCAGATGAACAGCGGGTTGGCCGGCAGAAGCAACTGCTGCCCCGGACGCATGATCATGATGTGGGCCCCCACGCTCGCCCACTGCGTGTGGTTCGCTGCCCCCCGAGGGGGCGCGCGCCGCTTGGGGCGGCCCGGCGCGGCGCGATCTTCATTTGCGCGCTCCTTTCCTGGCCGCAGCCGGGTGCGGCGTGTCGTCAGGCGCGGGGCGCGGCGGGATCTGGACAGACACGGGTTTGAGCACCATCACATGCTTGGCGCCAGTGACCAAAGCCTGCGGCACGCAATAGATGCGGGCAAAGGCAGAGTCGGCCCGCCGCTCCACGCGGTCCACCCGCGCCACCGGCAACCCGGCCGGATAGATTCCGTCCACGCCGCTGGTGGTGAGCAGGTCGCCGGCCTGCACGTCGGCATTGCCGGCCATGAAGCGCAGCTCCAGTGCGCCGCCGTGCGCGGGGTCGCCAAAGGCCACGCTGCGCGCGCCGGTGCGTGCGTTCAGCACGGGGATGGCCTGGTCGCTGTCGATCACCAGCGTCACCTCGCTGATCAACGGGTGCACGCGCGTGACCTGGCCCAACACGCCGGACTCGTCGATCACCGGCGAACCCGGCTCAATGCCCTGGGCCAGGCCCTTGTCGATGATGATCTTGCGGGTGTAGGGGTCGGCCGCGTCGTACAGCACCTCGGCGGCCTGGCCGGGTGTGCTGATCTTGTCGCGCAATGCCAGCAACTTGCGCAGGCGGTTGTTTTCCAGCTCCAGCTGCTCCAGCTGGCCGGTGCGTTGCGCCTGCAACGCCAGGCGCTGGCGTGCAGCCGCTTCGCTGGTCTGCGCGGCCTTGAGGTCCTGGAAGTATTCGCCGCCGTTGCGCACCAGCAGCACCGGGCGCATGGCCAGCCACTGCACGGGGTACAGCACCGTGGCCACGGCCGCGCGCAGCGGCTGCGTGATGCGAAAGCGCACGTCAGCCACCATCAGGAACAGCGCCAGCGCGCTGAACACCATCAGCTTGGAAAGGGCTGACGGGCCCTGCTTGAAGAAGGGGGGAGGGGACCTGTCCAGCGTACCAAGTGGCATCGCTGCTCCGTGGGGTGTTACTCGCTGGTGAAGATCGAGCCCAGGCGCTCCATGCGCTCCAGGGCAATGCCGCACCCACGCACCACGCAGGTCAGCGGATCTTCAGCCACCAGCACCGGCAGGCCGGTTTCCTCGGCCAGCAGGCGGTCCAGGTCGCGCAGCAGCGCGCCGCCGCCGGTCAGCATCATGCCGCGCTCGGCAATGTCGGCGCCCAGCTCGGGGGGGGTGTGCTCCAGTGC
>JBEIPU010000026.1:0-29871 GCA_040376925.1 Caenimonas sp. | reverse complement strand
TGCCCCGGGCCGCCGCGCCGGCGGCGGCAGGCTCCGCCGGCGACAAGCCGCCGCGCCTGAAGGTGCCGCGCCTGGCGCTGGACGGCGCGCCGCTGTTCCTGGACGCAGGCGACCGCCAGGTGGCCGTGCTGGGCAACCTCAAGTACCCGGCGATCACCATCCTGGGCGGGCTGCTGAGCGATGAGGAATGCGAGGCGCTGATTGCCGCGGCACGCCCCGCCATGAAGCGCTCGGCCGTGCTGGACATGGCCACCGGCGCCAGCCAGGTGACCGATGTGCGCACCAGCAACGGCATGTTCTTCCGGCGTGGGCAGAACGAGGTGGTGGCGCGGGTCGAGGCGCGCCTGGCCCGCCTGTGCGGCTGGCCGGTGGAAAACGGCGAAGGCATCCAGGTGCTGCAGTACGGGCCTGGGGCTGAATACCGCCCGCACTACGACTATTTCGATCCGCGCGAGCCGGGCACGGCCACCATCCTCCAGCGTGGCGGCCACCGGGTGGCCACCATCGTCATGTACCTGAGCGAGCCCGCACGCGGCGGCGGCACGGTGTTCCCCGACGTGGGGCTGGAGGTGGGGCCGCGGCGGGGCAATGCGGTGTTTTTTAGCTACGACACGCCGCACCCTGAGAGCAAGACGCTGCACGGCGGCTCGCCCGTGCAGGAAGGCGAAAAATGGATCGCCACCAAATGGCTGCGCGAGCGGGAGTTCGCAAGCCCCGCGCCCAAGCCGGCTGCCTGAGCCGCCCGGGCCTATTCGTCGTCGCCGCCCAGCACGCCACCCAGCAGCCCGCCGCCGGCAAAGCCGCCGAGCACCGAGCCCTCTTCACGTGAGCCGCCGCGCTGGGGCGCCGCCGCAAACACGCGCGAGGCCAGGCGCGAGAACGGCAGGCTTTGCAGCCAGATGGTGCCGGGGCCGGTCATCCGGGCAAAGAACAGGCCTTCGCCGCCAAACAGCGCCGTCTTGATCTTGCCCACGAACTGGATTTCAAAGTTGACGTTGGGTGTGTAGGCCACCACGCAGCCGGTGTCCACCAGCAGCGTCTGGCCGGCGGCCAGCTCGCGCTTGACCACCGTGCCGCCCGCATGCACAAACGCCAGGCCGTCACCGTCGAGCTTCTGCATGATGAAGCCTTCACCGCCGAAGAAGCCGGTGGACAGCTTTTGCTGCAGCGCGATGCCCAGTGACACGCCGCGCGCGGCGCACAAAAAGGCGTCTTTCTGGCAGATCAGCGTGCCGCCCAGCTGGCGCAGGTCCATGGGCAGGATCTTGCCGGGGTAGGGCGCGGCAAACGCCACACGCTGCTTGGTGGATGCGTTGTTGCTGTACACGGTGGTGAACAGCGATTCACCCGTCACCAGCCGCTTGCCGGCGCCCATGAGCTTGCCGAAAAAGCCGCCCTGCTGTGCGCTGCCGTCGCCAAACACCGTGTCCATGCCGATGCCGGCGTCCATGAACATCATGCTGCCGGCTTCGCCGATGGCGGCTTCGCCCGGGTCCAGCTCCACCTCCACGAACTGCATTTCCGCGCCGCGGATCTCGTAGTCAATCACATCCATCGCCATGTCGGTACTCCGTCAGTTGTCAGTACTGGCGGCGATGGTAGCGAAAGTTCAAGGCTGTTCTGCGATGTCGATTTTGCGGATGGTTTCGCGGTCGCGCTTGTGGGCCAGCTTGCCCAGCGTGTGCTCCAGCAGGTGCAGCAGCTTGTCGGTGGCGCCGCGAAAGGCCAGGTCCTGGTTCTCGGCGTGGTGGGTCGCGGCCACGGGCTTGTGGGCGGCCAGGCGGGCCTCCAGCGTGCAGCGCTTGTCGGCCGCGCCCTTGGCGGCGTTGTTTTCGTCGCTCAGCTGCACTTCCACGCGGGTGATGTCCTGGCTGTAGCGCTGCAGCGCCGTGCCCAGGTGGTCGCTGGCCCAGCGCTCCAGGGATTCGTTGTTGGCAATACCGTTGCTTGTGTTGACTTGAACCTGCATGTCCATCTCCTTTCAGGGTGTGTTGCAGCCAGTGTGCACCCATCCGCGTTGCCGGGGCGTAGGAAATTTCCGCCTTAAGATCGAGACGCCCTGTTGCAAAGGAATCCCATGAACGAGCCCCTGCCGGCGTTTGACGTCCTGCCGCGCGACCTCTCGGCCTACCGCCGGGGCAACATCGGGGTGGACTATGTGCACCGCTTTGATTCCGGGCGCCCCGGCCCGCATGTGCTGGTCAATGCACTGACCCACGGCAACGAGTTCTGCGGCATGACGGCCGCCACCCATCTGCTGGACACCGGCGTGCGGCCGCTGGCGGGCGTGCTGACCATCAGCTTTGCCAACGTGTCCGCCTATGAATCGTTTGACCCGGCCCGGCCGTTTGACAGCCGCCAGCTGGTGCACAACCTCAACCGCATCTGGTCACCCGAATGGCTGGACGGGCCCGGGGACAGCCCCGAGCTGCGCCGCGCCCGCGAACTGCGGCCGGTGGTGGACGCCGCCGACCATGTGCTGGACCTGCATTCGACCAACGCCGACGTGGTGCCGTTCTGGGTGTACCCGGCGTTTGAACGCAATGCAGCAGCGGCGCTGGCCATCGGCCGGCCGTCGGTTCATTTTGTGATGCCGGGCGGCCTGGGCTCGGGCACACCCCTGATCGAGTACGGCCGGTTCGCTCAGGCGTCAGGTTCCGGCGTGGCGCTGGTGGCCGAATGCGGCCAGCATTTCAGCCGCTCGGCCAGCGACCTGGCCGTGGCGGTGGCGCGTGATTTCATCGCACATTTCGGGTTGATGGCGCGCGACGCCGGGCCAGCGCCTGCTGCGCAACGGCGGTTTGAACTGCTGCGCACCTGCATGATCCAGACACCGGAATTCCGCTTTACGCGGCCGGTTCAGGGCTTTGAGGTGTTTGCCAAAGGGGAGTTGATTGCTACCGACGGTGCGGAAGAAATCCGCGCGCCGTGCGACGACTGCACGATCTTCATGCCCGCGCGGCGGGCGATTGTGGGGCGCGAGGCGGTGTACCTGACGCGCCCGCTGGGCTAGACCCAGTTACTCGACTTCGCCGCCGAACCTCTTGATGAGGTTGGCGATGTATTTGTCGACGAGTTTTTCGAACTCTCCCTCGACCACCGGCCCCACCACCATCTTCATCAGGCCTGGCAGCGGCACGTCTACCGTGCCCTTGATCTTGAGCTCGATCGCAGTGGACTTGCCCTTGTTGTCGGTCACCTTCCAGCTGCCGCCCACCAGGGCGTTGCCGACGCCCTTGACCGGCGTCCATTTGACGGTGCCCTTGGCGGCGTCGCTCACGTACTTGCTGGCGTAAACGGTCTGGATGTTCACCTGCGCGGTGCCGACCTTTTCCATTTCCCACTTGTACACGCCGTCACCCATGTCGGTGAGCTTGTCCACCTTGGGGAAGTGGCTGACCGAGGTGGGCACGTCCGCCAGGACGGCAAACACATCGGCCGCCTTGGCCTTGACGGTGAATTCGTAGCCCAGATCAATGTCAACGCTGATCGCCATGGTGTCTCCTTGTTATGCGTAAAAAAACCCGACGGCTCATTCTGCCATCGGGTTTTGCGGGTGTCAGCCGGGTTTATTTGCGCAGGTCGGCGGCAAATGCCGTGGCCTTTTCGGTCGTGGCCAGCGCGGCGCCGACCAGCGTGTCCACCACCACGGCAGCGCCGTCGGCCGTCAGGGCGATGCCCTTGGCGTAGTAGCCGCTGAACACCTTTTGCGCGTTGGCGGCGTTCTTGCGGGTCTCGGGCGTGAGCTTGGGGGCGGTCTGCTTCAGGGCCTTGGCCCAGCGCTGGGCCATGGCGTCGTTCAGGCGGTTGCCGCCGATGCGGTAGGCGTCAATGGCCTTGTGGGCGGTGGAGCCGGCGGTGGCGATCACGCCGGTGGCGGTCTTGGAGAATTGGGTGGCGTTCATGGCAATGTCCTTCGAAGTGGAATGAAGCCATTGTCGGCAGCGGCGCTAGGGCACGGGCCCTAAACAACCCCGGTTCGCCTAGAGGTCCAGCACTAAAACCGCACTCTTGCTGCGCGAAATGCAGGGCATGAAGCAGTCGTTGGCGGCCTGTTCTTCGGGCGTGAGGTACATGTCCCAGTGGTCGGGCTCGCCCTGCAGCACACGGGTCTGGCAGGTGCCGCACACACCCTGCTGGCACGAGGTGGCCACCTCCACACCATGCGCCTGCAGGGCCTCCAGCACGCTTTGGCCGCTGTCCACCGGGATGGTGCGGCCCGAGCGGGCCAGTGTCACTTCAAACTCCACAGCCATCAGGTCTCCAGGAAGTTGCCGGCGGTGAACCGCACCGGCGCGGCGTTTTCGTCAAACGACACGCCCGCCGGGTCCGCGCCCGCGGCCACGGCGTCCAGCTGCTTTTGCAGCAGCCGGCGCAGCATGACAATGCCGCGGTCGGTGGTGGCCAGGTGCTCCTCGGAGTGCCTGGCAATGCTGCCCTGGCTCACCATGGCTTCATGGTCGCCGGGGTACTTCTGGTGCTCTTCTTCGGTCAGCTCCTCCCACAGCTTGCCACCCAGGCGCGAACGCATGCGGTGCAGCTCGCCCTGTTCCTTCACGCGGCCCACCACATAGATGCGAAAGCTGTGGTCGTCGATCGGCAGCACCCAGCCCAGTGACTCGACCATGCCGTAGCGGCCGATGCGCGGGCTGGGGATCACGCGCAGCGTGGGCAGGCCGGCCTCGCTGATGCGCCGCAGCGTGGTGCCGTCGGGCAGCTTGCGCAGCGACAGCGTGCGCACGCTGATGGCCGTGGTGTCCCAGGTCACTTCGGGCATCACCGCCATCTGCGGCACAAACTGCGTGCCGCTGAAGCTGGAATGCAGCACGACCACATGGAACGGGTCCACCAGGTTCTCGTAATGCTGCAGCCAGTTGCAGGGGATGATCTGCGGCCCGCCGCCGCCGATGCTGTTGGCGTCGGCTTCCAGGAATTCGCCTTCTTCAAAAGTCTCCAGGCATTCATAGCGGGGCAGCACGGGCTTTTTCTCCGGCGGGCCCATGTAGGCCCAGACCAGGCCGTACAGCTCCTGCACCGGGTACCAGGGCTGGCGCACCTTGCCGCGGGCGCGGCCGCCCTCGGGTTCGCAGGGCTGCTCCACGCAGTGGCCCTGCACGTCAAACAGCCAGCCGTGGTAGCAGCATCGGATGCCGCGCTCTTCGACTTTGCCGTAGTACAGCGACGAGCCGCGGTGCGCGCAGTGCGGGTACACCAGGCCGGGGCGGCCGGTGCCGTCGCGAAACAAAATCAGGTCTTCACCCAGCACGCGCACCTTGCGCGGGATGTCGGTGGCGTCACTGGCCAGGCCGACCGGGTGCCAGTAACGGCGCAGCAGCTCGCCCATGGGCGTGCCGGGGCCAACCTGGGCCAGGTCCAGCCTGGAGGTGGGCGGCGGCTTGCCATAGGCGGTGCCGGTGTCCACCGCAATGGGGATCACGCGCGCCGGGGCTTTGGGTGCGGCTTCGGAAACCGTGTTGTTGTCCATCTGGGTTGTCCTGCTCGGGCCTTGCTTATTGCTGCGGCGTAACGCCGGCCGACTTGATCAGCTCGGCCACGCGCGGGTAGTCGGCGGTGAAGACCTGCATGAACTGCGCCGGCGTGTTGCCCAGCGGCTCGAAGCCGTAGCCGGTCAGGCGTGCCTGTACGTCGGGCATGGCGGTGATCTCGCGCAGGGCAGTCACCCACGCGGCCTGGATGTCGGCGGGCAGTCTGGCCGGCGCGTACAGGCCGATCCAGCTGTCGACGTCAAATCCCTGGAAGCCCTGCTCGGCAAAGGTGGGTACCGTGGGCATGGTGGACACGCGGCGCGTGCCGGCAATGCCCAGCACCTTCATCTTGCCGCCCTGTACCTGGGCGCGCGCGGTGGAGGGGTTGGCCCAGGCAAAGTCCAGCAGCTCGCCAAACAGGTCGCTGTGCACCGCGGCTTCGGCCTTGTAGGGCACATGGGTCAGTTTGGCGCCGCTTTGGCGCTGCAGCAGCTCGCCAAACAGGTGGGCCGACGAGCCGCTGCCCCAGGTGCCGTAGTTCAATGGCTTGGGTGATTTTTTGGCGTACTCCACAAACTCCTTGAGGTTGCTGAACGGTGCGTTGGCCCGCGCCACGATCATCGGCCCGCCGGTGGCCACCATGGACAGCGGCGTGAAGTCCTTTGCCGGGTCGTAGGGCGTTTTTTGCAGGATGGGCACGTTCACATGGGTGAGCGGCAGCGTCATCATCACGGTGTAGCCGTCGGCCGGCGCCTTGGCCACAAAGTCGGCGGCAATGATGCCGCTGGCACCGGGCTTGGCGTCCACGATCACCGGCTGGCCCCAGCGCGCGCTGAGCTTGTCGGCATACACGCGGGCCAGCGTGTCGATGGGCCCGCCGCCGGTGCCGAAGGGCACAATGCGGATGACCTTGTTGGGAAAGGCCGGCGGCGTCTGGGCCAGCACGGGCGTGGCGGCCAGTGCACCCAGGGATGCGACGAAGGTGCGGCGGTTGTGTGTCATGGGGCTGTCTCCGGTTGTTGTGTACGGCAAACCGGCATCATGCGGGCGCACCGGGCGCCGGGCAATTCGATTGTTTGGATACGAGATATGAATTCGCGTGATATCCGCAGCCTGGACATCGGCATGCTGCGCACCTTTGACGCGCTGATGCGCGAGCGCAGCGTGTCGCGCGCGGCGGCGCGGCTGTTTTTGAGCCAGCCGGCCGTCAGCGCGTCACTGAACCGCCTGCGCGATGCGTTTGACGACCCGCTGTTCACCCGCACTGCGCACGGCGTCACGCCCACGCCGCGCGCCCAGGCCCTGGCCGCGCAGGTGGAAAAAGTGCTGGCCGACATCGGCGCGCTGCTGGAGGCCGGGCGCGCGTTCGAGCCCGGGGCGTCAGACCGCATCTTCCGCGTGGCCGGATCCGACTTTGCCAGCCGCAACATCCTGCCCGCGCTGGGCCGCACGCTGGCGCAGTGCGGCTCGGGCATCCGGCTGGTGTGGGAGCCGCCGGGCACCTGGTCGCTGCCCGAACGGCTGCACCACGGCGACCTGGACCTGGCTGTGATCGCCCGCCTGCGCATGCCGCGCGACATGGAAATGCGTGTGCTGTACGAAGACAGCTATGTGTACGCCGTGCGCGCCGGCCACCCGCTGGCGGGCCAGCCGGTGACGCTGGACATGTTCTGCGCGGTGCCGCAGATCTTCCTGGGCTACGGCTCGTCGATCCTGGACGACACCATTGACGAGCTGCTGGCCCGCGCGGGCCGCCAGCGCCAGGCGCAGATGGCCGTCACCAGCTTCGGGCAGATCGTCCACCAGCTGGTGCACAGCGACCATGCGGCCGTGCTGGGCCGTCGCGTGGCGCAGGCCCATTCCGATGTGCTGCACATCCGCCCTCTGCCGTTTGAGCTGCCGCCGTACCAGTCCTTGCTGTGTTGGGACGCTCGCTCGGACAGTGACGCGGGCGTCCAGTGGCTCAAGGACGAGATCGTGCGCATCATGGGCGCGGCTTGAGCGGGGTTAACACGTTACAGGGGCACCCAGCGTACAATGGCGGGCCGTCCGTCAAAGGACAGCCGCCCGGTTCCCGCGTCCTGCGCAGGCTCTGGGCCCAGGACGCAAACCAGGCCCTCTGCGCGAGGTTGATGCCGCCGGGTTTGCAAGCACCGGTGGCCTGGCTGCCGGACCCTTGTTTTACCCAACCCCGCGCGCGGCGACCCTTGTTGGCCGCGCCCAGCAGACCACATGGCCAAAGAAGAACTCATTGAAATGCGCGGCAAAGTGTCCGAAGTTTTGCCGGATTCACGCTTTCGCGTGACCCTGGAAAACGGGCACGAGCTGATCGCCTACACCGGCGGCAAGATGCGCAAGCACCACATCCGCATCATCGCGGGCGACAACGTGTCGCTGGAACTGTCACCCTACGACCTGACCAAGGGCCGCATCATGTTCCGCCACATCGCAGGCCGGCCCGGCCCTGTCGGGCGCTGACCTTCGGCATCCCGGGTGATCCCGCTGCCATGACGCGCGATCCCATTGAAATAGAAACCGGCCCCAACCCCCGTGCCAGCATCGTGCTGATGCACGGCCTGGGCGCCGATGGCAACGACTTCGTGCCCATTGCGCACGAAATGGACCTGGCGGCTGCAGGCCCGGTCCGCTTTGTCTTCCCCAACGCACCGGTCATGCCGGTGTCGCTCAATGGCGGCTACCCCATGCCCGCCTGGTACGACATCCATCCACCCCAGCCGGGCCTGCCGCGCCGCGAAGACGAAGCCGGCCTGCGCCGCTCGCAGGCGGCCATTGAAGCCCTGCTGGCGCGCGAGAAGGCACGTGGCATACCGGCCGGGCGGATCGTGGTTGCCGGCTTTTCGCAGGGCTGCGCCATGGCGCTCATGACGGGCCTGCGCCATGCGCAGCCGCTGGCGGGCATTGTGGGCCTGTCGGGCTACCTGCCGATTGCGGCCACCACGGCGGCCGAGCGCCATCCGGCCAACCAGAGCACGCCCATCTTCATGGCCCACGGGCAACAAGACGAGATGGTGGTCATGGGCCGCGCCACCGAATCACGCGACCTGCTGCAGGCGCTGGGCTACAGCGTGCAGTGGCACGACTACCCCATGCCGCATTCGGTGTGCATGGAAGAAGTCGCCGACCTGAACCGCTGGTTGATCCAGGTCCTGGCGCAGGACTGAAACCGCCCGCGAGCGGTCTTTGTTACTTGTTCTTGAGCTTGCCGCGCGGCACCACGGCCGTGACGGGGGGCGTCGGGCGGTCGGACGTGCCCGGCTTGGGCGGCGAAGTGTCTTTCTTGGGCTTTTTCGCCATCTTGTTGCTGCGCTGGTCACCTTGGGCCATGGGCCCCTCCTGAGTGCGGCCGCGACGTGCGGCCGATGCCCCCGATGTTAAGGGCTGGGGCCTATTCGTCCGCGGCGCAGGCGGTGACGAGCAGGTCGCGCTGCTGCTGCGGCGTGCGCCGCTCGATCATGGCCAGCAGGCTGCCGCCGTCCAGCGCGCTGAAGCCGCTGTCGCTGGCAAAGTCCAGTGCTTCAGGGGTGAAGCTGGAGCTGGTGGCAAAGGTGCCGTGCTGCAGCCGCTGCGCGGCAATCTCCAGCAGAAAGTCGCGCAGCTCGGGCACATCCACCGGCGAGCCGGGGTGGTGCATGCAGCGCACCACCGTCATGGGCGTGCGTTCGCGCTGCGAGTACAGGCGCAGGTCCAGCACGCCGTCGGGCTCGCGCGGCAGGGCCTGCACCTCGGCGCCCACCGGGGCAAACAGCGCCTTGCACAGCGCCTGGAACTGCCGCTCTTGCAGGCTGGACAGGATTTCACGGCTCCAGCGCCCGCTGCGCCAGTGCGGCGCTGCCGGGTCAAGACGCACCGGCAGGCCCGCCCGCATGACCGCGGCTGGCTCAGGCAGGACGACGTCGGGCAATGCCGGGGCGGGCGGCAGCGGGGCGGATGCAAGCCAGCGGGCGGGAACGATGCGGCGAAGGAAGGAGACCATGGGCAGCGTCACGGAAGTGGAAATTAATCTTATTGTATTAATTTCCGCTCCGGTTGTGGGCCGCCCGGCCCGGGCCTAACGTCTGAGCGCTTCCAACTCGGTCTTGCGCGCGTCCAGCTCGGCCTTCAGCCGCATGATGGTGCGCCGCGAGTTGATGCGCTCGGTGTCATCGCGTATGCACATCGTCAGGCCCAGGTCCGACGGCGACACCTTCATGTACACCCAGATGCCCAGCGGGGGATAGTACTTTTCAAACTCGACTGACGTACCGCGCTCGATCGCGTCCTGGCATTTCTCCAGGAACTTGCCGGCTGCGGTTTCGGGGAACTCGGTGAGCAGGCAACGGCCCTTGAGCTCGTCGCGGTCGCGCCGCAGGATGCGCGCGGCCTCGGGGTTGGCATAGACAAAACACCATTCACGGTCCAGCAGGATGAAGCCGTCGGTCAGCCCCTCCAGCGTACGGGTGAAGCGCTCGGCGGTCAGGCGGGCCTCGTCGGCCACGGCGCGAAAGCGGCTCACGTCCTGGATCGCGCCGCGCACGTGGGTGATCGAGCCCTGCGCGTCGCGCTCGGCCTCGCCCAGCGCGCGGATCCAGACCTCGCGCCCCCTGGCGGTGACCAGTTGCAGCTCCAGGTCAAACGGCACGCCCTGGCGCGCGCAGGCGTCAAAGGCCTCCATCAGCAGTTCCTGCGAATCGGGCGTGTAGAACGACAGCGCGTCCTGGCTGCTGGGCTCGTAGTCGGGCGGCACCTCGTGAATGGTCTTCACCTCGTCCGACCAGACCCACTTCATGGCGGTCAGGTCCACCGACCAGGCGCCCAGCCGGCCGGCGGCGGCTGCCATGCGCAGCAAGGCCTGGGTTTCCTTGATCTGCTGCTCGCTCATCCACGACGTGGACACGCCGTTGTGCGCGCCCAGGTAGCCGCGGTAGGTCACGCCCGATGTCCAGAACGAGCCTTCGACTGTACCGCCGGTGCTGCTGTTGTCGGCGTCGCGTCGGCGCCACATACGCCGCCATGCGGAGGCGACGCCGTCGCCGATGCCTGTTGCGTCTTTCATCTGGATGACATTTGCCTGGGCCATGTGAGCTCCTTGCATTGCCGTGACCGCGTGTTGCTGGAGCCCGTTGGGACGCATAAGGCGTGCCATTGGGCCGTGAATAAGTCACGCATCAGACAGGCGCAACCTGGCCTGAAACTGAGGCCTTTTGGGTGCAGAACAGGCAGGTGGCGTGCGGGCAGGCCGCAAGCGGGCGTTCTGCGCGCCTCAATATGAGGCACGCACGCCGCACAGCACGCCCCAAAACACGGCGCGACGCCCGGTCAAGCCGCGGGCACTGCCAGGCGCGCGAAGTACTGCGCGCTGGATCCGTCGTTGAAAGCCGCGAGCGCAGCCAGGCTGTCGAGCACCTGCGAGCGCGACGCGGCCTGCCAGGCGCCGACGCTACCGTGGCGTGCCTGGCGGGTCTGCAGCCCGCCGGTGGCCACGCGCACCAGCGCCCAACTGTCGCTGTCTTCGCGGGTGAGGGTCAGCACACTGTTCAGTGGCAACGCATCCAGCAGGCCGGGCAGCGCGGCCGGGGCCAGGCCGGGCGAGATGATGCAGGTGGCGTCCAGTGTGGCGCTGCTCTGGCGCCATGGCCCAAACGCCATGCCGGGCACGCGCAGCGTGTGCGGCACTGCGGCGCGCGGGTCGCCTGCGGGGCTGACGGCGGCCAGGACCAGTGCGTCCATGCCGTCATAGCGCGCGATCACATGCTGTTGGGAGCGGGCCCATTCACACAGCTGGGGTTTGCCATCGGCAACTGTGTAGCCCACTGCGTTGCCCCGGCGCCGGCCGATCCACAGGGCCGACGGAAACATTGCACCCACTGCCGGGCCGAACAGCTGCGCCGGGCTTTGCGGGCCGTCCAGCCATTGCACGCCGTAGCGCGTCAGGCCAGGCTCCACCTGCAGCAGCACGCGCCGGCAGTCCTGTGGCAACCACGGGTGGGCGGCGACGATCTGCTGCACGCGGTCTGGTGACATGAACCCTCCGGTGATGGATGGCGCGTTGACGCAACCATCATGCACAAACGGATACAGGTTGTCGAGGCGCGGCTGCCGCGCCGGTGGCACCGCCTCAGGCCATGACTTGCCCGCGTGCCACCGCCACGGTGCCCACCAGCACATGGAACACGGTACCCGGTGGCAGATGCGGCAGCGCCAGCGCGGGGCGCAGCAGCTCGATGCCCGCGCGCTGCGGGCCCAGGGCCAGCCACCGGGCCACGGGCACCGCCAGCCGCGCCGTGAAGCCGCGCCGGCCCACGATCACGGTGCAATGGTCTTCATGCGCAGCCGCCAGTGTCATGCCCTCGGGCAGCGGCACCGGCGTCAGCTCGGCCTGCAAGTGGGGGGTGAACGGGCTGCCCGGCGCGAACTCGGCCGGCGGGGGTGGTGCGTGCGGGATCTTGCGCGACAGGTAGCCGATGAGCTGGCCGATGGCCGGCACCCACAGCACCAGCAGCAGGGTGCCGACGTCGCGCAGCGTGGACGGGTTGGGCGCGGTGTAGCGCACCACGCCGCCCAGCACCGCCAGCGCCAGCAGCGCGACCATGACCGCGCGCCGGCTGGAGGGGGAAACAGTGAATGCCATGGCCCGTATTGTGCGGGCCGGGGCTTCAGTGGGCGGGGCGGATCTTGCCTTCTTTCACGTAGCGGTCGTATTCGTCGCGCGTGATGGCGGTGGAGCCGGCCGCGCCGTTGCTGGCCGTCCAGCCCAGCGTGACGCTTTCGTCTTCACCCAGATCGATCTCCACCGGGCCGTCGGGGATGGGCATCATCACGCCGTCGCCGGCGCGAAAGCAGACGTTGCCGCGGATGGTGGCTTGCTGTGTCATGGTGTGCTCCTTGTGGTTGACACCCATTGGAGCGCGCCGGCGCCGGCCCGCGTGTCAGCCGCCAGCGCATGCCGCTGCCGGACCAACCCTCACGCGGCGGCCCTCAGGCCAGCAGCAGGGCCGCCACCCCCAGCAGCACCAGCAGCAAGCCGGCCCGCTCGGCGAGCGTGAGCTTTTCACGCAGCAGGCGGTGCGACACCAGGTAGCTGAACACCACCTCCACCATGCCCAGCGTGCGCACGTTGGCGGCCGAGGTCATGGCGAAGGCGGTGAACCAGCCGGCCGACGCCAGCGCGCCCATGCCGCCCGCCAGCACCGACACGCGCCAGGCGGCGGCTGTGGCGCGCAGCGCGGCTGGCTCGCGCAGCGCCAGCCAGCCGCCCAGCACCAGCGTCTGCAGCAGCTGGGCCCACAGCACCCCCCAGGCGCCCACCAGCCACGGTGCCACGCCAGGCATGTGCAAGGCCGCGCCCCGGTAGCCCACCGCCGACAGCGCGAACCCCGCACCGCAGGCCAGGCCATACACCGCGGCCAGCCCCGCCCATGACCGCGCGCCGCCGGCCACCGGCGCACCCGTGCGCGGCCACGACAACAGCACCACGCCCGCTGTCGCCATGCCCATCGCCACCAGCGTGACGCCGCCGGGCAGCTCGTGCAGGAACAGCGTGGCAAACACGGCCACCTGCAGGGCATCGGTCTTGGAATAGGCCACGCCAACGACAAAGTTGCGTTGCTTCATGGCCGCCAGCAGGAAGGCCGTCGCGGCCAGCTGCCCCATGGCACCCAGCGCCAGCCAGGCAAAGTAGCCGGCATGAAACGGGGGCACGGCAGCCGCCGTGGCGGGCATGGCATGCAGGGCCAGCACCCAGGCTGCGGCGAACGGCAAGCCATACAGAAAGCGCGCCAGGGTGGCGCCCAGCGTGCCCGCCTGCGCCACCAGCGAACGCTGCGCCGCGTTGCGCGCGGTCTGTGCCAGCGCGGCTGCCAGCACGATGGGGATCCAGGCCGAGGTGGCCAGGGCGGTGGACGACATGCGCCCGGTTATACGCATTTCTGTCAGGAGCGTGGCACGCCATTGGGCAGGGGCGGCATCGTGCGGCGGCAGGTCCGCGCGCTTTGCGCGGAATTGCGGTAAGGTCGCCCCCCACATGCCCCACACACCAGACACCATTCTTTCCATTGCCGGGCTGTCCAAGACCTATGCCTCGGGCTTCAGTGCGCTCAAGCAGGTGGACCTGCAGATCCGCCGCGGCGAGATCTTTGCGCTGCTGGGCCCCAACGGCGCGGGCAAGACCACGCTGATCAGCATCGTCTGCGGCATCGTCAACGCCAGCACCGGCACCGTGCGCGTGGACGGCCACGACATCCAGGCCGACTACCGCGCCGCACGTTCACTGATCGGCCTGGTGCCCCAGGAGCTGACGACCGAGGCGTTTGAGACGGTGTGGAACACCGTGAGCTTCAGCCGCGGCCTGTTTGGCAAGGCGGCCAACCCGGCCCACATTGAAAAGGTGCTGCGCGACCTGTCGCTGTGGGACAAGAAAGACAACGCCATCCGCACCCTCTCAGGCGGCATGAAGCGCCGCCTGCTGATTGCCAAGGCGCTGTCGCACGAGCCGCGCCTGCTGTTCCTGGACGAACCCACGGCCGGCGTGGACGTGACGCTGCGCCAGGAGATGTGGCAGCTGGTGCGCGCGCTGCGCGACACCGGGGTGAC
The DNA here is from genome assembly GCA_040376925.1 of Caenimonas sp. Taxonomy (GTDB): domain Bacteria; phylum Pseudomonadota; class Gammaproteobacteria; order Burkholderiales; family Burkholderiaceae_C; genus RAM1. The sequence continues at coordinate 15,796 of JBEIPU010000026.1, read as the reverse complement.
CATCATCCTCACCACGCACTACATCGACGAGGCTGAAGAAATGGCCGACCGCATCGGCGTCATCAACCGGGGCGAGATCATCCTGGTGGAAGAAAAAGCCGAGCTCATGCGCAAGCTGGGCAAAAAGCAGCTCACGCTGCAACTGGCGCAGCCGCTGGCCGCCGTGCCGCCCGCGCTGGCCGGCTACCCGCTGGCGCTGTCGGCCACCGGCAGCGAGCTGACCTACACCTATGACGCCCAGGGCGAGCATTCGGGCATTGCGCAGCTGCTGCAGGCGCTGGACGCAGCCGGCGTGGCCTTCAAGGACCTGCAGACGGACCAGAGCTCACTGGAGGATATTTTTGTGAACCTGGTGCGCGAAGAGGAGGCCGCATGAACCTGTACGCCATCCGCGCCATTTACCAGTTTGAAATGGCCCGCACCTTCCGCACGCTGGTGCAAAGCATCGTGTCGCCGGTCGTATCCACGTCGCTGTACTTTGTGGTGTTCGGCTCGGCCATCGGCTCGCGCATCCCCGAGGTGGGTGGCGTGAGCTACGGCGCCTTCATCGTGCCGGGCCTGGTGATGCTGTCGCTGCTGACGCAAAGCATCAGCAACGCCTCGTTCGGCATCTACTTCCCGAAGTTCACCGGCACGATTTACGAGCTGCTGTCCGCGCCTGTGTCCACGCTGGAGATCGTGCTGGCCTATGTGGGCGCGGCGGCCACCAAGTCGATCATGCTGGGGCTGATCATCCTGGCCACGGCGGCGCTGTTTGTGCCGCTGAAAATCATGCACCCGGGCTTCATGCTGCTGTTCCTGGTGCTCACCTCGGTCACGTTCAGCCTGCTGGGCTTCATCATCGGCATCTGGGCTGACGGCTTCGAGAAGCTGCAGTTCATCCCCACGCTGGTCGTCACGCCGCTCACCTTCCTGGGCGGAAGCTTCTATTCCATCGACATGCTGCCGCCGTTCTGGCAGGGCGTGAGCCTGTTCAACCCGGTGGTGTACCTGGTGAGCGGCTTTCGCTGGAGCTTTTACGGCACGGCCGACGTGGGCGTGGCCCTGAGCCTGGGCATGACGCTGCTGTTCATGCTGCTGTGCCTGGGCGGCGTGGCGTGGATCTTCCGCACCGGCTACCGGTTGAAGAGCTGAAGGGCGCACGCGCATGGCGATCCAGTGGTTTCCCGGGCACATGAACCTCACGCGCAAGGCGATTGCCGAGCGCATCAAGGACATCGACGTGGTGATCGAGGTGCTGGACGCGCGCCTGCCCGCGTCCAGCGCCAACCCGCTGCTGGCCGAAATGACCGGCCACAAGCCCACGGTGAAGATCCTGAACAAGCAGGACATGGCCGACCCCGCGCGCACGCAGGCCTGGCTGGACCACTACAACGCCATACCCGGCACGCGCGCACTGGCGCTCAAGGCCAGCGACGCGGGCGCCACGCAGGTGCTGGCCCCTGCCTGCCATGCGCTGGCACCAGGCCGCTGCGGCCTGGCCAAGCCGATGCGGGTGCTGACCAGCGGCGTGCCCAACGTGGGCAAGTCCACGCTCATCAATTCGCTGACGGGCAAGCGCCACGCCAAGACGGGTGACGAAGCCGGCATCACCAAGCTGGAGCAGCGCATCACGCTGGCCGACGACTTTTACCTGTATGACACGCCAGGCATGCTGTGGCCGCGCATCATCGTCCCGCAAAGCGGTTTCAACCTCGCGGCCAGCGGCGCCATCGGCCGCAATGCCTATGACGAAGAAGAAGTGGCGCTGGAGCTGCTGGACTACCTGCGCCGCCACTACGCGCCGCTGCTGCAGGCCCGCTACAAGATCGCTGGCGCCGAGCAGATGAAAGACGAAGAAGTGCTGGAAGCCATCGGCCGCCAGCGCGGCGCGTTGCTGGGCAAGGGCAAGATCAACACGCAGAAGGCCGCGGAAATCGTCATCACCGAATTCCGCACCGAGGTGCTGGGGCGCATCACGCTGGAAACGCCAGAGGAATACGCGCAGTGGCTGGCCCAAGCCCAGGTGCAGGACGCCGCGCGGGCCGAGAAGAAGGCCGCCAGGGCGCGCAAGGGCCGGCCGGAGGCCTGAAAAGCGCAGTTTGAAGCGCAAAACGGTCATTTACGCTTCATTTTTGAAGCGTAAATCGCTAAAATGCGCTTCACCATGTACATCTGGCAGTCCCCTCAATGGCCCAGCCTGACGCACGATGCGCAGGCGCTGACCGGCGCGCTGGCGCAGGCGCGCCAGGCGCAGGGGCGCATGCTGGGGCTGGCCAGCAGCCTGCAATTGATCGACCTGTCGGAGCTGCAGCTCATGGGCTGGGCGCAGGAGGCCATTGCCACGGCCCAGATTGAGGGGGAAGTGCTGCAGGTCAATTCTGTGCGCGCGTCAGCCGCGCGCAGGTTGGGGCTGCCGGATGCGGCCCTGGTTGCGCGAGATGCGCGCACCGAAGCCACGCTGGACGTTTTGCAGGCTGCGGTAAGCCAATGGGACGGCCCGGCTACGCATGACCAGTTGCTGGCGTGGCACGCGGCGCTGTTCCCCACCGGTTACAGCGGCGTCACCCGCATTGCCACCGGCGCCTACCGTACCCATGCCGAGCCCATGCAGATCGTCACGCCCCGCCTGGGCAAGCCTGACATCGTGCACTACCAGGCGCCGCCGTCAGCCGATGTGCCGGCGCAGATGGATGCGCTGCTGCATTGGTTCAACCACAGCCGCACAGACGGTACCGATGGCCTGGTGCGTGCCGCCGTGGCGCACGTGTGGTTTGAAGCCATTCACCCGTTTGAAGACGGAAATGGCCGGGTAGGCCGTGCGCTGGCGGAGCTGGCGTTGGCGCAGGACATGCGCAGCAGCCAGCGGCTGTTCAGCCTGTCGGCCCAGCTGTGGCAGGACCGCGCCGGCTACTACGCGCAGCTGCAGGCGGCCACAGGCGCAGCGCAGACTGACATCACGCCCTGGGTTCAATGGTTTGTGGCGCGCATCCAGGCGGCCTGCGACGCGGCCGTGAACCACATGCAGACTGCGCTGGCACGTAGCCGCTATTGGGCACAGGTCAACGCCAGCCACCCGCAGCTGAGTGCCAGCCAGCGCAAATGCCTGGCTCGCCTGCTGGAGGCGCAGCCCGCGGGCTTTGCCGGCGGCATGAGCACGGAGAAATACGTCAACCTCACCGGCGCGTCGCGTGCCACCGCGTACCGTGAACTGACCCAGCTGGCCGAATCCGGGTTGCTGGTGAAGACCGGGCAGGGGCGTGGCACGCGCTACCAACTTGCACAAGGCTTATCGTGAAAAATACCTCTACACGCTACCCCATCGGCACCCCCGGCCAACCCTGGGGCCCCGCAGAAATCGAGCAATGGCGTGCGCGCCAGGTGCGACAGCGCAGCTATGCCGACGACGTGCTGGCGCCAGTGGGCCGGCTGGGTGCGCGGCTGGATGTTTTTCAGTACGGCGAGGTGGTGTACGGCAGCGAACATTACCCGCTGATGGCGGTGCGCACCGGCGCCTGGCAGCCGGGCCTGCCCGGTGTGCTGGTCACGGGCGGCGTGCACGGGTATGAGACCAGCGGCGTGCTGGGCGCGCTGCAGTTTCTGGCTGACCATGCGCCGTCGTATGCGGGCCGCGTGAACCTGCTGGTGGCGCCCTGTGTGAGCCCCTGGGCCTGGGAGCGCATCCACCGCTGGAACCATGACGCCGTCGACCCCAACCGCTCATTCCGCACCCCCAGCCCGGCGCAGGAATCGGCTGCGCTGATGCAGCTGGTGGCGCCCTGGCGCGGGCAGTTGGCCGCGCACATTGACCTGCACGAGACCACCGACACCGACGAATCCGAATACCGCCCGGCCCTGGCCGCGCGCGACGGCAAGCCGTTTGAGCCCGGCACCATCCCCGACGGCTTCTACCTGGTGGACGACACGGCCAACCCGCAGCCCGCCTTCCAGCGCGCGATCATCGAGGCGGTGGAGCGCGTGACGCACATTGCACCGGCCGACGGCAACGGCGAGATCATCGGCACGCCGGTAGTGGACCACGGTGTGATCCGCTACCAGTTCAGCGCTTGGGGCCTGTGCGCCAGCGTGAGCGGCGCGCGCTACACCACCACCACCGAGGTCTACCCCGACAGCCCGCGCGCCACGCCCGCGCAATGCAACGCCGCCCAGGTGGCGGCGGTGTGCGCGGCGATCAGCTTTGTGCTTGCCTGATCACTGCTGCTTGGGCCCTTCGCCCAGGCGGCGGCCCAGGCCCACGGCATAGGGCGCGGCGCGCGCGGCGATCATCGGGTCGGCCGACGGCTCCACGCCCTTGGGCAGCACCATCGGGTTGTAGGTGATCGTCAGGCAGGGGCCGCCTGCGTCCTCGGCCACCGAGGTGATCTTCAGCATGCCCATGTTGACCTTCTTGCGGCCCTCGGGCAGCGGCACCGTGGCGCTGTCAATCCGGTCGCCGGGCTGGGCCAGCTCCAGGTTGAAGTTGAAAGCCACCTTGCCGTCCTTCACGCGCTGGCGCAGGTCGTCAAACAGGAAGGCAGGGCCCTTGGCCTTGGCCTCGTCGTCGCTCAGGCCCTGCACGCCGCCTGCGGGTTCAAACACCCATTTGCCAAACTGTTTGGCACCGGCGGCGTTGGTAAAGCCAAACGCGTGCACGCCCCAGTAATTGACCGCGCCGAAACTGGCCGGCACCGGCTGCGATGCAAAGTAGCGGCCCTGCAGCAGCACTTCGGGGTTGGCATCGGCAAAGGCCTTGACCTTGGCCGCGTCCGGCATTCTGGTGGCGGGGTCGGGCTGCAGCGAGGCCAGCCGCCCCAGGAACTGCTGGGGCGACGACGCGCCGAACACCGGCGCCGAGATATTGCCCATCTGCCACACCTCGCCGCCCGGCAGGTTGAACTGCAGCGCCATGTTGCGCTGGCCCTTGGTGTTGTCAGGCGCCTTGGGGTTGGCCCCGCCGACTGAAAAGCGCACCACCACCGGCACCGGCTGGCCGCTGAAGGCGCTGGCGGTGGACAGGCCGCGCGCGTCGGCGCTGCCCACGAATTCGCCCATGGCGCAGATGCCCTTGGCGCCCGAGCGGCGGTAGCCTTCGAACTTGCCGAAGGTGGATTCGAACTGGTTCAGGAAGGTGTTGGGGTCCACCGGCGCGGCGCCCGCGGGCGACTGCGCAAAGGCGTTCAGCGTGAGGAAAGTCGTGGCGGCAGCCACGGCGCAAAGGACCAGTGTTTTCATCGGATGGGGCTCCTGGGTTGGTGAATGACAGCACACAGCGGGCCGGCGGCCCCCGCAAGGGCTTCCGGCAACCACTGGGCACGTAGTCGGCCCCGGCTGAAAAAACCTTACACCGGCTGCGCGGCGGGCGCGTACAGCGGGTACAGCGTGCTTTCCTCGCGCGCGAAACGCGCCGCCAGCGTCTGGCGGATGGAGTCCTGGTCCACCATGAACGCGGGCCCCAGCACGGCGCGGTCATGGGCGAAGTACTTTTCCACGAATAGGTCCACAGTGCGGGCAATCTGGTTCATCTCGACCTGGTATTCGCGCGACAGCTGTGCCTGGCCCGATGCCCTGGCGTGCGGTGCCGAGCGGATGTACAGGTACAGGCGGGTGTTCTCCACCAGCAGGTGGTCCTGCAGCAGCGAATGGAACTTGCGCAGGGCCCGCCGGGCGGACGCCGCGTCGTCCAGCGCGGCGGCGGTGGCCGCGCGGCGGATCAGCGTCAGCAGCGCCACATGGTCGCTGACCAGCGAGGGGATGAGCACCGGGTCAAAGCACGGGCCACGGCCCATGGACACACGGGCCGCGCTGACCAGTGGCGCGGGCATGGAGGCCCGGGGCAACGGCGCGGGCGCGGTGGTGGCACTGCCCGACAGGGCGCCAAAAAAACTTTTGACCAGATCCATCATGACCTCCTGCTGTGAGGTCATTGAAGCACCGGGGGATGGCCGGAAAAACTGTCCGATCGTCTGGCCAGCCATTCGTCTGGCGCGCGCGGCGCTACAGCGTCTGGCGGTAGCGCTCCAGCATCTGCTCCTGCGTTTCAAACGCGGTGCCGGGCGCCACCTTGCCCGCCACCTGGTCGCGCAGCATCTCGCCCATGCTGGGCATGCAGCTGCGCGGCTGGTGGTGCGTGGCGTCCCACAGCTCGGAGCGCATCAGCGCCTTGGCGCAATGCAGGTAGCTGGCCTGCACCGTCACGCGGATGACCAGCTTCGGCGTGCGGCGCTCGTCCCTGCAGCGTTCACGCTCGGCCTCGTCCACCGACAGCACGGCCGCGCCGTTGACGCGCAGGGTCTCGTCCACACCCGGCACCATGAACAGCAGGCCCACCTGCGGCGTGTGGATGATGTTCTGCAGGGTGTCCAGCCGGTTGTTCCCCGGCGAATCGGGGATGAGCAGCGTGTGCGCGTCCACCACCTTCACAAAGCCGGGCGCGCCGCCGCGCGGCGACGCGTCCATGCCGTCCACGCCGCCGGTGGCCACCACTACAAACGGCGACAGGCTGATAAAGCGCGTGGCGTGCACGTCCAGCGCGGGCAGCTCCTTGGCGGCGGAGCGCTCGCGCACCGGGTCGTACAGGGGGCGCAGGGCGTCGGGGGTGGTCAGGAGCGTCATGGCCGGATTATCGAGCCGTGCCGCCCTGGGCAGGTGCTACGCCTGCTCCCTGGCCCGCAGCTTCGCGGCGATGTAGTCGCCGTGCGTCACATGCAGCAGGCCGGCCACCTTGCTGATGACGTGATTTTCATGCGCGTCCAGCGCGCCGTCGGCATAGGCCACCTGCCACATGGCCTCGACCAGCGCCACCTTGTCGTGCTGGCTGCAATGGTCGTTGAGCTGGCTGGTGAAGCGGTAGAAATCATTGGCCTGCGCGGCCTGGGCCTCGGCCTGGCCCAGCAGCCGGGCCAGCTCGTCCGCGTCCAGCGCAAACCGGCGCTGCAGCGCGGTAAGGGCGGCGGTGCGCTCGACCGGGCTGATGTCGGGCTGGGCCCGCATCACCTCGGCCAGCAGCACGGCGGCAGCCAGCTGCAGGGTGTGGGCATGGTCGGCGGCGCGCGGGGCGCCGGGGGCCGCCGTGAGCCGGCCAAACAGGTCTGAAAGTGTGTTGAGCATGGAGGGTGGAGCGCTGCGGCGGGCCCAAGGTTCCCCGCGACGGCGGGCGGCGTGTCGGCCCAGCGACAGCGCGGCGCGGCGGCGCTGGCGATACTGGCGCGCATTGCACCACAGCCAGACCCGGAGACACACGCATGTACACCCCTTTTGACCTGAGCGGCCGCACGGCCATCGTGACCGGCGGCAACGGCGGCATTGGCTACGGCATGGCCAGCGCGCTGCTGGCCTCGGGCGCGGCCGTGGCCATCTGGGGCTCCAACCCCGGCAAGACACAGGACGCCCGCGAACGCCTGGCCGCGCAGCTGGCCGCCACGGGCGGCGACGCCAGCCGCGTGCATGCCATTACCTGCGACGTGGGCGACGAGGCCCAGGTAGAAGCCGCCTTTGCCCAGAGCCTGGCGGCGCTGGGCGCGCGGCTGGACGCCTGCTTTGCCAACGCGGGCGTGTCCAGCAAGGGCACACGCATTGAAGACATGAGCCTGGACGAATGGCGCCGCGTGCAGCGGGTGAATGTGGAGGGCGTGTTCCTGACGTTCCGCGCAGCGGCGCGGCAGATGATTGCGCAGGGGCGGGGCGGCAGCCTGGTGGCCACGGCCAGCACGGCGGCGGTGGAGGGCGCGGCGCGCAACAGCCATTACGGTGCGTCCAAAGGCGCGGTCACGAGCATGGTGCGCGCGCTGGCCATGGAGCTGGCGCGGCACAAGATCCGCGTGAACAGCATCCTGCCCGGCTGGATAGAAACCGACATGACGCAGCAATCCGTGAACAACCTGAAATTTGCCGACGCCGTGCTGCCGCGCATCCCCGCGCGGCGCTGGGGAACGATGGACGACTTTGGCGGCATCGCGGTGTACCTGGCCAGCGATGCGTCGGGCTATGCCACGGGCGAGCAATTCCTGATTGATGGCGGGTACACGAAGTTCTGAGTAAGCTGCGGGGCTGCCCAACCAATGCCGTAGTGCACACCAGCCATGCCCCGCCTGCAACCCCTGCCGCCAGAGACCACGCCCGAGCTCAAGCCGCACTTTGACTTCTTTCTGTCCACGCTGGGCTTTACGCCCAACAGCGTGCTGACCATGCAGCGCAAGCCGCGGCTGGTGCAGGCTTTTGCCCAGCTGAACGGCGCGGTGATGGACCCGGCCGGCGAGGTGGACCTGGGCTTTCGCCGCCTGGTGGGCCACGTGGCCAGCAAGGCCGCCGGCTGCCTGTATTGCCAGGCCCACACGCTGCTGGGCGCCAAAAACTTTGGCGTGAGCGAAGCCAAGCTGGCCGATGTGTGGGTGTATGCCACCAGCCCGCACTACACCCCGCGCGAACGCGTGGCGCTGGACTTTGCGCTGGCAGCCGCCGCCCAGCCCAACGAAGTGACCGACGCGCTGTTTGCCCGGCTGCGCGAGCACTGGAGCGAAGGCGAGGTGGTGGAGCTGCTGGGCGTGGTCGCGATGTTTGGCTTCTTGAACCGCTGGAACGACACCATGGCCACGCCGCTGGAGGCCGTGCCCCACCAGGTGGCCGCCGACGCCGCGGGCGAACGCGGCTGGAGCGCGGGCAAACACGCCTGACGGGCCGCCAGATGCTGGGCCGCATCCGCCGCCGCGCGCTGGCGCAGCGCATACCCGACGCACCCCCACCGGCGCAGCCCGGCTGCCCGCTGTGTGGCCGCCCCATCCCCGACGGCCACGGCGACGCCCACCACCTGGTGCCCAAGTCCGAAGGCGGCACGGCCACGGTGCAGCTGCACCGCATGTGCCACCGGCAGATCCATGCGCTGATCCCCGAGCGCGAACTGGCGCGTGAATACGCAAGCATTGAAGCCCTGCTGCGCCACCCGGGCGTGGCCCGCTATGTGCAGTGGGTGCGCAACAAGCCGGCGGACATGCGGGAACGCACGCGAAAGAGCGTGGGGGTGCGGGCGGGTGGGTAGGGTGGGTTGGTAGGGCGCTACGCCACCTTCTTCATCGTCAGCTTGACGGTGTAGCCCAGCTGCGCCGCCACATTCACCAATGCGTCCAGCGTGAACTTGTGGGTGCGCCCCTTGACCAGGTCATTCATGCGGGGCTGTGTAATGCCGGCGCGCTTGGCGGCCTCTGCCTGCGTCAGGCCCATCTTGGCAATCGCCTTGCGGATGTGGATGACCAGGTCCGTTCGCAACAGCAGGTTTTGCGCCTCGGCTTCGGGAAAGCCCAGGTCCCGGAAGACGTTATCGCTGCCGACGACGACTCTCAGCTTTTCGTTCATGGTCTTACCTCTTTCAATAGCGCTGTGTAGCGGCTCTTGGCCAAGTCCAGATCTGGCTGGGGCGTCTTTTGCGCCTTCTTGATGAAGGCATGAAGCACATACACAGCGTCTGCAAACTTGGCGACGTAGATCACACGGTACTGTTTGCCTTCACGCACCCGGATTTCATAGGCCCCGGCGCCCACCGTGGGCATGGGTTTGAAGTCAGTGGGCATTTCGCCTGCCTGCACCAACCGCAACTCCTGACCCACAAGGCCGCGCGCTTCGGCCGGAAACTCGCGCACCGCATTCAACGACGTACCCAACCACTTGATGCGCTTCATTTTATATCAGTTCTGATAACTGCCTGCCCTTTAAAGCTCAACTTTACGCGCTGGCCGGAACGTTACTTGCGGCCGAGCCCGGGACGGGTGGGCCGCCCCCTCAGCCCACCACCCGCACCACGTCCCCCACGCGGATCGCGCCGGTGGTGATCACCCGCGCCGTCATGCCCCCATGCCCGCGCATGGCGGCATACGCGCCGGGGCCCACCTCGGTTTCCATGCGCGAGCAGGGCGCGCAGGGGCCCACGATCTCCAGCACGGCGTCGCCCACCTGCACCCGCGCGTTGCGCAGCGCCAGCAGGTTGATGCCTGAGACCACCAGGTTGCGGCGCAGGCGCACCGGGTCCACCGCGGCCACGCCGCTCAGCTGGGCCAGCTGCGCGATCACCGGCAGGTGCTCAGCCTGCACCAGTGTGACCTGGCGCGTGGACAGCTCGGACTCGCCCTTTTTGCCCAGGCGGTCATCCGCCAGGCCGATGCCGGCCAGGGCCTGCGTGGCGTTGATGATGCGGGCCGGGTCGCGCGGTGCACCGCGCACGACGATGGCGTCCACACGGCCGGCAATGTGCGGCGGCGTGTTCAGGTCGCGGATGGTTTTCATGCGGTGCGCAGCTTGCGGCCCACGTGGCGCTCCACGGCGTCCACTTTGCTTTTAAGGCGTGATTCGGTGCCGGGCTTGTAGTCCATCTTGAGGTTCATGCCGATGCGTGGGCAATCGGGCTCCAGCGCGCGAAAGCAGGCGGCCACCACGGCCATCACCTCGTCAAAGCTGCCCTCCAGGATGGTGCCCATGGGCGTGAGCTGGTAGGCCACGCCGCTGCGGTCGATGACGTCGAGGATGCGCGCGACATAGGCGCTGAGGCCGTCGCCGCGGTCGGGCGGGTTCATGGCGAATTCGAGGAGGACCATGGGGTATTCGGGGTAGTGGTGGAATCAGAAAACACAGAGGCAAAATCTTGCGAACTACGGGAATATTCTCATGAATGCAGCCGAAGCACTTCGCAATGCGGACACGATATTCAGGCCAGATCCTCGCTCAACGCCCCAGTGGGAGACTTTGAATGGCCACGCGCATTTGGCAGAAATTGAGCAAAGGTCAGTGCAACTCCAGCAGTTTGTCCTTCACGCTGGGGTTCCTGAAGCCATTCGTATCCACTTCGAAACCGCAAAGAACGTCTATTTGTACGCGTGGTTTGTTTACCGGTTCAATATGGTCGCTGGACAGTACCTCTACTCGACCCTTGAGCTCGCGCTCCGAATTTGCTTCTATCCACCCGAGGGGGAGGTTACTGAGGGCAAGAGGCCGACCTTGGCACCATTGTTGAAGAGGGCGTTGAAAAAGGGATACTTCTCGACTGAAAAATTCTCGATGGCTCGACGCCATGCGCTAGGGCAAGCACGCCAAAGGTATCGATCGGAGATCGGAAAGAAAGTGTTTGAAGAGAACTTGAGTGGGGCGGATTTAGACTACTCACAGGTAGTGCCCACCAAGGACGACTATGACTCGTTCAATCTGCCCCAGTGGCTGGACACCATTCCGTTTCTAAGGAATGAGCACTCCCATGGGACAACAAGCCTCTGGCCGATGAGTCAAATTGATTTCGAGATAGCTGGCGAAATGATTAACCAGCTCTTTGACGATTTGAAAGAGGGGCGGTCGATCTAGTGATCTGATTTTGGAAGAACTGTGCGTGACCCGTGAATGGCATGCCACACATAGCGTATTGCTGCGACTTAAAGGGGGCAGGCGTCGCGCAGCACCTGCGCGCGGAATTTGTCGGGCATGATTTGCCGTACGCGCGCGCGGTGGGTAGAGAGAGCTTCGGAGGGGCGCATCCGGGCATTCTGCCTTAGGTAGCCACGCTGCGAAAGCTCCGCGTCGGGAGCGCCCCCAACCCGCCGTGACTCTGCCGGACAATCCCCGCATGTTCAAAGTGTTGTTCGTCTGCAGCCGCAACCGCCTTCGCAGCCCGACGGCTGAGCAGGTGTTTGGAAGTTACCCGGGCGTGGAGGCTGATTCAGCCGGCCTGGCACCCGACGCAGAAACCCTGCTGGACGCCGAGCAGGTGCAATGGGCGGATGTAATCTTTGTGATGGAGAAGCAGCATCGCAGCCGGTTGAACCAGCGCTTTCGCAAAGCGCTGAACGGCAAACGCGTGGTGTGCCTGGACATACCGGACGACTATGCCTACATGCAGCCCGAGCTGGTGGACTTGCTGCAAAATCGGGTGACGCCTCATCTGCGCTGACCGTCTGGCGGCTTGATCGCTCGACGGGCTTAGACAGGTGCATCCGGCCGCGGCAACCGCAGCTTGACGTGCAGTGGCATCCAGCCCTGTGCCCGTGCCTGCAGCAACACTATCTCCACCACCGGGCCGTTGTGGGCATAAGCCACATGCACATGCCGGCCCCGCGCCACCTCGCGCGCAATGGGCAGGTCTGAAAGGCGGATGCGCAATACATCGACCAGCTCAAGCGGAACGTCGCACAGAGTGTTCTTCGATGCTTCTATAAATATTGCGTACTTCGGCGTGATACTTCCATAGCAACGGATCGTTCTTGGGCTCGTTTGCCGCGGCTTCGGAAAGCATTGCGCGAGCATTGGAAAGATCGGGTGGAGACATTCGCATATATGCGCTAGCCTGCTGCATGGCCACAAGGTGACGAGGCTTGCCTAAAGCTCCCGACCGCTGAAGCGAAGATATAGCATCTGCGGATTTGCCCAGCTTGCTCTCGATGGTTCCTCTTGTGTACCAAGCGTCTGCGTCTTTTGGTATCAGTTGGACGGCCATCTTTGCCCAATCCAAAGCTTCGGACCGCCTTCGCGGAAATTTGGTAGACAGAAAAACCGCATACCGGTCATACAGCCATCCATTGTCAACATCTTCCGCCACCGCAAGTTCGAAGAATGCTGCACAGTCGTCGTCTCTACCCTCTCTATAAGCAGTAAAGGCGACCCGAGCCAGTGCATGTCGATATGCTTTATCTACCCGATCCCAAACATGCGCCGTCCTGCTGCGCAAAAATTCGTTATACCGGCTCTTAATTTTTTCAACAGCAAAGTCAGAGGGAACTCGTTGACCATCTATCTCAACGGATCTGCTTCCGCAAAATTTTACGAACTCTGATGAAAATAGGATCTGCGTATCGTCTTCAAATCGAGAGACTTGTGCAATACCTCTACTCTCCTCCAAAGCTTCATAAGCTTCCAATACGGACAATCCGGCTTGGCCGCAGCATAACTTCAGAAGAGTGTCATCTGAGATTTCAGAAACTCGAGTCATGAGAAGGAAGAGATGCCGCATCCCATCGGACATCCGTTGCCAAGCGTCTGAGTACAAGAACTCACCTAGGTCTTGTGAATGCATTCTTTGAACACGCTGAAATGCATTTTCCAAACCGATTCCATGCTCTCCTAACGCGCCAACAAAAACCTCTAGGACTAGCGGCTTGTTTCCAAGAGACTTTGCGTATTTGGATAGAGTTCTGTCGCCTGCGTCAAGTATTGGTCGACGATTTAGTGCTGTAGCGCGCGCTCTAAGAAAATTTACAGATTCGCTATCACTTAACGGCTTTATTTCTATTTGATGCGCTTCTATCGCTTCTCTGCGACGCGAGGTGAGAAGCACACGCCCAACTTTTCTGGAAAGTTCGCGAACTTGGCGCGCAAGCTCTTTGACTTCCTCTGAATTGGAAGCCATCGTCTCTGTGTTATCTAGTATGAGTAGATGGGAGTTTCTTGTGACGCCCCAATCCTCTATCAGCAGACTCGAGAGCTTCTGTATGAGTTCGTCTGGTCCCTTTGCATACCACGATCTGTCAAGTGGTTTTCCTTCGAGTGATCGTGCGAGATGTGCGGCTACATCCGCCACGCCAACTTCAGCAGTCTTGATAACTTCTAAACCACTTAATCCCCATCGAGTTTTTTTTGCAGTGTAGAAAGTAATGAGCTCAGGTTTGAACTTGGATTTAAGAGACCCGTCCAGCATCCGATGAACAAATTCAACAGCCAGAGTGGTTTTTCCTATTCCCCCGTCGCCATAGAGCATGCAAGCACGAGATTCGGTGTCATCCAACCAATCTTTTAGATCTGCGAGTTCGTTATCTCTTCCAGTGAAGTCTGTGGTAAGCCTGCTTGGGATCAAGGTTAGAGGGGACCATTTTTCATCATACGTTCGCGTGATATCGAACCGCTGACTTGTTCCGCCTATCTTGCTTGGATCAAAAGGATCTTCTGCTTCGAACGCAACATCGTCCTTGCGAGAAAGTCCACGTTCTACCTGTGCTTTGACAACACATCGTCCATGTGCTGTTCTTTTGATATTTCGGTAGCACATTAGATTTCCCGAGAAGGGACGCAATAGTCGAACGGTATACCTTGTGCGTTCAGGAGTTTCAAGGAAGAAGGAATTTCCATCTGGCGCTACTCTTGGCAAGATGGGGGTGAGTGATTCCGAAATCAGTGCCAATGCATCTGCTTCTGCTTCAACATCTGTAAGTCCGTTCAGTCCATGGCCCTCAACTCCATCGTTGCGCCTGCTTACTAAGGTGTGAAGGAGGCGATCCACAGTTCTGGTGTCATTTGCAATAAGTCGCCAGCACGCACGGTCTTCGTCAGTGCCGCGCAGCACGCGCTTGCTAATACCCCCTATGCCATCGTTTTCTGCCGCTACTAGTAGTTCACCCAGAGTCGCAACCAGCGTGCCATCCGACGGTTCGCGTAGTGAACTGATTGGTAGTGGGGCGCGCTCTGTTGCGGCAGCGAGGCTCATTCTTCTAAACGTTAGAAGTTCAGCCAAGCAGACACATGCGTGTTGCAACAACAATCTGAGGATCGCCACATGGAAAATGTGGCGTTCAGTTGGTGATGTGGACGCTGCAGACTCTACAAGGAGTTCAGCAATTCTGTTTTGCATGTAAATTGGTTGTACGGATAAGCCGAAGGCCTGGATCGGGGATGTTGAGAATTTTTACTTCCCCCAACTATCCTTCATCCCCGCCACCCTGTTGAACACGGGCTTACCCTCTCCTCCATTCAGAGGAGACAGGTGGTCTTTCATATCCGCCACAAAATACCCATGCCGCTCAAACTGAAACTTCTCGTCCGGCTTCGCGCTGGCCAATGACGGCTCCACATACGCCGTCACGGTCTTGAGCGAATCGGGGTTCAGCTCTTCCAGAAAATCCTTGTCGCCCGTGTCGGGCTGTGGCACGGCAAACAGGCGGTCGTACAGGCGCACTTCGGCTGGCACCGCATCCGCCGCGCCCACCCAGGTGATCACGCCCTTGACCTTGATGGCGTCGCTGCCCGGCGTGCCGCTCTTGGTGTCGGGTACCAGGGTGGCGTGCACTTCCAGCAAGTTGCCGGCGTCGTCGCGCTGGGCGCCTGTGCATTCAATGACGTGGCCGTATTTCAGGCGGACCTTGTTGCCCGGGTACAAGCGGTTGTAGCCCTTGGGCGGCACGTCTTCGTAGTCTGTCTTTTCTATCCAGAGCTCGCGGCCAAATTTGAAGCTGCGGCGGCCGCGCTCTGCGTCGTGGGGGTGTACCGGGGCGCTGCAGTCGTCCAGCGTTCCAGCGCCATGCAGCTCATCCCAGTTGGTGATGATGAGCTTCACCGGGTCCAGCACGGCCATGGCGCGCGCGGCTTTCGGGTCCAGGTCGTCGCGCAGGCAGCCTTCCAGCGTGCTGTAGTCGATCCAGCTGTCGCTCTTGGTCACGCCGATGCGCTCTGCAAACAGCTGGATGCTCTGGGGCGTGTAGCCGCGCCGGCGCAGGCCCACGATGGTGGGCATGCGCGGGTCGTCCCAGCCGCTCACGTGGCCTTCGTCCACCAGCTGTTTCAGCTTGCGCTTGCTGGTGATCACATACGTCAGGTTCAGCCGCGCAAATTCGTATTGGTGCGGGTGGGGTTGGGCCAGCAGGCCGCCTTCGCACAGCCTGTCCAGCAGCCAGTCGTAAAACGGGCGCTGGTCTTCAAATTCCAGCGTGCAGATGCTGTGGGTGATGTTCTCCAGCGCGTCCTCTATCGGGTGCGCGTAGGTGTACATGGGGTAGATGCACCATTTGTCGCCCGTGTTGTGGTGCGTGGCGCGGCGTATGCGGTAGATGGCCGGGTCCCGCATGTTGATGTTGGGGCTGGCCATGTC
>JBEIPU010000013.1:0-43033 GCA_040376925.1 Caenimonas sp. | reverse complement strand
TCGGTCATCCTCAGGTTTTCAAACGGTACGACCAGGGCGGTCGGGCTGAAAAGTGCAGACATGGGAAAGCTCCGGAAGTTAAAAACGGTGCAGCGTCGGCGCGTGCGGCCAGCGCTTTCCCATGGCACGGCGTCCAGCTTTGCTCTTGTCGTTGTGGGCGAAGGCGGTGCATGGTGGGGAATTGGATAATTGCCCGGATTGTAGGCCTTGGCACCGGCTGGCGGGCTTGCAGCAATCTGAAAGCATTACAA
Organism: Caenimonas sp.; assembly: GCA_040376925.1. Classification (GTDB taxonomy): domain Bacteria; phylum Pseudomonadota; class Gammaproteobacteria; order Burkholderiales; family Burkholderiaceae_C; genus RAM1. The sequence goes on along the minus strand of JBEIPU010000013.1, from coordinate 42,782 downwards.
GAAAGCGCCCTGTCACCCATGCATACCCGCACTGTCTTTTTCATCTCCGACGGCACCGGCATCACGGCCGAGACATTTGGCAACGCCATCCTGGCGCAGTTTGAGATGAAGCCGCGCCATGTGCGCCTGCCCTTCATCGACAGCGTGGACAAGGCCCACCAGGCCGTGCGCCAGATCAACCACACGGCCGAGACCGAGGGCAAAAAACCCATCGTCTTCACCACGCTGGTCAACATGGAGGTGCTCAAGGTCATCCAGGAGGGATGCAGGGGCATGCTGCTGGACATGTTTGGCACCTTTGTGCACCCGCTGGAGACGGAACTGGGCATCAAGTCGCACCACCGCGTGGGCCGCTTCAGCGACGTCAGCAAGAGCAAGGAATACCACGACCGGATTGAAGCCATCAATTTCAGCCTGGCGCACGACGACGGCCAGAGCAACCGGGACCTGGAGTCAGCCGAGGTGATACTGGTGGGCGTGAGCCGCAGCGGCAAGACGCCCACCTCGCTGTACCTGGCCATGCAATATGGGTTGAAGGCCGCCAACTACCCGCTGATCCCGGAAGACTTTGAGCGCCAGCAGCTGCCGGCAGCGCTCCTGCCACACCGAAAGAAGATCTTCGGCCTGACGATCCAGCCTGAGCGCCTGAGTGAAATCCGCAACGAACGCCGGCCCAACAGCCGCTACGCCAGCCTGGAAAACTGCCGCATGGAGGTCAGCGAGGGCGAGGCCATGATGCGCCGCGCCGGCATCCGCTGGCTGAGCACCACCACCAAGAGCATCGAAGAGATCGCCACGACCATCCTGCAGGAGATCAAGCCCGAGCGGCTTGTCTATTGACCGCCCCCTTTCGCCGCACAGATGCCCGGCACATCTGCGGAAGCTGCCCCGGTCAATCGATAGTCAAAACTTATCATTAAAATAATCTCAATTGATTTGATTTATGCTGCACTGCGGCGTAAATTCCCTTCATCGCCCGTTTTTTCAACCATCCCCAAAAGAGGAAATACACATGTCCCTGATCAACACCCAAGTCCAGCCTTTCAAGACCGAGGCGTTCCACAACGGCAAATTCATCACCGTCAGCAACGAGACGCTCAAGGGCAAGTGGTCCGTGCTGATCTTCATGCCGGCCGCCTTCACCTTCAACTGCCCGACCGAAGTCGAGGACGCCGCAGACAACTACGCCGAGTTCCAGAAAATGGGCGCCGAGGTCTACATCGTGACCACCGACACGCACTTCTCGCACAAGGTCTGGCACGAAACCTCGCCTGCCGTGGGCAAGGCGAAGTTCCCGCTGGTGGGCGACCCGACCCATGCACTGACCAACGCCTTTGACGTGCACATCGCCGAAGAAGGCCTGGCACTGCGCGGGACCTTCATCGTGAACCCCGACGGCATCATCAAGACGATGGAAGTGCATTCCAACGAGATCGCCCGCGATGTGAAGGAAACCCTGCGCAAGCTGAAGGCCGCGCAGTACACCGCCGCCCACCCGGGCGAAGTCTGCCCTGCCAAGTGGAACGAAGGCGCCAAGACCATCGCCCCGTCGCTGGACCTGGTCGGGAAGATCTGACCCACCCCCGAAGCAGCGCTTGCGCGCTGCCTCCCCCTCAAGGGGGCGATGCGAGCAGCCCGGCGGAGCCGGTTCTGCCGCATCCCCCCTTTTTCTATTCGTAGTTCTCGGGAGATTTCTTCATGCTCGACACCAACCTCAAAGCCCAACTTGCCTCGTACCTCGAACGCATTTCGCAGCCCGTCGAAATCACTGCGTCGCTGGATGACACGCCGGCTTCGGCCGAGATGCGTGCGCTGCTGAAAGACATCGCGGAATCCTCCAGACTCATCACCGTCACCGAATCCACCGGCGGGCCGCACCGCACGCCGTCGTTCGCCGTCAACCGACCCGGCGAGAACCATGGCCCGCGCTTTGCCGGCCTGCCTATGGGCCATGAATTCACCTCGCTGGTACTGGCGCTGCTGCAGGTCGGCGGCTACCCGCCCAAGGTCGAACAAGCCCTTCTGGACCAGATCAAGGCGCTGGACGCTGACCTCGAATTCGAGGTCTATGTATCGCTGACCTGCCACAACTGCCCCGACGTGGTCCAGGCGCTGAACCTGATGGCCGTGCAGAACCCGCGCATCAAGACCACCATGATTGAGGGCGGCATCTTCCAGGACGAGATCGAGCAGCGCCAGATCATGGGCGTGCCCACCGTGTTCCTGAACGGCACCATGTTCGGCTCGGGCCGCATGTCGCTCGAAGAGATCATCGCCAAGGTCGATACCGGCGCTGCGAAGCGCGACGCCGAGAAACTCAACGCCAAGGAAGCGTTTGACGTGCTGATCGTCGGGGGCGGCCCCGCGGGCGCCGCTGCGGCCGTGTACGCGGCGCGCAAGGGCATCCGCACCGGCATAGCGTCCGAGCGTTTCGGAGGCCAGGTGCTGGACACGCTGGGCATCGAGAACTTCATCTCCATCAAGGAAACCGAAGGCCCCAAATTTGCACTGGCGCTGGAGGAACACGTGCGCCACTACGACGTGGACATCATGAACCTGCAGCGGGCCAAGGGCCTGGTGCAGGACGACGGCCTGATCCGCGTGGACCTGGAAAGCGGCGCGTCGCTCAAGGCCAGGTCGGTCATCCTGTCCACCGGCGCGCGCTGGCGCAACATCAACGTGCCGGGCGAGGCCGAGTTCAAGAACAAGGGCGTGGCCTACTGCCCGCACTGTGACGGACCGCTGTTCAAGGGCAAGCGCGTGGCGGTGATCGGCGGCGGCAACTCGGGCGTGGAAGCCGCGATTGACCTGGCCGGCATCGTGGGCCAGGTCACGCTGATTGAATACGACACCAAGCTGCGTGCCGACGAGGTGCTGCAACGCAAGCTGCGCAGCCTGCCCAATGTCACGGTTGTCACCAACGCGCAGACCACCGAGATCACCGGCGACCAGAAGGTCAACGGCTTGCGCTACAAGGACCGGACCTCGGGCGAGGAAACGCGGGTTGACCTGGAAGGCGTGTTCGTGCAGATCGGGCTGGTGCCCAACACCGACTGGCTCAAGGGCACGGTGGAACTGTCAAAGCACGGCGAGATCGTGGTCGATGACAGGGGCGCGACATCGCTGCCCGGCGTATTCGCCGCGGGTGACGCCACCACCACGCCGTTCAAGCAGATCATCATCGCCGCCGGTGACGGGGCCAAGGCCGCGCTGGGCGCGTTTGACCACCTGATCCGCAGCGCGGTGCCCGCATGAGTCTGAAAATCCCCGACAATGGTTTCACTCAAACCACTGTCGGGAGCCCCCATGAAAGGTGACGCCAAAGTCATAGAACACCTGCAGGCCCAGCTCAAGAACGAGCTGACGGCCATCAACCAGTACTTCCTGCACTACCGCATGTACAAGCACTGGGGCCTGGACAAGCTCGCAAAGAAGGAATACGAGGAGTCCATCGGCGAGATGAAACACGCCGACAAGCTGATGGACCGCATCTTCATGCTGGACGGCCTGCCCAACCTGCAGGACCTGGGCAAGCTGCTGGTCGGCGAGGACGTGCCGGAAATCCTGGCCTGCGACCTGAAGAGCGAAATGGGCGCGCAGGCAACCATCAAGGACGGTATCGCCCATTGCGAAAGTGTGCGCGACTACGTGAGCCGCGACTTGCTGCAAGGCATCCTGGACGACACCGAAGAGCACATCGATTTCCTGGAAACGCAGATCGACCTGCTGGCCAAGGTAGGCCTGCAGAACTACCTGCAAAGCCAGATGGGCGATGTGAGCTGAGCGGGCGCCCAGCGCCACAAGCCGGCCGCGGGGCCGGCTTTTTTCTTGGTGGGAGCTTCATAACCAGCAGCGCAAGCCTACAGACCGAAAGTGCATAAGCCTTCAGCGAAAATCACGCCCATGAGTGCCTTTCAATCCGAAAAAGTCCTGACCGTTCACCACTGGACGGACCAGCTGTTCAGCTTCACCACCACCCGCGATACCGGCTTCCGGTTCATCAACGGCCAGTTCACCATGATCGGCCTGCCCGTCAACGGCAAGCCGCTGCTGCGCGCCTACAGCATCGCCAGCGCCAACCACGAGGAGACGCTTGAGTTCTTCAGCATCAAGGTGCCCGAGGGCCCGCTCACCTCACGCCTGCAGCACCTGCAGCCGGGCGACGAGCTGATCGTCGGGCGCAAGCCCACCGGCACGCTGCTGCTGCAGAACCTGCTGCCCGGCAAGGTGCTGTGGCTGCTGGCCACCGGCACGGGCCTGGCGCCCTTCCTGTCGCTCATCAAGGACCCTGAAACTTACGAGCGGTTTGAAAAGGTGGTGATCGTGCACGGCTGCCGCACGCAGGCTGAGCTGGCCTACCGCCAGATGTTCGAGCACGAACTGCACGAGCATGAATACCTGGGCGATCTAGTGAAGAACCAGCTGCTGTACTACCCCACCGTCACGCGCGAAAAATTCCGCAATGAAGGCCGCATCACCGAACTGATGGCATCCGGCAAGCTGTACAGCGACCTGGGCCTGCCCGTGCCCTCGCTGGACAGCGACCGCTTCATGATCTGCGGCAGCCCTGCGATGCTCAAGGACTTGAAGCACATGCTCGAAGAGCAGGGCTTCACCGAAGGCAACATGCAGCACGCGGCGCATTTTGTGGTGGAGCGCGCGTTCGCTGAGCGTTGAACCGCTCCGTTGCACCCTTGCAACGAATCTAAAAACGCTGATGAGATAGATTCGCATTTACAATATACTTGCGAACGATTCTCATCGGCAAGCCAGTTCGCCGGGTCTGATCGGTGATCAGCGCCCCTTCCAGCCAGCCTCCCTCAAGCAATGGCGCCCGCACACGCGGGCAATTCACTGGAGGCCTTCATGGCAAAGAAAAAAGCCGGCGCGCGCGCGCGTCACACCACCACTGCCCTGTCGCGCGAAGTTCGCGCATCGTTTCCTTCTGCTTCCAGCACCCCCACCCTGCTGCCGCTGGGTGCGTTGATGCTGGCTGCCTCGGTAGGCAGCTGGGCGCAAACCGCACCCTCCACACCCGCGGCCGAGAGCCGCACGCTGTCCCCCGTGACAGTGCGCGAGCAGGCCGAAGCGCCGCAGGGCAAGGACGCCATCCGCGCGACCACCACCACCATCGGCAAGGGCAACCAGGCGCTGCGCGACATTCCGCAGTCCGTCACCGTGGTGACTGAAAAGCTGATCGATGACCGCAACCTGGACACCGTGAAGGACGTGCTGCGCAATACCGCCGGCATCACCTTCCTGGCGGCCGAAGGCGGCGAGGAAGACATCCGACTGCGCGGCTTCTCGCTGGCCGGCACGGGCGACATCTTCATGGACGGCATGCGCGACCCGGCCTTTTATGACCGCGACACCTTCAACAACGACCGCATCGAGGTGCTGCGCGGCTCCGCGTCCATGCTGTTCGGCCGTGGTTCCACCGGTGGCGCTGTCAACCAGGTCAGCAAGCAGCCGCGCCTGATCAACGAGCATGAAGTGACCACCACACTGGGCACGCACAAGTACGGCCGCATCACCGGTGACTTCAACCTGATCACTGGCGAGAACGCAGCGCTGCGCCTGAACGCCATGGCCACCAGGGCCGACAACAACGGCTCGGGCAGCAGCATCGACAAGAAGGGCATTGCCGCCGCCTACCGCTTTGGCATCGGCACGGCCAATGAGTTCTCGGCCAGCCTCTACCACCTGGACAACAACAACGGCATGAACTACGGCCTGCCGTGGATCAAGCCGCGTGCGACCGATACCACAGCAGCCAACACGCTGATCGGCAGCCTGTCACCCGACGCCTACTACGGCATGGCCAGCGACTACAACGCCGGCCAGGCCACCATCGCCAGCCTGGCCCACACGCACCGCTTCAGCCACGACAGCGAGCTCAAGACGCAGCTGCGCACCGGTACCTTCAAGCGTGACCAGCGCGCGGGCACCGTGCGCTTTGCCGCGGCCGCACTGCAGCCCGGCGGCCAGGCCGTGGACCTGTCCAACTTCGGCCCCAACACCGTGTTCACCCGCGGCACCCAGCTCAAGGTGCAGGACGTGAACACGCTGCAGTGGCAAAGCGATTTCACGAACAAGTTTGAGGCGCTCGGCTACAAACATGAGCTGGTGACCGGTGTGGACTTCTCGCGCGAGGAAAAGACCGTTTATGGGGTCGTTGGCGCAAACCCTGCCAAGCCTACGACCCTGGCAGGCACGCCCGACGACGGCGCGTCCCTCAATGAAGGCGCGCGCGTGCTGCGCCCGGCCAACAACTTCGAGTCGCGCGCGATCGGCGCGTATGTGCAGGACCTGGTGCAGATCGCGCCAGCCTGGAAGCTGCTGGGCGGCCTGCGCTGGGACAGCATGCGCGGCAACTACGCCACCACCACGCCGGCCACCGGCGCCGTCACGGCCCGCTACGAGCAGAAGATTTCGGAGTTGAGCAAACGCTTTGGCGTGCTGTACCAGCCCAACGCGCTGCATTCGTACCACTTCTCGTACGGCACCTCGTTCAACACCTCGGGCGACACGTATTCGTACAACGCGCTGTCGGCCAACACCGACCCCGAGCAGAGCCAGAACATTGAATTCGGCGCCAAGCTGGATTCCGCCGACAAACGCTTTTCCACCCGCCTGGCGATCTTTCACGCCACCAAGAAGAACGAGCGCAACACCGACCCCGACACCGCCGCCACGCGCCTGCTGCTGTCCGGCAAGCGGCACACCGCCGGCTTCGAGATCGACGTGTCGGGCCGCCTGACGCCGAAATGGGAGGTGTATGGCTCCTACATGTGGATGCCGGTGGCCAAGGTGGACGTCGCCGCGTCTACCGCCACCACCGTGGGCAACCGCGCGGGTGACCGCCCCGGCCTGAGCCCCAAGCACAGCGGCACGGTATGGACGACCTACCAGCTCACGCCCCAGTGGCGCGTGGGCGGCGGGCTGAACTTCCGCAGCGCGCAATCGGCACCTGACGTGACCGCCCCGTCGTGGGAAGCCCCGGCCTTCACCACCGCCGACCTGATGGCCGAATACGCCATCAGCGACCGCTTCATCGTCAAGGCCAACCTGACCAACATCACCGACAAGCTGTATGGTGAGTCGCTGTACCGCGGGCACTATATTCCGGGTGCGGGCCGCCAGTTTCAGGTGGCGCTGACCGCGAAGTTTTAACCGCCCTGCCCATCCACCCACGAGCAAAGCCGACGCCATGCTCCTCGCCATACCCGACATCCTGAGCACCGACGAGGTGCGGCGGGCCCGTGCATTGCTGGACGCTGCGCCCTGGGGCGACGGACGCGCCAGCGCCGGCGACCAGGCCGCGCGCGTCAAGCACAACGAACAACTGCCGCACGACTGCGAGGCGGCGCGCAGCGTGCGCGCGATGGTGCTGCGCGGGCTGGACCGCCAGCCGCTGTTCCTGAGCGCGGCGCTTCCGCGCAAGGTGTTCACGCCGCGATTCAACCGCTACAGCGGCGCGGCCAACCACTACGGTGACCATGTGGACAACGCCATCCGCTTCACCGAGAGCGGGCAGCGCGTGCGCACCGACATCTCGTGCACGGTGTTCCTGTCGGAGCCGCACGAGTACGACGGCGGCGAACTCGTCATCCGCGACACCTTTGGCACGCAGCAGGTCAAGCTGCCGGCCGGCCACGCCGTGCTGTACCCGGGCACCAGCGTGCACCAGGTGCTGCCGGTCACGCGCGGCGCGCGCGTGGCCTGCTTTTTCTGGGTTGAAAGCATGGTGCGCAGCGACGAGCAGCGCCGACTGCTGCACGACATGGACATGGCCCTGATGCAGCTGCGCCAGCAGCATGGCGACAGCGCCGCCACCACCACGCTGACCGGCACGTACCACAACCTGCTGCGCCAGTGGGCGGACACATGACGCCAGCGGTCGAGGCCCTGCCTGCGGGCCTGGCCACGCTGGCCGACCACGAAGCGCATGCGCGCCAGCGGCTGGACGACAACGCCTGGGCCTACTTCAGCGGCGCGGCGGCCGACGAAATCACGCTGCGCGCCAACCGCAACGCCTGGGACCGCCTGAGCCTGTTGCCGCGCGTGCTTCAGCCGCTGGCCGGCTTCCATACCCGGGTGGAACTGCTGGGCCGCACGCTGGCACACCCGCTGCTGGTGGCCCCCATGGCGTGGCAGCGCATGGCGCATGCCGACGGTGAAATTGCCATGGCGCATGCCGCCGCCGCGCAGGCCGCCGGCCTGGTGCTCAGTACCCAGGCCAGCCAGCCGCTGGAAGCCGTCGCGCAAGCCTTTGCCGCCTACCCGGAAGCCGGGCCGCTGTGGTTCCAGCTGTACCTGCAGGCCGACCGCGGATTCACACAACAGCTGGTTCAGCGGGCGCAGGCGGCGGGCTGCCAGGCGCTGGTGCTGACCGTGGACGCCCCCGTGCAGGGCGTACGCGACCGCGAGCGGCGCGCGGGCTTTCGCCTGCCGCCGGGCATCAGCGCCGTCCATCTGGAAGGCGCACCGCCCGCTGCGTCGCTGCTGGACACCGCCCCCACCTGGGCCGATGTGCAATGGCTGCTGGGCATCACCCGCCTGCCGGTGCTGCTCAAGGGCGTGATGCACCCCGACGACGCGCGCCAGGCTGCAACGCTTGGCGTGGCCGGACTGATCGTGTCCAACCATGGCGGGCGCACGCTGGACACCACCGTCAGCACCGCCTGGGCCCTGCCCCGCATCGCCGACGCGGTGGGCAGCACGTTGCCCCTGCTGGTGGACGGCGGCATTCGCCGCGGCACTGACGTGCTCAAGGCGCTGGCGCTGGGCGCGCGCGCGGTGCTGGTGGGCCGACCCTGTATCTGGGGCCTGGCCAATGCGGGGGCCGTGGGGACTGCGCATGTGCTGCGGCTGCTGCGCGATGAATACGAAATGGCCCAGGCCCTGTGCGGCTGTGTTGCACCCGCTGACATTACTGCCGCCATAGTTATTGCAAATGCGACGGATTCGCATTTATAATCGCTGCATCATCAACAGCAAGCCAAACCTGCCTGCCGCCCGCCATGATTGTCTGCGTCTGCCACCGAGTTTCCGATCGCGACATCGCCCGCCATGTGCGGGCGGGCATGGGTTTTGACGATATCCAGTTCGAGCTCGGCGTAGCCACCCAGTGTGGCCGCTGCGAGGGCTGTGCACGTGATGTCGTTGCCCAGTGCAGCGCGACCCAGCCGGTCGCGGCCATCCAGCTCGCCAGCGCCATCACGGAAAGCAGGGCATGGAACTCCTCACAAGTCTCGGCGGCAGCCTGATCCTGGTCGTTGGTTCGGCCTGGTGGATCTTTCGCAAATAGGCACCTGCGCAGGTACTGCGGCGCCTCCGGCGCCTTTGCCGCTGCGGCGGCAGCCCCTCTAAACTATGACCACGCTCGACCGTCCCCTTCCCGCGCCCCCAGTGAACCGCAACGCCCTCATCGCCGTCAGCGTGGTGCTGTTCCACGTGGCCGCCCTGTGGGCGCTGCAAAGCGGCCTGCTGCGCCGCGCGGTGGAGGTCATCGTCCCTGCCGAGATCATTGCGGAGTTCATCGAGCCACCCCAACCCAAGGTCGAGCCGCCGCCGCCAGTGCCCAAGGCCCCCGTGCCGGTCAAGCAGCCCGTCATCAGGAAGGCCGAGGTCCTGCCCCCGCCGCCCATGCCGGTCGCCATCGCCGACCCGACGCCCGCACCCAATGCGCCCACCGGCGTGAGCGCACCGCAGCCGCCGGCCCCACCGGTGGCTGCGCCCGTGGCCGCCGCGCCGGTGGCGCCGCCGCCCCCGCCCAAGGTCGAGCTGCCCTCCAGCGACGCCGACTACCTGCAAAACCCCAAGCCGGCCTACCCCGCCATCAGCAAACGCCTGGGCGAACAGGGCAAGGTCATCGTGCGCGTGCTGATCGGCGTGGACGGCACGGCGCAGCGCGCCGAGATCCGCCAGTCCAGCGGCTATGACCGGCTGGACCAGGCTGCCCTTTCCACCGTGCAACGCTGGCGCTATGTGCCCGGCAAGCGCGGCGGCGTGGCCGAGGCCATGTGGTTCAACGTACCCATCAATTTTGTTCTGGAGTAAATCAAGTCATGGAATCGCAATTCGGCCTTCTCAACGTCTGGAACCAGGGTGATCTGGTGACCAAGGGCGTGTTTCTCCTGCTGCTGGGCATGTCGCTGGCCTCATGGATCGTGATCCTCACCAAGGCGCTGGATCTGCGCAAATTCAGCGCCCAGTCCAAGGCAACCGAAAGCTTTTGGCACTCTGCCGACTTTGCCGAGGGCATGCACAAGCTGGGCACGGACCCGGCCAACCCGTTTCACCTGCTGGCCGTGCAAGGCCGCGACGCCGCGGCCCACATCCTGCACAAGGACGGCAGCGCCAGGCCGCAGCTGCACGACAGCCTGGACGCGAGCGACTGGATCACCCGCAGCCTGCGCAACAGCATTGACGAATCCACCGCCAAACTGCAGTCCGGCCTGGCCGTGCTGGCGTCGGTGGGCTCCACCGCCCCGTTCGTGGGCCTGTTCGGCACCGTCTGGGGCATCTACCACGCGCTGATGGCCATCGGCGTGGCCGGCCAGGCCACGATCGACAAGGTGGCAGGCCCCATCGGCGAGGCGCTGATCATGACGGCGCTGGGCCTGGCGGTGGCGATCCCCGCTGTGCTGGGCTACAACGCACTGGTGCGCGGCAACAAAAGTGTGCTGGCCAAGCTCAACCGCTTTGCTCATGACCTGCATGCGTACTTCGTGACCGGTGCGCGTGTGTCGGCCAACGGTCCCGGGCGCGTCGTCCCCATGAAGAAGGCGTAAGCACCATGGCTTTCGGAACCCAGGACGACACCGATGACGTGATGAACGAGATCAACATGACGCCGCTGGTGGACGTCATGCTGGTGCTGCTCATCATCTTCATCATCACCGTGCCGGTCATGAAGCACGCGGTCAACATCGACCTGCCGCGCGCGACCAACCAGCCGCAGGACACCAAGCCCGAGACGATCCGCCTGAGCGTTGACGCGGCCGGCAGCTATTACTGGAATGAAAACAGGGTGGCCGACCAGGACCTGACAAGCCTGCTCAAGACGGAAGCCGCCAAAAACCCGCAACCGGAGCTGCACATCCGCGGCGACAAGGCTGTGCGCTACGAAAAGGTGGCCCAGGCCATGGCGGCTGCCCAGCAGGCGGGGCTGCGCAAGATCGGCTTCATTACAGAGCCGCAGGCCGGCCAGTAACCGCCGGGCACAAATGAACTCCCAATTTTTTTGAGAATGACTTGCATTTATGATTGCGAATCATTATCATTTGCATCAGGAGTTCGACAGCACCATGGTCCACCATCTCACCCCCAGCGTACCCGCTGAACTGCCACGTGGCGACGCGGCCAGCAGCGCCACCGAGCAGGCGTTTGAAGGGCCCTGCCGGCAACTGCCCAGCACCGCCCTGCTGCAAGGCGGCAAGGCGGTCGAGATCAACCACAACGGCGCGATTTACCGCCTGCAGTCCACCAAGCTGGGCAAGCTGATCCTGACCAAGTAAGTTTCATCGTGGGGCGACCCGAGGCTTCCAGTCTCCAAGGTCGTTTTTTGCCAGCCAACGGGCTTGCGCCCAGGTAGCCAGGCTTTTTTTCCCGATGGCTCTGCTGTTTAAAGGCCGATGGCGGCGATGCCCGCCCGGGCGATCTGGGCGTCCTCAGTGGATTTCACCCCGCTGACACCCACGGCGCCCAGCACCTGACCGTCCTTGACGATGGGCACGCCGCCTTCGAGCAGGCCCTTGAGGTCCGGTGCACTCAGGAACGACACCCGCCCGCCGTTGATCATGTCTTCGTAGACCTTGCTTTCGCGCCGGCCCACGGCGGCCGTGTGGGCCTTGGCCGGTGCAATATGGGCCGAGATGGGCGCCGCGCCGTCCAGGCGCTGCAGCCACAGCAGGTGGCCGCCGTCGTCCACGATGGCGATGGTTACGGCCCAGTTGTTCTTGACGGCTTCGGCTTCAGCGGCGGCGCCGATGGCTTTAATGTCGGATGCTTCAAGGATGGATTTGGTTTTCATGGGCTCAAGCATAACGGCTGTACGGCTATTGCCCAGCGGGGGCTTGAATCCACCTAGAATGCGCCCATCTGCGCTCCGCAGGAAACGAAAGGAGTCATCCACATGAACGACCAGACCATTGACTACGGCTATGCCGTCTCCACCACCGCGCAGCGCAACAAGGTGCTGCGCAATACCTACTGGCTGCTGGCCCTGAGCCTGCTGCCCACCGTGCTGGGCGCCTGGATCGGCGTGGCCACCGGCATCACGCGCGGCCTGACGGGCGGCGTGGGCCTGATCGTGTTCCTGGCCGGCGCCTTCGGCTTCATGTTCGCGATCGAGAAGACCAAGAACTCCGCCGCCGGCGTGCCGGTGCTGCTGGCGTTCACGTTCTTCATGGGGCTGATGCTGTCGCGCATGATTGCGATGGTGCTGGGCTTCAAGAACGGCTCTGAACTCATCATGACGGCGTTTGCCGGCACCGCGGGCGTGTTTTTCGTGATGGCCAGCCTGGCCAGCGTGATCAAGCGCGACCTGTCGGGCATGGGCAAGTGGCTGTTCGTGGGCGCCCTGGCGATCATGATCGGCGGCATCATCAACGTGTTCGTCGGCTCCACCGTGGGCATGATGGTGATCAGCGTGATGGCCATCGGCATCTTCAGCGCTTTCATGCTGTACGACCTCAAGCGCATCATTGACGGCGGTGAGACCAACTACATCAGCGCCACGCTGGCCCTGTACCTGAGCATCTTCAACGTGTTCCAGAGCCTGCTGGCGCTGCTGGGACTGACGGGCGGCAGCAACGACTGATTGGACGCTGCGAGGGCGGCTACGCCCAAGGCGAAAACAAGGGGGCCGATGGCCCCCTTGTCCTTTTTAGTTTTCCAGGTCAAACACCGCGATGCTCTCCACATGCGCCGTGTGGGGAAACATGTTCACCACCCCTGCCGCGGTGCAGGTGTAGCCCGCCTGGTGCACCAGCAAGCCCGCATCACGCGCCAGCGTGGCCGGGTTGCAGCTGACGTAGACGATGCGCCGGGGTGGCGCCCAGTTCGCGGCCCCTTCAGGCAAAGGCGGTGCCTCAGGCGCGCCAATGCGGCCCTGGTGCAGGTCCGCGAGCGCCTTGGCCAACGCAAACGCGCCCTCGCGCGGCGGGTCCACCAGCCAGCGGTCGGCGGTGCCGTCGGCCACCAGCATCGCCGGGGTGATCTCGAACAGGTTGCGGGCCACAAAATGCGTGGGGGCCAGGCCGCCGCGCTGCGCCTGGTTGCGCGCGTAGTTGTCGCGTGAACGCGTCACCAGTGCCTCGCTGCCCTCAATGCCCAGCACCTCGCGTGCCTGGGTGGCCAGCGGCAGGGTGAAGTTGCCCAGGCCACAGAACCAGTCGATCACGCGCTCGCTGCGCTGCACGTCCAGCAAGCGCAGCGCGCGCGAGACCAGCACCCGGTTGATGTGCGGGTTGACCTGGGTGAAATCGGTGGGCTTGAATGGCATGCTGATGCCAAAGGCGGGCAGCGCGTAAGCCAGCTGCGGGCCGGTATCGTCCAGCAGCTTGACTGTGTCCGGCCCCTTGGGTTGCAGCCACCATTGCACCCCGGCGTGCGCTGCGGCAAACGCGCGCAGCTTTTGCAGGTCGCCTGTGCTCAGGGGCTCCAGATGACGAAGCACCAGGGCCGTCACGTCGTCACCACAGGCCAGCTCGATTTGCGGGCAGGTCTCGATGGCCTCCAGCGACGCAATCAGCGCGCGCAGCGGCACCAGCATGGCGCTCACGTGCGGCGGCAGCACGGGGCACACAGCCATGTCCGCGACATAGCGGCTCTTGCGCTCGTGAAAGCCGACCAGGACCACGCCCTTCTTGTGCACATGCCGCACAGACAGGCGCGCCCGGTAGCGGTAACCCCAGGCTGGCCCCTCAATGGGGCGCAGGACGTTGCCGGCCTTGACCTTGCCCAGGTGCCAGAGGTTGTCCTCCAGCACACGCTGCTTCACGGCCACCTGGGCGCCTACATGCAGGTGCTGCATCTTGCAGCCGCCGCAGGCGCCCGCGTGCAGGCCAAAGTGCGGGCAACCTGGCTGCACGCGCTGCGACGATTCACGGTGAATCGCCGTGAGCGTCGCCTGTTCCCAATTGTTCTTCTTGCGGTTGACGTTGGCCGTCACCAGTTCAAACGGCAGGGCGCCCTCAATGAACACCACCTTGCCGTCGGGCTTGCGGGCCACACCCTGCGCGTCCATGTCAAGCGCGTCCACATGCAGCCAGCCCTCGGGCAGGGTGGCGTTGTTCTCAATCTCTGCTGTCATTTCCCGATTGTCTCAGGTGCCATACTGCCTGCCTCGACTGGAGGCCCGCATGGACATACGCATCTGCATCGACGTTGACAACCTGGACCGTGGCATCGCGTTCTTCACCGCCGGGCTGGGCCTGCGGCCCGGCCGGCGCCTGGGCAACGACTGGGCCGAACTGCTGGGCGGCACCAGCCCCATCGACCTGCTGGCCAACGCGGCCGGTACGCCCCCGCTGGGCGACGCCCACGCGCAGCGGCGCAGCTACGAACGCCACTGGACGCCGGTACACCTGGACTTTGTGGTGACCGATATTGACGCAGCCACCGCCCGCCTGGTAGCCGCCGGTGCAAAGCTTGAGCGTCCGATCCAGGACCGGCGCTGGGGCCGCATGGCCAGCCTGGCGGACCCGTTCGGCCACGGGCTGGATCTGCTGGAATTCAAGGGCCGGGGTTACGACGAGATATTGAACCCGGGCGGATGATCAGCCCCAGGCCGCCAGGTATTCCTGCCAATGCGCCTCGGTGGGCGCCAGGTTGCCCAGGCTGTCCTTGACCACGGCGATCTCCAGGTCGTATTCCTTTTCTGTCAGGCCGCCGCGCATCTTCTGGAAGCGGCAGTACAACAGGTAGGTGTTCATGACGTCGGTTTCGCAGTAGCGACGGATCTCATCGAGCTTGCCGTCCAGGTAGGCCGGGTACACCTGCGAGCCATCCATGCCCAGCTTGCCCGGAAAGCCACACAGCCTGGCCATGGCATCCAGCGGCGCGGCGCCGCGCGGCTGGTACATGGCCAGCAGGTCCATCAGGTCCAGGTGGCGCATGTGGTAGCGGCTGATGTAGTTGTTCCACTTGAATTCACGATCGTCGTCGCCCAGGTCCCAATACTTGTCGGCCACCACGCCATGCTTGAGGCCACGGTAGTTCAGCACGGGCAGATCAAAGCCCCCGCCATTCCAGCTCACCAGCTGCGGGACATGCTTTTCGATGGTGTTGAAAAAGGTCTGGATGACCTTGCCTTCGCTGGCGCCGTCTCGGTCCACAAACGAATGCACGCGCAGCCCCTCGGCGTTGCGGAACACGCAGCTGATGACCAGGATGCGCTGCAGGTGCAGCGGCACAAAATCGCTCTGCCCCTTGTCCTTGCGCTCCTGCGCCCAGGCCGCAAACACCTGCCCGTCGGTCGCGTCAGCGGGGTCGTCGCGCATGGCCCGCAGGCCGGCCACATCGGGGATGGATTCGATGTCAAAAACAAGTACGGGCCAGCTCATGTGGCCCCCACGTCCGGCGTTGCCGGCCTGCCCCCCGAGGGGGCTCTCGCTTGCTTGAAGCGGTTCTGCGCTGCGCTCATGGGGTCGGATGCTACAGCAGCGCCTGCTTGTCGATCCCGTTTCGCACCATGTTGCGCTTGAGCTTGAGCAGTGCCTCGTTCTGGATCTGGCGCACGCGCTCGCGCGTCAGACCCAACCGGTCGCTCAGAACTTCCAGCGTCTCGGGTTCGCGGTCGTGCAGGCCGAAGCGGCCTTCCAGCACTTCCTTTTCGCGCGATGACAGCGCGTCGATCCAGTTGTCCAGCAGGCGCTCCACCTCGTGGCTGTGCGTGATCCCGGTGGGGTCCTGCGCATCCGGACCGGCCAGGCTGTCGCCCAGCGTGTGGTCGTCGTCAGAGCGGTCCATCTGCGCATCAAGCGAGCGCGGCGTCTCGGCCAGGGCCAGCAGGTCGGCCACCTCCTGCACGTCGCGGCCCAGCAGCGCGGCCACGTCTTCCACGCGCACACCCTCGCCTTCCAGGCCCTTGCGGCGCTCGGCGAAGGCGGGGTCGTTCTCCAGCGTGCGCCGGGCCCGCAGCACCTGCTGCAGTTCGCGTACGACGTGCACCGGCAGGCGGATCACCCGGCCCTGGTTCATCACGGCGCGCTCCACCGCCTGGCGTATCCACCAGGTGGCATAGGTGGAAAACCGAAAGCCACGCTCCGGCTCAAACTTGCCCGTGGCGTGCATCAGGCCCAGGTTGCCCTCTTCGATCAGGTCCGCCAGCGGCACGCCGCGGCCCAGGTAACCCTTGGCAATGCTGACCACCAGCCGCAGGTTGTGCTCGATCATGGACTGGCGCGCGGCAAAGTCGCCCGCACGGGCGCGCGTGGCGACCTCGTGCTCCTGCTCGGCAGTGAAAAGCGCGGTGCGTCGCACGTCGCGCAGGTACAGGGTGAGTGTGTCGCTGGATTCACCCGCCACATCCGCCAGGGGCTCCCTGACACCGCTATCAGCCGCGGGCGCGTCACCGTCCACGCCACCCGCACCCACACCCTCAAGCGCGCCCGGAACTGCTGTCTTGCCGTGTCCGTTGCGCTTTTTCATGCCCGCTACCTGGCTGGCAGGTACTTGGCCGGGTCCACCGGCTTGCCCTGGCGACGGATTTCAAAATGCAGCTTGACGCGGTCCGCATCGCTGTTGCCCATCTCGGCAATCTTCTGGCCCTTGCGCACCGACTGGTCCTCCTTGACCAGCAGCGTCTGGTTGTGGGCATAGGCCGACAGGTAAGTGTTGTTGTGCTTGAGGATGATCAGGTTGCCGTAACCGCGCAGGCCTGCGCCGGCATAGACCACGCGCCCGTCGGCGGCAGCCACCACGGCGTCACCGGCTTTGCCGCCGATGTCCAGCCCCTTGTTCTTGACCTCGTCATAGCCCGCAATCAAGGTGCCGTTCACAGGCCATGCCCAGGACACGTCATCTTCACCGGCGGCGGCAACCGCTGGCGCCGGTGCCGAAGCAGCCGGGCGCGGCGCACTGGCCGCCTGGGTGGGCGTGCCTGCACCAGCAGTTACCGTGGCCGATGGAATGGGCCGCACAACCACGCCGGTTTCAGGTGCGGCTGCAACCGCCACGGGCGGCACCACGCGCAACACCTGGCCGACTTCTATGACGTTGGGGTTCTCCAGAGCGTTCCAGCGCACCACATCGCGCCAGTTCTGCCCGTTCTCCAAAGCGATGCGCACCAGCGTATCGCCGGGCTTGACGGTGTAGTAACCCGGCTTGCCGGCGTTTTCGGCACCGGGCAGTACCTTGGCCGGCGCCGCAGCCGGCTCGACGGCGACGGCGGCCGGCCGGGCCGTACCTGCGCCACGGTCTTCGACCGGTGCGGGCGTGCGGGAACTGGAAGCGCAGCCCACCATGGCGGCAACCACCAGCCCCATGAGCACGACATTGCGGGCCCGGTTCAACGACTCGACCATCTTGTTGTTTCCCTTCAAGCGATGCCCGATTTTAGGGGGACAAAGTGAACCGCCTCAAGCACAGTTTGTTGCAACTTCGTGGGCGTTTTCTCCAGCAAGACCAAAGCCTGTTGCCCCGTGCCCGTCACCATGGGCGCGATGATGCGCCCACCCACGGCCAGCTGGTCAATCCAGGCCTGCGGCACGGCCTCCCCGCCAGCCGCCGCAATGATGCCGGCATAGGGCGCGCCCTTGGCATAGCCGGCCATGCCGTCACCAAACAGCAGGTGCACATTGGCCAGGCGGAATGCACGCAGGTTGTCGCGCGCCTTGTCATGCAGGCCGCGCAGGCGCTCGATGCTGTACACCTCGATCGCCAGCAGGCTCAGCACTGCGGCCTGGTAGCCGCAGCCCGTGCCGATCTCCAGCACACGGCCCAGCTTGCCGTCGGGCCCGCGCGCGGCACCCATCAGCAGCTCGGCCATGCGCGCCACGACATTGGGCTTTGAAATCGTCTGGCCCAGGCCAATCGGCAGGCTGGTGTCTTCATAGGCCTGGTTGACCAGCGCACTGTCCACGAATCGGTGGCGCTCAATGCTGCCCATGGCGGCGAGCACCCGGGCGTCGCTCACGCCCTGCCCTGCGAGCTTTTGCACCATCCGCGCGCGCACCGCGCCGGAGTCCAGGCCCACCCCCCGGGGCCGCACGGGCGCCGCGGCGGGCGCTCGGCCCGCGGGGCCTGCGACCTTGCGCACTGAGGGTGCTGCCCCGGCGGTCTGGTCCAGCCGCGCGGGAAAGCCGGGTCGGCGTGCCGTCATGCGGCTTCCCCGGCCGGCGCCGCCAGGCGCTGCGCGGTCTGCGCCCAGTACCGCAAGCCGTCATGGTCGGTCAGGTCCACCTTCAGCGGCGTGAGCGACACATGGCCCTGCGTGGTCGCATGAAAGTCCGTCCCCTCGGCATCGTCCTTGGCTGCGCCGGCGCTTCCGATCCAGTACATGGTCTCGCCGCGCGGGCTGTCCTGGGCGATGACCTTCTCCGCTGCGTGGCGGCGGCCCAGGCGGCAGACCTTCAGGGGCTTGATGCTTTCAAACGGCAGGCTGGGTATGTTGACGTTCAGCAGCCAGGGCGCGGCGCCCACCAGGTCCTGGCGGCTGAGCTGCTGCACCAGCTCGCGCGCCGTGCGCGCGGCAGCGTCAATGTGCTTCCAGCCCTTGTCCGTCTGCGAGAACGCAATGGCAGGGATGCCGAACAGGTAGCCCTCCATGGCGGCGCCGACGGTGCCCGAGTAAATCGTGTCGTCGCCCATGTTGGCGCCATTGTTGATGCCGCTGACGATCAGGTCGGGGCGGTAGTCCAGCAGGCCGGTGAGCGCAATGTGCACGCAGTCGGCGGGCGTGCCGTTGATGTAGCGAAAACCATTGGGCGCCTGGTGCACGTACAGCGGCGAATGCAGAGTGAGCGCGTTGGACTTGGCGCTGTTGTTGTGTTCGGGCGCGACGACTTCCACGTCGGCAATGTCCTTCAGGGCGTCGTGCAGGGCGACGATGCCCGGCGCCTGGTAACCATCGTCGTTTGAAATAAGGATTTTCATGGCGTGAGCAGTTGCAAAGATTGTAGGCGTCACGGCAGAGACATTGCGCCGCCCGCGGCACTCCTATGATGCGCTGTCGGATTTGATGGAGAACCCGGAATGCACGCATGGCTTTGCGAAAACCCCGTCGGCGTTGACGCGCTCACCTGGAAGGAACTGCCCACCCCGGCCCCCAAGGCCGGCGAGGTGCTGATCGAAATCAAGGCCGCCAGCCTGAACTTCCCCGACCTGCTGATCGTGCAGAACAAATACCAGATGAAGCCGGCCCTGCCTTTCGTGCCGGGGTCGGAGTACGCGGGCGTCATCCAGGCGGTGGGCGACGGCGTCACCCATCTGAAGGCGGGCCAAAGCGTGGCCTGCCTGTCGGGTACCGGCGGGTTCGGCACGCACACCATTGCGCCGGCCGCGCTGTGCATGCCCCTTCCCGAGGGCTTCCCGCATGTGGACGCTGCCGCCTTCATCATGATCTACGCCACCTCGTACCACGCTCTGGTGGACCGTGCGCAGCTCAAGGCCGGCGACACGGTGCTGGTGCTGGGCGCGGCCGGCGGCGTGGGTACATCAGCCATCCAGATCGCCAAGGCCGTGGGCGCCCGCGTGATTGCCGCTGCATCCACCGACGAAAAATGCGCGCTGTGCGCATCCATCGGCGCCGACGCCACCATCAACTACACCACGCACGCCCTGCCCAACGCCTTCCGTGAAGCCGTCAAGGCCGCCACCGATGGCAAGGGCCCGGACGTGATCTACGACCCGGTGGGCGGCGACTTTGCCGAGGCGGCGTTCCGCTCCATTGCCTGGCGCGGCCGCTACCTGGTGGTGGGCTTTGCGTCGGGGCCCATTCCCTCGCTGCCGCTGAACCTGGCATTGCTCAAGGGCGCGTCCATCGTGGGCGTGTTCTGGGGCGACTTTGCACGGCGCGAGCCCAAGGCCAACGCCGCGATGATGGGTGAGCTGGCCCAGTGGTATGCGGCCAGCAGGATCAAGCCCGTCATTGACCGGACCATGCCCATGGCGCAGCTCAAGGCAGCCTATACCCACATGGGCTCGCGCGGGGTGATGGGCAAGCTGGTCATGACCAACTAGGTTGCCCCGGCCTGCCGGCCGAAAGGCAAAAAAAGAGCCCGCTGTTGCGGGCTCTTTGCATGGAGGCTTCAATTTTTGGGGTGGCTGATGGGGCTCGAACCCACGACAACAGGAATCACAATCCTGGACTCTACCAACTGAGCTACAGCCACCGTAGCCCGCCATTATAGCCGCGTGTTTACTGTGTTTGCAGCGGTCGTGATTCGTTGCTCAGCCTGGGCGCCGGCTTGGGCACCTTGATCTGCGCCTTGACCTGCTCCTTGAGCAGGTTGTAGTACGCCAGGGTCTCGGCGGCCGTCCACCACTGCGCATACTGCGTGCGGTCCTGGCGTGCCGTGGCTTCATTGGCCGCATCGCGGGGCAGGACCTTCAGAACCTTGACCACCACATAGCCCTGGTTGCCCAGGTCCACGCCCGCAAAGGCCGGCAAAGTGCCTGCGTCCAGCCGCAGCGCAGCATCGATGACCTGCGACGGCACCTGCTGCGCACTTTCACGCGACAGGGCCAGGGGCGGCAGCATGACCGCGGTATCGGGGGCCGCCTTCCAGGCTTCGAGCTTCTGTGCGCCCTCTTTCCTGGCCAGGGCGGCACCCTGCTGCGCCACCAGGCGCTGGCGGGCCTGCTCCCTGACTTCAGCCAACGGCAGCGTGCGCGCCGGGGTGTACTGGGTGATGCGCCCGGAAACAAGCTGGTTGGACGCCGTCTCCACGGCCTCGGTATTGCGCTTTTTCTCGATCGAATCCGGTGAGAACAGCGTGTTCAGGAACTTGGCATTGGCCAGAACACCCGTGGTACCAGGCGCCGGCTGGCGCGTGACGCCGCTGGCCGTGCGCAGGTCCAGCTTGAGGCGGTCGGCGGTTGCCTTCAGGTTGTCGGCCTGCTCATACACGCCATTGGTGAACGCCTCCGCGGTCTCGGAGAACTTGCGCTGGGCCTGCTGCTTCTTCAGGTCTGCCTCCAGATCGGCTCGCATGTCTTCAAAGCTGCGCTGCCGGGCAGCCTTGATGTCGGTCAGCTTGATGATGTGAAAGCCGAACTCGGACTCCACCACGTCGCTGATGTCACCCTTTTTCATGCTGAAGGCCGCGTCCTCAAACGGCTTGACCATCGCGCCACGCGCAAAAAAATCAAGATCACCGCCGCCCGCGGCCGAGCCTGGATCCTGCGAGTTCTTCTTTGCCAGTTCCGCAAAACTTTCGGGCGATTTGCGCGCCGCGGCCAGCAGCTCCTGCGCCCGGGCGCGGGCCTTGTCGCGGTCGGCCGCCGGTGCGCTCTTGGGCGCGGTGATCAGGATATGGCTGGCGCGCCGCTCTTCCTGGCCGGCCAGGCGCGCGGCGTTCTGTTCGTAGTAGGTCTTGAGGTCGGCCTCATTGACCGTGATGGACTTTCGCACGGTGTCCAGGTCCAGCACGAGGTACTCAATATTGGCCTGCTCGGGCGCCTGGAACAGTGCAGGATTGTCCTTGTAGAAGGTTTCAATCTCGGCATCGGTGGGGTTGATGCGCGATGCGTAGTCCGTGGTGGCAAACCGTGCTATCTGGACTTCACGCTTTTCAAAGAATGCGTTCAGCGACACGTCGGCCTGCACGGCTGTCGCAAAGCCGGTGCCAGCGACACCCGCCATGACCTGCCTGCGCGAGACGTCATTGCGCACGTCGTTTTCAAACATCTCGGGCGTCATGCCCTGGGCACCCACCAGCTGGCGGTAGCGATCCATGTCGAGTTTGCCGTCGGGCCCGCGCAGCGAGGCAATCGTCTCGTTGGCCTGCAGTTCCTGCGCCAGACGCTGGTCGCTGGTGGTGAGGTTGGCCCGGGCCGCCGTGGCAGCCAGCACCCGGTCACGCACCATGCGCTCCAGCGTGGAATAACGCGCCTCGGGTGAATCGAGCAGCTTGGGGTCCAGCGACGGCATGGTCTCGCGCAGGCGATCCACCTCGATCTTGTGGGCGGCGTCCCATTCGGCCTGGGTGATGTCGCGGCCGTCCACACGGGCAACGGCCACGCCCTTTTCCTGCATCTGGCTGTAGCCATCAAGCCCGAACAGCACAAACGACGGAATGATGAGCAGGAACATCACGGCCATCATGATCTTGGTGTGCTTGCGGACGAAATCAAACATCGCTGACTCTCAGAGGATTAAAAACAAAAAGGCGAACAACCTGTTCGCCTTGTCGTGGTGGTGGGTGCTGACGGGATCGAACCGCCGACCTACGCCTTGTAAGGGCGCCGCTCTACCCGCTGAGCTAAGCACCCCACCTGAAACGGTGTCAGTTCAAGGCGTCTTTCAGCGCCTTGCCCGGACGGAACTTCGGAACCTTGGCTGCCTTGATTTTAATCGTAGCGCCAGTGCGGGGGTTGCGGCCGCTGCGGGCGGCCCGCTTGCCCACCGCAAAGGTGCCAAAACCGACCAGCGAAACCGAGCCGCCTTTTTTGAGCGTGGTCTTTACCGCGCCAATCGTTGATTCAAGCGCACGGGTCGCCGCGGCTTTGGAAATGTCGGCATGCTTTGCGATGTGCTCAATCAGTTCGGTTTTGTTCACAAGGGACCCCTCGAAAGAGAAAAGAGTTGATCTGGTATGTCTCTTCAAAAAATTTTTGTCTCCCCACTCTTGCGCGCGCCTGGGGCGCGTGAAAGGCAAGTGTGCGGGAGACGGCGTTTGCAGTGTGCACTGCTGAATGTCATTAAAGCCACGGTCCCAGACCATGTCAATACGGCAAGCAGCTTTACAACAGCGCGGAGGCGGATTCTAGTCCCTTTTGGCGCGCTGCCGGTGCGCTTGCGGCGGGCGTGGTTGTGCGCTTTGCACAAATTTTTCACGCTTCATGCAACGCCCGCCGATGGGCGGCGAATCGTTACAACGCAGAAGCAATTGCGCGGCCCAGGTCACTGGTACCCGCGGTGCCGCCGATGTCCGCGGTACGGGGTGCACCGCTTTGGGGATCAAGCACTTTCTCGATGGCGCGCAGCACGGCGTCGTGCGCGTCCTTGTGGCCCAGGAACTCGAGCATCATGGCGCCACACCAGATCTGGCCGATCGGGTTGGCGATGTTCTTGCCGGCGATGTCCGGCGCCGAGCCGTGCACCGGCTCGAACAGCGACGGGAACTTGCCCTCAGGGTTGAGGTTGGCGCTCGGTGCGATGCCGATGGTGCCCGTGCACGCCGGTCCGAGGTCGCTCAGGATGTCACCAAAAAGATTGCTCGCCACCACCACGTCAAAGAAGTCCGGGCGCTGCACAAAGTGCGCAGTGAGGATGTCGATGTGGAACTTGTCCTGACGCACGCCGGGATAGGCCTTGGCCATCTCGGCCACGCGCTCGTCCCAGTACGGCATGGTGATGGAGATCCCGTTGGATTTGGTTGCGCTGGTCAGGTGCTTTTTGGGCCGCGACTGCGCCAGCTCGAACGCAAACTTCAGCACCCGGTCCACGCCGATGCGCGACATCACTGTTTCCTGCACGACGATCTCACGCTCGGTGCCCGGGTACATGCGCCCGCCGATGCTGGAGTATTCGCCCTCGGTGTTCTCCCGCACGATGTACATGTCGATCTCGCCAGGCGCGCGGGCGCTGCCGTCACGGCGCACCACCGGCGCAACGATGCCGGGCATCAGGCGCGCGGGGCGCAGGTTGATGTACTGGTCGAACTCACGGCGAAACAGCAGCAGCGACTGCCACAGCGACACGTGATCGGCAATCTTGTCGGGCCAGCCCACGGCGCCAAAGAAGATCGCGTCATGGCCACCGATGCGGTCCTTCCAGTCAGCGGGCAGGTAGCTGCCGTGCTTTTCACAGTAGTCCCAGCTGCCAAAATCGAAATGGTCGAACTGCAGGTCGATGCCGAACTTCGTCGCGGCCGCCTCCATCACGCGCACGCCTTCGGGCATGACTTCCTTGCCGATACCGTCGCCGGCGATGACTGCGATGCGTTTCCTGCTCATGGTGTTTTCCTTGGTTGTCAACGTTCAAAAAATGAGAGGGCCTCACTGACCAGCAGCTCGGGCGCTTCCTCGGCAATGTAGTGGCCGCAGGGCACCGCGCGGCCAGTCACGTGCTGTGCGCAGGCACGCCACAGCGCCAGCACGTCAAAGCATTGGCCCACCGCGCCGTGCTCGCCCCACAGAACGCGCAGCGGCATGGGCAGCTGCCGCCCCGCCGCGCGGTCGGCGCGATCATGGTCCAGGTCCGGGCCGGCGCTGGCGCGGTAGTCCTCGCAAATGGCCACGGCCGATCCGGGTATCTGGATGCAGCGCTCGTACTCTGCCAGCGCCTGCGGCGCAAATGCAGCCAGCCCGGCATGCCGCCGGCCCATGACGCTGCGCAGGTAACGCACCGGGTCGGATTCGATCAGCGCCTCGGGCAACGGCGGCGGCTGGATCAGGAAGAACCAGTGCCAGTAGGCACGGGCGAAGCCCTGCCGCGTGTTCTCGTACATCGCGAGCGTGGGCGCAATGTCCAGCAGCATGAGCTGCTGCACCGCGCCGGCGTGGTCCGCCGCCAGCCTGTGCGCCACGCGCGCCCCACGGTCATGCGCCAGCACCCGGAAGCGCCGGTGCCCGTGGTGGGCCATGACAGCCATGGCATCCTGCGCCATCAGGCGCTTGGTGTAGTTGGCATGGGCCTCGCCGCCGCTGGGCCGGCCGGAGTCGCCATAGCCGCGCAGGTCCATCATCACAATGCTGAAATGCTGCGCCAGCGCGGGCGCCACACGGTGCCACATCGCATGCGTTTGCGGATGGCCGTGCAGCAACAGCAGCGGTTCGCCCTGCCCACCCCGTCGGCCGTGCAGCGTGACACCGCCTTGCACCAGGTCGAAGGGTTCAAAGGTTTCCAGCATGGTGTTGATTGTCGGTTGCCTGCCAACTTGCATCAAGCAATAATCGGGCAATCATTTATTTCCAAAAAGGCAATTATTCTGGATCGCGCCGATCTCGAACTGGTGCTTGCGATTCGTGACCACGGCAGCCTGGCCGCAGCGGCGGCCAGCCTGGGCCTGGCCGCGCCGGCCGTCACGAAGCGGCTGGCGGCGCTGGAGTCCCGCCTGGGTGTGCGGCTGTTCCAGCGCACCACCCGCCGCGTCAGCGCCACGGGTGAAGGCGATGCGATCTGCGAGCGCGCACAGCACCTGCTGCGGGGCTTCCAGGATCTGGAGGCCGAACTGCAGGAACGACAGACCGAGCCCGCAGGCGTGATCCGCCTGGTCTCCACCTTTGGATTCGGCAGGCTGTGGCTGGCCCCTGCCCTGGCTGCCTTTCAGCAAAAATACCCGCGCCTTTGCGTCCAGCTGCAGCTGACGGAACAGTTGCCCGAGCTGGGCGCGCAGGGATTTGACGGCTCGGTGTGGCTGTGGTCCGTGCAGGACCGCCCCGCGACCCAATGGGTGTCGCGGCGGCTGGCCCGCAACCAGCGGGTGCTGGCTGCGGCACCCAGCTACCTGCGCGACCACGGTACGCCCGCCGATCTGCTGGACCTGGCGCAGCACGCCTGCCTGGTCGTGCGGGAAAACGGTGCACCCGGCCAGCGCTTTGACACCTGGCAGCTGCAAAAGGAGCGTGACAAGGCTGCGTCACGCGTGCTGGTCAGCGGCCCGCTGTCCAGCAACTCGGGCGAGGTCGTGCGCGACTGGTGCCTGGCGGGCCGGGGCATCATGCTGCGCAGCCTGTGGGACATTGCACCCGAGCTGGCGTCGGGCCGCCTGGTGCGGGTTCTGCCGGCCTGGGCCATGGTGGACGCGGACATCCACTGGCTCGCGCCCTTCAGGCCGCAGGTGCCGCGGCGCATCCGGCTGCTGGTGGACTTCCTGGCGGAGCAATTCCGCACCGAACCCTGGAAGGCTATCTCGCGGAGCGCACCACCAGGCTCACGCCGAACGCGGTGAGCGCCATGCCGGCCACCGTCATGGCCGTGATGGGCTCATTGAACAGTGCCCAGGCCATCAGTGCGGTGCAAGGCGGCACGAGATACAACAGGCTGGTCACTGCCGTGGCCGCGCCGCGCTGGATCAAGAGGTACAGCAGCGAGCTGCCGCCCAGCGTCAATGCGAGCACCGACCAGGCCATGGCGCCGGCCAGCTCCGCGTTCCAGCGCATCGGCTCGCCCTCCAGCAGCGCCAGCGGCAAGGTCACGGCCAATGCCGCGCCCAGTTGCACCAGACTGGCCGAGCGCACGTCGCACGGCTGGACGAAGCGCTTCTGGTACAGCGTGCCCACGGTGATGCTCACCAGCGCCAGGCCGGCAAGTGCGAGGTTCAGCGCGTGGATCTCGCCCAGGCCCAGCTTTTGCCACACCACCAGCGCCAGGCCGGCGAACCCCAGCGCCAGGCCACCCCACTGACGCTGCGTGACGCGCCCACCCTGCGACGACACCCATACCGCCGTTAATACCGGCTGCAGGCCCACCAGCAAGGCGACCAACCCGGCACCCATGCCCAACTTGACAGCGGCCCACACGCCGCCCAGGTAGCCCGCATGCATCAGCACACCGGTGACGGCCAGGTGGCCCCATTGCGCGCGCGGGGACGGCAGCGCTGCGCGGGCCAGCCAGGCCCAGACGGCAAAGCACATCACCGACAGCAGGTAGCGCATCGCCAGGAACTTCATCGGCGGCGCATGCGGCATGCCGTAGCGCGCCACGATGAAGCCGGTGCTCCAGATCAGCACGAACACGACAGGCATCGCCCGGGTCAGGGCGCCGTCGCGGGAGGCGGGATTCATTTGGCCTTGGCCCGGATTTCAGGCAAGGCTTTTTGCAGGTAATACACCATGGACCAGACGGTCAGGATGGCCGCGATCCAGATCAGCCAGGTGCCCCACACGCCCGTGTCGATAAAGCCGAACAGGCGCCCGTCATACAGCAGGAACGGGATCGCGACCATTTGCACCGTTGTCTTGACTTTGCCCAGCATGTGCACGGCCACGCTCTTGGACGCGCCGATCTGTGCCATCCATTCACGCAGAGCCGAGATCGCAATTTCACGGCCGATGATGATGAGCGCCACGAACACACCCGCGCGGTTCAGGTGCACCAGCACCAGCAACGAGGCGCAGACAAGGAACTTGTCGGCCACCGGGTCCAGGAAGGCGCCGAATGAAGAGGTCTGGTTCAGCTTGCGCGCCAGGTAGCCGTCCAGCCAGTCAGTCAACGCGAACACCACGAACATCACGGTGGCGATCAGGTTGCTGACCGTGCGGTCGGGCCAGATGTAGAACACCCCCACGATGAGCGGAATGGCGACGATGCGCGTCCAGGTCAGCAGCGTGGGAATGGTGAAGAACATGCCCCGATTCTGGCACGGCGCGGGGCCACCGCGCTGTGTTGGCTGCTATTGCACTTCAGCCAGCGAACGGATCTGGAATTTCAGGTCGTCGTTGTAGAGGAAGGTTTCACTGTATTGCCAGGGCCGCGGCAGGTGGCCCACGGGCTCAAACGGGCCCGCGCGGCGCACGGCATTCATGGCCATCTGCAGCGTCTGCGGCGAGAACTTGGGCACGCGCAGGACGGTCACATTGCGGACCGAACCGTCGCGGTTGAGCTCCACCTGCACCACAGGGATGGATTGCAGCCGCTCGGGGATGGGGCCGGTGAAGGTTTCACCCGCGCTGGTCTGCATGATGCGCCGCGCGGCGCGCACCTTGTACTCGTCCCAGCTGCGCGCGGGTGCCTGTGCCGCAGGGGCGGTTGCGGGCACGGGCGCGCGCGCCACAGGCGCTGCCGGGGCGGGCATGGGTACTGCGGGGGCCGGGCCGGCAGCGGGCGGCGGCGCATCGGAAGGCAACGGCCGACTGGTGCAACCGGCGAGCACGGCCAGCAGCCCGGCCAACCCCAGGCGTGTAGTTTCAGTGAAGCGCACGATAAATCTCCTCTGCCAGTTCTTTTGAAATGCCGTCCACGGTGGCGATGTCATCCACCCCCGCGGCGGCCACACCCCGGATACCGCCAAAGCGCTGCAGCAGCCTCGCGCGGCGCTTGGCGCCAACACCGGGAATTTCCTCCAGCTTGCTGCTGCCGGTGCGCACGCGCGCACGCTTGGCCCGCATGCCAGTGATCGCAAAGCGGTGAGCCTCGTCGCGGATCTGCGCCACCAGCATCAACGCCGCCGAATCCTTGCCAAGGTACACCTTGTCGCGGCCGTCAGCAAACACCAGCTCCTCCAGACCCACCTTCCGGCCCTCGCCTTTTTCAACCCCCACGATCATGCCCAGATCCAGCCCCAGTTCGGCAAACACTTCGCGGGCCATGCTGACCTGGCCCTTGCCGCCGTCCACCAGCACCAGGTCTGGCATGCGCGCCAGCTTGCTGCCCGTGGGGGGCGTGGCATTGGCCGGGTCGCGGCCCGCTTCGGCCAGCTTGCTGTAGCGGCGCGTCAGCACCTGGCGCATCGCGGCGTAATCATCACCTGGTGTGATGCCTTCGATGTTGTAACGACGGTATTCACTGCTTTGCATCTTGTGGCCATGGAACACGACACAGGATGCCTGCGTCGCCTCGCCCGCCGTGTGGGAGATGTCGAAACATTCGATGCGGAATGTATCCAGGTTGTCCGGCGCCAGGTCCAGCGCATCCACCAGCGCCCGGGTGCGCGCCTGCTGCGAGCCTTCCTCGGCCAGCAACCGCGCCAGTTGCAGCCCGGCGTTTTTTTCGGCCATTTCCAGCCAGAGACGGCGCTGCTCGCGCGGGTTGTGCACGGCGCTCACGCGCACGCCGCTTTGCGCGCACAGCGCGTCGACCAAAGGCTTGCTGACCGGCGCGCTGGTGATGAGTGCCGGCGGTACCGGTACGCCGATGTAGTGCTGCGCAATGAAGGCCTCCAGCACCTGCACCTCCACAGGCATGGCTGCGCCGCCTTCAGCGGCACCGCCGTCGCTGTCTTCGTCCGCGAGCCCCTGCAAGGCGGCAGCGTCTTCCACGTGCGCCGGGAAGTAAGGCCGGTCGCCCAGGTGCCGGCCGCCGCGCACCATCGCGAGGTTCACACAGGCCTTGCCGCCCTGCACCTTGACCGCCAGGATGTCCACATCCTTGTCCGACGCCGTATCCACCGACTGCTGGTGCAGCACCCGCGACAGCGCCGTCATCTGGTTGCGCAGCTCCGCCGCCTGCTCGAATTCCAGGCGCTGCGCGTGGTCCATCATGCGCTGCTCCAGCGCGTCCAGCAGCGCCTGGGTTTCGCCGTTCAGGAAGGCCTCGGCGTTCTGCACGTCGCGTGCATAGTCATCGGGCGCGATATGGTTCACGCACGGCCCAGAGCAGCGCTTGATCTGATACAGCAGACAGGGCCGCGTACGGTTGTTGAACACCGTGTCTTCGCAGGTGCGCAGGCGAAAAACCTTCTGCAGCAGCTGGATCGATTCCTTCACGGCCCATGCGCTGGGGTAAGGGCCAAAGTACCTGTGCTTGCGGTCCACCGCGCCGCGGTAGTACGCCACGCGCGGAAAGTCGTGGGTGACCAGCTTGAGGTACGGGTAGCTCTTGTCATCGCGAAACAGGATGTTGTAGCGCGGGTTGAGCGTCTTGATCAGGTTGTTTTCAAGCAGCAGCGCCTCGGCCTCGGAGCGCACCACGGTGGTTTCCATGCGCGCGATCTTGCCCACCATATGGCCAATGCGTGTGCCGCCATGGTTTTTCTGGAAGTAGCTGGACACCCGCTTTTTCAGGTCGCGTGCCTTGCCCACGTACAGCACGCCGCCATCGGCGTCGAAATAGCGGTACACACCCGGCATGGCAGGCAAGGCGGCCACCTCGGCCAGCAGTTGTTCGGAATGGACCTCGGACATGGTGCGTATTGTGGCAGTGGACAATCGCTTCATGCTCTGGGACATCTTCTGCAAGGTCATCGACAACCACGGCGACATCGGCGTGTGCTGGCGGCTGGCGGCCAACCTGGGCGCACGCGGCGAATCGGTGCGCCTGTGGGTTGACGATCCCGCCGCCCTGCGCTGGATGGCGCCAGGTGGCGCACCCGGCGTGGCCGTGCAGACCTGGAACGACCGGACCATGTGGCCCCCTGCGGGAGAGGTGCTGGTCGAGGCCTTCGGATGCGACCCGCCGCCGGCTTTCGTGGAAGCCTTTGCGCGCACACATCGCCACGCAGCGCCCCTGCCCCGCTGGATCAACCTCGAATACCTGTCGGCTGAACCCTATGTGGAACGCGCCCATGGCTTGCCGTCGCCCGTGTCGCACGGTCCCGGTGCCGGCCTGGTCAAGCACTTCTTCTACCCTGGTTTCAACCCACGCACCGGTGGTTTGCTGCGCGAACCCGACCTGGCCCGGCGCCAGGCCGCATTTGACCGGGAGGCCTGGGCCGCGCGCCACGGCCTGCCCGCAGGGGCACGACGGGTCTCGCTGTTCTGCTATGAGCCGCCCGCCCTGGCAGACCTTTTGCACCAGCTGGCGCAGGCTGGCCAGCCCACGCAGCTGCTGGTGACGGCGGGCCGCGCCGCCGCGGCCACGCGTGCCGCACTGCAACAGCGGCCTGCAACCGGTGCGCTGACGGTGCATTGGCTGCCGCTCATGGACCAGACGCAGTTTGACGAGTTGCTGTGGGCCTGCGACTTCAACTTTGTGCGCGGCGAGGACTCCCTGGTGCGTGCCCTGTGGGCTGGCCGGCCATTCGCCTGGCACATCTATCCGCAGGACGACGGCGCCCATGAAGCCAAGCTGCAGGCTTTCCTGCAAACGCTGGGCGCCCCACCCGGTTGGGCGCGGTTCATGCGCGCATGGAATGGCATGGACCACGGCCCGCTGCCACCGATGGACGGTCCCGCATGGCAGGCGTGCGCAACGGCTTTTCGGGATGGTTTGCTGGCGCAGGACGACCTGGCAGCCGCCCTTGCCGGCTTCGTCGCCAAAAAACGTTAAAATTCAAGGCTTTGCGAAGTTTGCCGCTCCGGCAACCCGCAACCCCTGCCGCAAAACGCATTGTCCCGACTGTTGCGCGGCCCAACCTCAAGACTGACATGAAAATCGCTCAAGAAATCCGCGCCGGCAACGTGATCATGCATGGCAAGGACCCGATGGTCGTCCTCAAGACCGAATACAGCCGCGGCGGGCGCAACTCCGCCACCGTGCGCATGAAGCTCAAGAGCCTGATTGCCAACTTCGGCACCGAAGTCGTGTTCAAGGCCGACGACAAGATGGACCAGATCATCCTGGACAAGAAGGAGTGCACCTACTCCTACTTCGCCGACCCGATGTACGTCTGCATGGACGCCGACTACAACCAGTACGAAGTCGAAGCCGAGAACATGGGCGACGCATTGAACTACCTGGAAGACGGCATGGCCCTGGAAGTGGTGTTCTATGACGGCAAGGCCATCTCGGTCGAGCTGCCCACCAGCGTCGAGCGCGAAATCACCTGGACCGAACCCGCCGTCAAGGGCGACACGTCCGGCAAGGTGCTCAAGCCCGCCAAGATCGCCACCGGCTTTGAAGTGCCGGTGCCGCTGTTCGTCGGTCAGGGTGACCGCATTGAAATCGACACCCGCACCGGTGAATACCGCAAGCGCGTCTGAGTCTGCAGCCGCAAACGCTACACAAAGGGCTCCGCAAGGAGCCCTTTTTCATTGGACACTTGGCACCATGGATTTCGACTTGTGCAAGATTGCCGTGCCGTTTCGCATGCAGCCGGGCCTGCAGCGCATGGCGCCAGGCGCACTGCACGTCACGCCGCTGGACCCACAGGGCCGGCTGTACGCAGAAAAGCTGCGCGTGCACCGCGCGGGCATATCGCAGCTGAGCGTTCCGGGGTTCGACCCGGCGCCGGCCCTGGCGGCGATAGGCTCGGTGGATGGCCTGCCTGAACTGGCGTTTGAAGAGGACTTTGCCGTGCTGGATACCGCCAGTGCCACGATCCCCTGGATGTGTGTGTGCGTTCCATCGCACTGGGCGCCCGAGGCCAAGCTGGGCCTGTCACTGGCCGCGATTCACGCGCCGGTGGCAGACGGCGCGGCCCTGGCAGCCACCCTGCCGGCACTGACCCGCCTGCTGGCCGGCGGCGGGCACTGGGAGCGCTTTGTCTGGACGCTCACGCCCAGCGACTGCTATGACCAGCACCCCCTGCGGCGACCGCGCGCGCCGTGGCCCGGCACGCAGGAACCCGGCGAATTCGCCGCAGGCTGCTTCCTGAGGGCAGAGCGGCAGACGTTCCTGCCTGTGCCAGGTCATCCGCAGGTGGTCTTCACCATCCGCGTGATGCTCCAGCCACTGGTGCAGGCGGTGCAGACGCCGCAGCAGGCCCGGCGCCTGCACGAAGCGCTGGCCTCCATGACGCCCGCGGTGCTGCACTACAAGAACCTGGGCGCAGCCCGCGCGCCGCTGCTGGCCTGGCTGGCCGCGCTTTGCTAGAAAACCCGCAGCGCCAGCACAAGCCCGACCAGGGCCACCACGGTGGCAACGCCGATCACGGCAATCCATACCAGGTAACCGGCGTCTCGCGCCGAGCCGCCCAGTGACGCCAGGCCGGACGGCGGAGGCGTGGCCACAGGCATCCACTCCACCAGCGCGCCCGCAGCCTCCGCGCTGAAGAGCTCCAGCGACAGCTGCTGCAAGGCGGCCGAGGGCGCAGCGCCTTCCGGGCGCAGCCACAGGTCCACCCGGGACCCCACGATGCGCGCGTGCACAAAACCCTTGAGCGGCAGCTTGACGCGGTCTTCCCGCCAGCGCAGCCCGCGCCGGTAGCGGCCAGCGATGCGCAGCATGCCGGCCTGCACGCGCGCTTCCACCTCACCCCTGAACGCCGGAATGGCAAAGCCCCGGCCCTTGACCTGCAGCAAGGCTGCCGTGAACGTAGCCTGCACCACCGAAAAAGAAAAGGACCCGCTGCGCGTGCCGTTGAATGTGTTTTGCGGGCTGCGCTCGGCCAGCAGGTCCGCCACCGTCAGCTGGGCGCCATTGCTGTCGATCAGTTCGGTGTCGCCGGCCAGCGCCTTCTTGATGCACATGCCGACAATGGTGCGGCGGTCGTACGGGCCCATGCTGCGGCCTTGCAGCAGCACGTGGTACAGCGTCGCGTAATCTCTGGCCATGTCCCCTCTTGTATCCCGGTCCGCGCGCAAGGATAGCCCAGAAACTGTGCGCTGACACGGGTAGTTCGCACTACGCAAACCAGTTCAGAATAGGCCCCATGGAAACCACTCAAGACCTGCACGACACCCGCTTGGCCGACGCCTGGGCCACCCTTCAGGCGCATGCGCGCGGCGGCGCATCGCTGACGCCCGATGCCAGCCGCCTGGCCTTCGCCGACCCCGAGTTCCTGCTGCGCCGGGAAACGCGCGGCATCCGCTTCCAGCTGGAGCTGCTCAAACCCGACCTGGAGCAGCAGGCGCACGGCATTGAAAACACGATCGTGGTGTTCGGCAGCGCGCGCTTTCGCGGCGAGGCCGAGGCCACCGCGCTGGTTGAACAGGCCGAGGCCACGGGCGACGCAGCACTGATCCGGCGCGCCCGCAGCCTGGCGCGCAATGCCCACTACTGCGAGAAAGCCTGTGCCTTCGGCAAGCTGGTGGCGCAATACAGCACCGGCAAGGACCCGGCCGACATGCTGTTCATCTGCACCGGCGGCGGCCCCGGCATCATGCAGGCGGCCAACCAGGGCGCGCACGAGGGCAACGGCATCAGCGTAGGCCTGACGATTGCCCTGCCGATGGAAGAAGCGCCCAACCCGTACATCACGCCGGCGCTGAATTTCCGCTTCCACTACTTCGCGCTGCGCAAGATGCACTTCATGATGCGCGCCAAGGCGCTGGTTGCCTTCCCCGGCGGGTTCGGCACGCTGGACGAGCTGTTCGAAGTGATCACGCTGGTGCAGACGCGCAAGGCCAAGCCCGTGCCCATCGTGCTGTTCGGCACCGACTACTGGAAGCGCCTGATCAACTTTGACCTGCTGGTCGACGAAGGCGTGATTTCGCCCGACGACCTGAAGCTGCTGCAGTTTGCCGACGACCCGCAGACCGCCTGGGACATCATCAAGGCGTTTTACCAGCTCTGAGCTTGCTGGCCGAGTGGGCGCCGGCACCCACCACCGCGCCCACAAACCAGAACACGCCGGAGATCCCGATCACTGCGCCGGTCAGGCCGAACAGCATGGGCATGACCACGCTGGACGCGTTGATGGCCATCAGGCGCAGGCCCAGCGCCTCGCCATGGCGGGCCTCGGGCGTGATCTGGTGCAGGGTGCTCATGACCATCGGCTGGACTGACCCCAATGCCAGCCCCAGCAACACCGAGCACGCACCCATGACCAGCGGCGAATGCAGCAAGGGGTAGGCGCCGAACAGCACGGCCGTGACCACCATGGCCGTCGCAATGACGGCCGCCTCGCTCACGCGCTCGGCAATCAGCGGCAGCACCACCCGGATGAGCGCCGCCGCAATGGCAAACGCGCCCAGGATGGAGCCGATCACCGATGCGCTCAAGCCGCGCTCATGGCCCAGCACCGGCACCACAAAGGTATGGACGTCCCAGCACGACGCCAGGATCCAGTTGATGATCAGCAGGCGGCGGAACATGGGCTCACGCGCCAGGTCCCAGGCGCGGCCGGGTTTGTCGCCCACGGCACGGATCACCGGCGGCAGCTCGTGCGTGCGCCGCACCCAGAACCAGGTCGCCAACGGCAGCAGCGCCATCAAGAGGAAGGCATAGCGAAAGCCTGCGTGGTCGATCATCAGGCCCGCGGCGAACGGCCCCAGGAAGTTGGAGACGGCGGGCCCGATGGCCAGCCATGAAAACACCTGCTTGAGCTGCGTCGGGTTCTGCGCCGCGCGGCCCACGTGCCGCTGCAACGCGATCGACGCCGCGCCGGTGGCGCCCCCCGTCAGAAGCGCGCTCAGGCACAACACGGGGAAGATCGGGAATGCCACCGCAATGGCGGCACCGAGCGCAGCCACCATCACACTGAAAGCCACCGGGCGCTTGAGCCCGTGGCGGTCGGCGTAGCGGCCCGCGGGAAGCGCCAGGAAAACCTGCGTCAGCGCAAACAGCGCCAGCAGCACGCCCACCGCCGCCTCGCTGTAGCCATCGCGCAGGGCCAGCAGGGGCGCCGCCATGCGCATGCCGGCCATGCAGGCGTGCAGGAACACATGGCCCGCAATCAGCCGGGCCAGCTCACCGCTCAAGCGTCACCTTCATCGGCCGGCGGCAGCAGAGCCTGCGCTTCACCCTCGGGCAGGGCTTCCACCACCTTCAGCGCACGGCGCATCTGGTTGGAGCGTGTGGCCGCGTTCTCCAGCGTGACGGACGCCTTGCGCACCTGCTCCTGCACCGTCTCGACCCATTTGCCATAGCGGTCAAATTCCGTCTTGACGGCGCCGAGCACCTTCCAGACCTGCGACGCCTGCTGCTCCAGCGCCAGCGTGCGAAAGCCCATGTGCAGGCTGTTGAGCATGGCCAGCAAGGTCGTGGGCCCGGCCAGCGTGACGCGAAAGTCGCGCTGCAGGCTGTCCATCAGCCCCGGGCGGCGCAACACCTCGGCGTACAGGCTTTCGATCGGCAGGAACAGGATGGCGAAGTCGGTGGTGTGCGGCGGCGCCAGGTAGCTGGCGGCAATGGTCTTGGCCTCCAGCCGGATGCGCGCTTCCAGCGCCTTGGCGGCCAGTTCCACGCCCGCAGCGTCGGCGCGGTCGTGCGCCTCCAGCAGGCGCTCATAGTCTTCGCGCGGAAACTTCGCGTCAATCGGCAGCCACACCGGCACGCCGTCGCTGCTGCGCCCCGGAAAGCGCACCGCGAAATCCACACGCTGGTTGCTGTGGGGCCGTGTTTCCACCTGGCGGCCGTACTGCTCGTTCGTCAGCACCTGCTCCAGCAAGGCCTCCAACTGCACTTCGCCAAACATGCCGCGCGTCTTGACGTTGGTCAGCACGCGCTGCAGGTCGCCCACGCCCTGCGCGAGCGACTGCATTTCGCCCAGACCCTTGTGCACCTGTTCCAGCCGGTCCGCCACCTGCTTGAAGCTTTCGCCCAGACGGGTTTCCAGCGTGGTCTGAAGCTTTTCGTCCACCGTCTTGCGCATCTCGTCAAGCTTGGCGGCATTGGTCTGCTGCATCTGCACCAGCTGGGTTTCCAGCGTGGCGCGGACCTCGCCCAGTCGCCGCGCGTTGGATTCGCTCAGACCTTGCAGCTGCAGCGTCAGGGTGTCTGACAGCGTCTTTTGCAGCAGTGCCAGCTGCTGGCCGAACGCGTCAATCTGCGCGTTCTGCGTGCGCGTGGCCTCCGCGCCCTGCTTGACCAGCGCTTCCTGGAAAGTGGCGAGGTTGTGCGTGAGCTCCTGGCGCGCGCCGCGCGACGACTCGCTGATTTCGCGCCGCAGCTCGCGCTCGGTTCGTTCGCTGGCCGCCAGCAGCTCGGCACGGGCCGCGTCGCCGTCGTTGCCCGCGGGCTTGCGCAGCAAAAGCACCGCCAGCAGCACCAGGTTCAGCGCCGCCAGCGCAATCAGCAGCCAGAGTTCCACGGCGGTTACTTCTGCAGGATCTCGGGGTTCAGCGGCGTGAGCGGTTTGCCGTTGACCAGGTAGCCGATCAGGTTGTCGGCCGCCAGGTTGCCCATGGCCAGGCGGGTGGGTACGCTGGCACTCGCGATGTGCGGTGTCAGGACCACATTGGGCACAGTCAGCAGATCGGGGTGGACGGTGGGCTCGCCTTCAAACACGTCCAGACCCGCCGCGGCGATCTGCCGGCTGCGCAGCGCCGCGGCCAGCGCCGCGTCGTCCACAATGCCGCCGCGCGCGATGTTGATCAGGTTGGCCGTGGGTTTCATCAGGGCCAGCTCGGCCGCGCCGATGGCATGGTGCGACGATGCGGAGTACGGCAGCACCAGCACCAGGTGGTCTGCAGTCTTCAGCAGCTCTTCCTTGCTGACGTAGCGGGCCTTGCAGGCGGCCTCCAGCTCGGGCGACAGGCGCGAACGGTTGTGGTAGACCACGTTCATGCCAAAGCCATGGGCGCCGCGTTTGGCAATGCCCTGGCCGATGCGGCCCATGCCCAGGATGCCCAGCGTGGCGCCGTGCACGTCCGAGCCCGAGAACATTTCATAGTTCCACTTGGTCCATTTGCCGGCACGCAGGTAACGCTCGCTTTCAGTCACGCGGCGCGCGGTAGCCATGAGCAGCGCGAAGCCAAAGTCGGCCGTGGTCTCGGTCAGCACGTCGGGCGCGTTGGTGGCCAGCACCCCACGCGCCGACATCGCGTCCACGTCGAAGTTGTTGTAGCCCACGGCCATGTTGGCCACGATCTTCAGCTGCGGGCAGGCGTCCAGCACGGCAGCGTCAATGCGCTCGCTGCTGGTGGTGAAAGCACCGACCTTGTCGGACATCCGCCGCGCCAGTTCCTCCTTGGGCCAGACGTCATCGGCCTGGTTGGTTTCAATGTCGAAGTGCTGGGACAGCCGCTCCAGCACCGACGGAAAAATGGCGCGCGCGACGAGAACCTTGGGTTTGCTCATGAAAGATGCCCTTAACGGAACCAGATGAATGTCATGGCGATGAACAGCGGGATCAGGAACGCGCCCGACCAGGCCATGTAGCCAAAGAAGCTGGGCATTTTGACACCGCGGTCTTCGGCAATGGCCTTGACCATCAGGTTGGGCGCATTGCCGATGTAGGTATTGGCCCCCATGAAAACAGCACCGGCCGAGACGGCGGCCAGCGTGGGTGCCAGCGTGGTCATCAGCACCGCCGGGTCGCCGCCGGCCGTGTTGAAGAACACCAGGTAGGTCGGCGCGTTGTCCAGGAACGAGCTCAGCGCGCCGGTAGCCCAGAAATACATCGCCGGATCGGGTGAGCCATCCGGCCGCGTCACGGCCGACACCACGGCGCCAAACGGCCCGTTGACCCCCGCCTTGAGCATGGCGATGACCGGGATGATCGTGAGGAAAATGCCGGCGAACAGCTTGGCCACTTCGGCCATGGGGCCCCAGGAAAACTGGTTGTCTGCGTGCACCTTGCTGGCCGTGATCCTGAGCGACAGCAACGTCACCGCGATCAGGCCCGCGTCGCGCAGCAAGCCGGGCAGGCCGACCTCCGTGCCCATGATGTTGAAGCTGACCGGCGACTTCCAGAAGCCGCTCATCAGCACCAGGCCGACGATGGCGGCCAGCAGCCAGAAGTTGCTCACGCCGTCAAAACCGATGCGCCGGGTGTCGGGCGTGGGGTCCACCGGCATGACTTCCTCGCGACGGTGGTAGTACCAGGAGTCCAGCGCATAGAAGATCGCCAGCAGCGATCCCACCAGGAACAACGTCTCGGGGAAGATGTGCCTGACCGTCCAGAAGAAGTCCACACCCTTGAGGAACCCCAGGAACAGTGGTGGGTCGCCCAGCGGTGTGAGCGAGCCGCCCGCGTTGGAAACGATGAAGATGAAGAACACCACCACATGCGCCTTGTGCACGCGGTTGTCATTGGCGCGGATCAGCGGGCGGATCATGAGCATGGACGCACCTGTAGTGCCCATGAAGCTCGCCAGGAATGCGCCGATGGCCAGGATGGCCGTGTTCAGGCCCGGGCTGCCATGCAGGTTGCCACGGATGTGGATGCCGCCGGCCACGGTGAACAGTGCCGTGAGCAGGATCACGAACGGGATGTATTCGGCCAGCGCGGCGTGCACGAAGCTGGTCACCGCCGCCCCTGCGCCGAAGGTCACGGCAAATGGCACCAGGAAGGCCAGCGACCATGCCGCTGCGACCTTGCCGAAATGGTGGTGCCAGAACACGGGCGTGAGCAACGGCATCAGGGCGATGCACAAAAGGATGCCGGCAAAGGGCACGCCCCACAGGGGCGACAGCTTGCTGCCATCGATATCGGCAGCGGTGGCCAGCCCCGGCCACAGCGCCACCAGCAGCCATGCGGCAGCCCAACGGAAGGTTCTCATGTTTGTCTCCTGAAACCGCAACGGCCTGCCTGGAACCGGGCCGCGCGCAGCCGTTGAGCATACCCAATCGCACCATTGCCTCAATGTCAGGGAGCTGACGCCTGCCGCGCGCCGTAGTCCGCTGCCTACGGCGCGTTCCCTGGGCGTCCTACCGGATGCCCCGGTTCGCGGTCCTAAAGTTTGTCCATCCATTCACAACCAACCACTGGAGCACATCATGAATCAGGACCGTATTGAAGGTAACTGGAAGCAGTTCAAGGGCAAGGTCAAGGAGCAATGGGGCAAGCTGACCGACGATGACCTGGACGTCATCGCCGGCAAGCGCGACCAGCTGCTGGGCCGCATCCAGGAGCGCCACGGCGTGGCCAAGGACGAGGCTGAAAAGCAGGTGAAGAACTGGGAGAGCCGCAACCCGGACTTCCGATTCGAGAAGTCGCTTTAACTTGCACAGGCAGGAGACCTCCATGAAACATCAGCTGATCACCCTGGCTGTGGCCGCCTGCTGCATGGCCGCCGGCGCTGCCGGTGCCATGACCAAGGAAGAGCACAAGGCGCAGAAGGAGCGCATCGAGGCCGACTACAAGGCGGCCAAGGTCAAGTGCGACACGCTCAAGGCCAACGCCAAGGATGTGTGCGAGCAGGAAGCCAAGGGTGCCGAAAAGGTGGCCAAGGCCGAGCTGGAAGCCGCCTACAAGCCGGACGCCAAGGCCACCGAAAAGGTCGCCAAGGTCAAGGCCGAAGCCGCCTATGAAGTCGCCAAGGAAAAATGCGACGACATGTCGGGCAACGCCAAGGACAGCTGCGTCGCTGACGCCAAGAAGTTGCGCAAGATGTAGTCTTGCGACCGCCCGCGCATCCTGAAGGGATGCCGCAGGCAGGGGCCGGCCCCGTGGGGCCGGCCTTTTTTTATGGACGCGTCAGCCCAGCCAGCGGGTGAACTGCTCCACCGGCTCGCGCGGCGTGTGGAAGGTGTTGACCTTGTCGGACTCGTCGGCATAGCCCAGCGCCATGCCACACACCAGCATCTCGTCGGCACCGGCGCCGATGTGGGGCAGGATGATTTTGGCAAAGCCGTTCCAGGCCGCCTGGGGGCAGGTATGCAGGCCCCGTGCCCGGGCCGCGACCATGATGCTTTGCAGGAACATGCCGTAGTCCACCAGCGAGCCGCGGCCCATCACCCGGTCCAGCGTGAACATCAGGCCCACCGGCGCGTCGAACAGCTTGAAGTTGCGCTGGTGCTGCGCATGCATCCTGTCCTTGTCACCCTTGGTGATGCCCAGCAGGCCGTACAGGCTCCAGCCGTTTTCGCGGCGCCGGTCAATGTACGGGCTCACCCACTTTTCAGGGTAATAGTCATATTCCTCACGGTACTCTGCCGCCAGGGCGGGGTTGGCGTAGATGGCATCGTGCGCTTCACAGACCTTTTTTACCAGCGCGTCACGGCTGTCGCCCTGCAGCACGTAGACCTTCCAGGGCTGGGTGTTGGTGCCCGACGGCGCGCGGCTGGCCACACGCAGGATGTCGGCAATCTGCTCGCGCGCCACGGCACGGGGCAGAAAGGCGCGGGCGGAAAAACGGCTTTCGATGGCGGCGTCCACGCTGGCTGCGTCATTGACGACGGTACTGACCTGGGATTGCGTCACTTGAGTTGCTCCAGAACGGTTTTGAGGGGCGCAGGCAGCGGCACCGGCCTGCGGGTTTTGCTGTCGACGTAAACGTGAATGAAATGGCCCTTGGCCGCGGTCAGTGGCTCGCCCTGCGCGAACAGCCCCACCTCGTAGCGCACGCTGGACGTTCCCATGTGCGCCACGCGCAAACCGGCCTCCACCGTCTGCGGGAAGGCCAGCGACGCGAAATAGTTGCACTGCGTCTCGATCACCAGGCCAATGGTTTCACCCTGATGGATGTCCAGCACACCCTGCTCGATCAGGTGTGCGTTGACCACCGTATCGAACCAGCTGTAGTACACGACGTTGTTCACGTGGCCATAGGCGTCGTTGTCCATCCAGCGGGTGCTGATAGGCCGGAACACGCGGTAGCCGCTGCGCGGTTCGGGCTGGGGTTTGGCAGGCTTGGGGTCGTTCATCGCGCCAGATTCTGCCAGCGCCGCCAGTACTCGACCGCCACGCGGAAGGTGTTGACCTGCACCTGCACAGTGTCTTCCAGGCGTTTACCGTAGCCGCCGGCCATGGCAAATGCCAGCGGCACGCGTCGCTGCCAGGCCCAGTCGAACACGCGGCGGTCGCGCGCCTCGAGCCCGTCCCAGGTGAGCTTCAGGCGGCCCAGGCGGTCGCCTTCATGCGGGTCGGCACCCGCCAGGTAAATGATCAGCGACGGCGCAAACCGCCGGTCCAGCTCGTCCAGCGCGGTTTCCAGCGCGTGCAGGTACTCGTCGTCGCGGCAGCCGTCAGGCAGGTCCACGTCCAGGTCGCTGGCCTCCTTGCGAAACGGGAAGTTCTTCTGCCCATGCAGGGACAGCGTGAACACGCTGGGGTCGTTGCGAAAGATGCTTGCCGTGCCATTGCCCTGGTGCACATCCAGGTCGATCACGGCCACCCTCAGGCCGGGCCCCGGCCGCCCGCGCCCGTGCTCGGCCTGCATGAGGCGAGCCGCGACGGCGGCGTCGTTGAACACGCAAAAACCCCCGCCCTTGTCAGCATAGGCGTGGTGGGTGCCCCCGGCGATATTGGCCGCCACGCCGTACTTGAACGCAGCGCGACATGCACCGATGGTCGCGCCCACCGAGCGACGCGCCCGCTCTGCCATGGCCTCGCTCCAGGGAAAGCCGATTTCGCGGATGAGCTGCGCACTGGCCGAGCCCGTGGCGATGGCGTCGATATAGGCAGGTGTGTGCGCCAGGGCCAGCTCGCCGTCAGTGGCCCGCAACGCCTGCATCAGCTGCACCTGCGGCAGGTGCGCTGCGATCTGGTCGCGCAGCAACTGGTACTTGCCCATCGGGAACCGGTGCCCGGCGGGCAGCGGCAGCACAAACTGATCGGCATAAAAAACCTGCATCGGGCGATTGTGTCCCGGGCGTGAAAACGGCAGCGCCGCCGACCTGATTGGGCTGGTTTAGGCGCAGGCTTCTAAAATGCTGCAGCGCAACAAAATTCTCTTGCAAAAGATCGGGATAACCCTATACTTCAATCCATGCTGCACTGCAACATAAACGGGTTCTCCCGGTTCAGCGCAGATATTGATCCTGACCTCAACTTAATGGAGATACGAATATGCTGACCGCTGAACAAATCCTGGCCGCCCACAAAGCCAACGTCGAAACCCTGTTTGGTCTGACCACCAAGGCGTTCGAAGGCGTTGAAAAGCTGGTCGAACTGAACGTCACCGCCTCCAAGGCCGCCCTGACGGAAGCCTCCGGTACCGCCCAGGCCGTCCTGAGCGTCAAGGACGCGCAAGAGCTGCTGGCCCTGCAAGCCGCCATGTTCCAGCCCCTGGCCGAGAAGACCGCCGCCTACAGCCGTCACCTGTATGACATCGCCTCGGGCACCGGCGCCGAATTCGGCAAGGCCTTCGAAGCCCAGGCCGCTGACGCCCAGAAGAAGTTCATGTCCGTCGTGGACAACGCTTCCAAGAATGCCCCGGCTGGTTCCGAGACCGCCGTTGCCGTGTTCAAGAGCGCCATTGCCGCCGGCAACAACGCCCTGGAATCCGTGCAAAAGGCCGTGAAGCAAGCCACCGACGTGGCCGAAGCCAACTTCAACGCCGTTGCCAGCACCGCTGTCAAC
>JBEIPU010000059.1:0-22241 GCA_040376925.1 Caenimonas sp. | reverse complement strand
GTGATGGGGCCGATCTGGCTGCCCGGGGGCAGCACGTACACGCGCTCGGTGATGCCGGGGCGGCCCTTGGCGTCCAGCAGGCTCACCAGCGCCTCGCCCACGGCCAGCTCGGTGATGGCCGTCTCTATGTCCAGCCCCGGCTTCTGGCGCATGGTCTGTGCGGTGGCCTTCACGGCCTTCTGGTCGCGCGGGGTGAAGGCGCGCAGCGCGTGCTGCACGCGGTTGCCCAGCTGGGCCAGCACGCTGTCGGGGATGTCCAGCGGGTTCTGCGTCACAAAATACACGCCCACGCCCTTGGACCGCACCAGGCGCACCACCAGCTCGATGCGCTCCACCAGCACCTTGGGCGCTTCGTTGAACAGCAGGTGCGCCTCGTCAAAGA
This sequence comes from Caenimonas sp., assembly GCA_040376925.1. Taxonomy (GTDB): domain Bacteria; phylum Pseudomonadota; class Gammaproteobacteria; order Burkholderiales; family Burkholderiaceae_C; genus RAM1. The sequence goes on along the minus strand of JBEIPU010000059.1, from coordinate 21,859 downwards.
AGAAGACGAGCTTGGGCTTCTCGGGGTCGCCGATCTCGGGCAGCGTCTCAAACAGCTCCGACAGCATCCACAGCAAGAAGGTGGCGTACAGCCGGGGGGAATTGAGCAGCTTGTCCGCCGCCAGGATGTTGATCACGCCCTTGCCGTCAACGGTCTGCATGAAGTCGTTGATGTCCAGCATGGGCTCGCCAAAGAACTTGTCGGCGCCCTGGGTTTCCACCTGCATCAGCCCGCGCTGGATCGCGCCCACGCTGGCGGCGCTGATGTTGCCGTATTGGGTGGTGAACTGGCTGGCGTTGTCGCCCACATGCTGCAGCATGGCGCGCAGGTCTTTCAGGTCCAGCAGCAGCATGCCGGCGTCGTCGGCGATCTTGAACACCAGGTTCAGCACGCCGGCCTGGGTTTCGTTCAGGTTCAGCATGCGCGCCAGCAGCAGCGGGCCCATGTCGGAGATGGTGGCGCGCACCGGGTGGCCCTGCTCGCCAAACACATCCCACACGGTGGCGGGGCAGGCGGCGGATGCAGGCAGATCAATGCCGCGCTCTTTCAGCACGGCGGCCATCTTGTCGCCGATGGTGCCGGCCTGGCTGATGCCGGTGAGGTCGCCCTTGACGTCGGCCATGAACACCGGCACGCCGATCTTGCTGAAGTTTTCTGCCAGGGTCTGCAGCGTCACGGTCTTGCCGGTGCCGGTGGCGCCGGTGATGAGGCCGTGCCGGTTGGCCAGGCCGGGCAGCAGCTCGCAGGTGATGGTGGCGTTCTTGGCTATCAGCAGGGGGTCGGCCATGGCGGGGCTCCGTCGGGTTGTAAAAAGTAGAATCGCAGGCTCTAGGTTAAATCAGGACAGAAGGGTTCCCCGTGGCTGGACACAGTAAATGGGCCAATATCCAACACCGCAAGGGCCGCCAGGACGAAAAGCGCGGCAAGGTGTGGACGCGCGTCATCCGAGAAATCATGGTCGCGGCCCGCCTGGGCGGTGGCGACCTGTCGGCCAACCCCCGGCTGCGGCTGGCGGTAGAGAAAGCCAAGGCAGCCAACCTGCCGATCGACACCGTCAAGCGCAACATCGACAAGGCCACCGGCAACCTGGAAGGCGTGCACTACGAGGAAATCCGCTACGAAGGCTACGGCATCGGCGGCGCGGCGATCATTGTGGACACCATGACCGACAACAAGGTGCGCACCGTGGCCGATGTGCGCCACGCGTTCAGCAAGTACGGCGGCAGCATGGGTACGGCGGGCTCGGTGGCGTTCCAGTTCAAGCACTGCGGGCAAATGATTTTTGCGCCCGGCACCCCGGAAGACAAGCTCATGGAAGTGGCGCTGGAAGCCGGCGCCGAAGACGTGATCACCGGTGACGACGGCTCCATCGAGGTGCTGACCGCCTACCCCGACTTTGAGGCGGTCAAGAACGCCCTGGAAGCCGCAGGCCTGAAGCCCGAGGTGGCCGAGGTGACCATGCGGCCCGAAAACACCATTGCCCTCACCGGCGAGGACGCCGCCAAGATGCAGAAGCTGCTGGACATGATTGAGGAGATCGACGACGTGCAAGAGGTCTATCACAACGCCGAGATCAACGAATGAAAGTCCTCATCATTGGCGGCGGTGGCCGTGAACACGCGCTGGCCTGGAAGATGGCGCAGTCACCCAAGCTGCAAACCGTGTACGTGGCCCCCGGCAACGGCGGCACCGCGCGCGATGGCCGGCTGGAGAACATCAACATCACGGATGTGAAGGCGTTGCGCGAATGGGCCCAGGCCGAAAAGATCGTGCTGACCGTGGTGGGCCCCGAGGCCCCGCTGGCCGCCGGCGTGGTGGATGAATTCCGCGCGCACGGCCTGCGCGTCTTTGGCCCGACCAAGGCCGCCGCGCAGCTGGAAAGCTCCAAGGCGTTTTCCAAGGCGTTCATGAAGCGTCACGGCATTCCCACGGCCGAATACGACAGCTTTACCGACCCTGCCGCCGCCCACGCCTATGTGGACAGGATGGGCGCGCCCATCGTGGTCAAGGCCGACGGCCTGGCAGCCGGCAAGGGTGTGGTGGTGGCCATGACGCTGGCCGAGGCGCACGAGGCCATTGACTTCATGCTGCTGGACAACACGCTGGGCGTGGCGCACAACGCCGGTGGCGCGCGGGTGGTGATCGAGGAGTTCTTGCAGGGCGAAGAGGCGTCTTTCATCGTGCTGTGCGACGGCAAGAATGTGACGCCGCTGGCCACCAGCCAGGACCACAAGCGCCTGCTGGATGGCGACGAAGGCCCCAACACCGGCGGCATGGGCGCGTATTCGCCCGCGCCGGTGGTCACGCCCGAGGTGCACGCCCGCGCCATGCGCGAAATCATCCTGCCCACCATCAAGGGCATGGAAAAAGACGGCATCCCGTACACCGGCTTCCTGTACGCCGGGCTGATGATCGATGCCGCGGGCAAGCCCAAGACGCTGGAATTCAACTGCCGCATGGGCGACCCCGAGACGCAGCCCATCATGATGCGGCTCAAAACCGACCTGTACGACGTGATGATGGCGGCCACCTCCGAGAGCCTGGACCAGATCGAGCTGCAATGGGACCGCCGCGTGGCGCTGGGCGTGGTGATGGCCGCGCACGGCTACCCGCTGAGCCCGCGCAAGGGCGATGTGATCACGGGCCTGCCCAGGGACACCGACGACGCCGTGGTGTTCCACGCCGGCACGGCCGCGCAGGATGGCGCCACGGTCACCTCCGGCGGGCGCGTGCTGTGCGTCACGGCGCTGGCCGACGGCGTCAAGGCTGCGCAGCAGCGCGTGTACGAGGTGGCGCAGGGCATCCGCTTTGACGGTGCGCAGTACCGCAAGGACATCGGCCACCGCGCCATCCGCAGCTGACGTTGGACAGCCTGAGCGATTTCCCCCGGCCCTACCCGCTGCAGTTTCGCGGCAGCCGGCTGGCACGCTGGGCCCTGGGCCTGGCGGGCTGGACGGTGCGGTTTGAAGGCCTGCCCGCGCTGCAGGGCGTGCTGGTGGTGTACCCGCACACCAGCAACTGGGACTTCATCGTGATGATCCTGGCCAAATGGTCGGTGGGGGTGCCGGTGCGCTTCTGGGGCAAGGACAGCCTGTTTCGCATTCCGCTGTTTGGCCGCTGGCTGCGCTGGCTGGGCGGTGTGCCGGTGGCGCGTACCTCGGCCCAGGGCGTCACCACCCAGGCGCTGGATATTTTTGAGGAACGCAGGCGCGCCGGCCGCTATTTCTGGCTTGGCCTGGCGCCCGAGGGCACGCGCAAATATGTGCCGGGCCTGCGCAGCGGCTTTTACCGCACGGCCTTGGCCGCGGGCGTGCCGCTGGGCCTGGTGCGGCTGGACTACGGCCGCCGCCAGGTGACGGTGCGCGACTTCATCGCGCTCAGTGGCGACACCGTACTGGACATGGCCCGCATGGCCGCCGTGTACCAGGGGGTGCAGGGCCGGGTGCCGGGCCACATGGCCCCGGTGAAGCTGCTGGACCCTTCGTTCAACCGAGCCGATACCATTGTGAAATGAAAGCCCCTACCCAAACCCCCGCCGACGTCCGCCTTTGGCTCATGGGCCTGCAGCAGCGCATCACAGGCGCCATCGCCCAGGCCGACGGCACGCCGTTCCTGTCCGACGCCTGGGCCAAGCCGCCGGGCGAGCCGCTGCAGGGCGACGGCATCACCCAGATCCTGGAAGGCGGGCCGGTGTTCGAGCGGGCAGGGTGCGGGTTTTCACATGTGCGCGGGCCGAAGCTGCCGCCGTCTGCCACCCAGCACCGGCCCGAGCTGGCCGGCGCGCCGTTTGAGGCCATGGGCGTGTCGCTGGTGTTCCACCCGCGCAACCCGTATGTGCCCACGGTGCACATGAATGTGCGCATGATCGCTGCCACCGCACCCGGCCAGGCGCCGGTGTGCTGGTTTGGCGGGGGCATGGACCTCACGCCGTACTACGGGTTCGAAGAAGACGTGGTGCATTTCCACACCACCTGCCGCGACGCACTGGCGCCGTTTGGCGCCGACAAATACCCGCGCTTCAAGACCTGGTGTGACGAGTATTTCTTTTTGAAGCACCGCAACGAGCAGCGCGGCGTGGGCGGCGTGTTTTTTGACGACTTTTCCGAGCTGGGCTTTGACGGCAGCTTGGGCGTGATGCAGGCCGTGGGCGATGCGCTGCTGCGCGCCTACCTGCCCATCGTCCAGCGCCGCCAGGGCACGCCCTATGGCGAGCGCGAGCGTGCCTTTCAGCTGTACCGGCGCGGGCGCTATGTGGAATTCAACCTGGTGTGGGACCGGGGCACGCATTTCGGCCTGCAGTCGGGCGGGCGCACCGAGTCCATCCTGCTGTCCATGCCGCCGCTGGTCAGCTGGGCCTACCAGCAGCAACCCGAAGCCGGCTCGCCCGAGGCGGCGCTGTACAGCCAGTTCCTGGTGCGCAAGGACTGGGTTTGACGCGCGCTGACGCGCCGCGCCCGTACCGGCTGGGCATGTTCGGCGGCGCGTTCGACCCGCCGCACAACGCCCACATTGCGCTGGCCCGCGCGGCCGTGGAGCAGCTGGGCCTGGACGAGTTGCGCATCTTCCCGACCGGCCAGGCCTGGCACAAGGCCCGTGCGCTGTCGGCCGGCGGGCACCGCCTGGCCATGGCCCGGCTGGCCTTTGCCCAGGTGCCGCGCGCCACGGTGGATGGGCGCGAACTGCAGCGCGCCGGCTACACCTACACGGTGGATACCTTGCGCGAGCTGCGTCAGGAGTTTCCCCTAGCGCAGCTGCTGCTGGTGATAGGCGCCGACCAGGCCGAAGCCCTGCACACCTGGCGCGAAAATGAGGAGATAGCCCGTATCGCTATAATTTCAATAGCGGCGCGTGCAAGACCCACCGGGTCTGCCAGCACATTTGATGCGTCCCGCTTGCCGGCCGGCCCACGCGAACCCGTGGAGCTGCCTCCCATGCCCTTCAGTTCCACCGAAATCCGCGCGCGCGCGCTGGCCGGTGAGAAAATCGACCATCTGGTCCCCGGCGCGGTAGCGCGCTATATTGAAGACCATCACCTTTACCAACCGACCTGATGACCACTGAAACTGCCGCCAAGAAAGACACCCAGAAACTCCAGCGTGCCATCGTCGATGGGCTGGAAGATGTGAAAGCGCAGGACATCCAGGTCTTCAACACCGAGCATCTGTCGCCGCTGTTCGAGCGGGTCATCATTGCCACGGGCAGTTCCAACCGCCAGACCAAGGCGCTGGCCTCCAGCGTGCGCGACGCCGTGCGCGAAGCGGGCTTCGGCAAGCCGCGCATCGAGGGTGAAGACAACGGCGAATGGATCATCGTGGACTGCGGTGCAGCCGTGGCGCACATCATGCAGCCGGCCATCCGTCAGTACTACCACCTGGAAGAAATCTGGGGCGACAAGCCGGTGCGCCTGAAGTTCGGCGCGCCCAACCCCATGGGCGGTGCCCCGATGAAGGAGCCGTCCAAGGCAGCGCCCAAGGCCACCGGCAAAAAAGAAGCCGAGCCCAAGACCACCCTGCGCCGCAGCAGCGCGGCCAAGACCGCCATCAAGGCGGCCGAGCAGGCAGCCAAACCGAAGCCCGCCAAGCCCAGGGCACCCGCCCGCAAGGCCGGCGCCCAACCCGCTGCCCGGCCCAAAACCGTCGTGGTGGGCAAGAAGCCCGCCGCGAAAACAGCGGCCAAGCCCGCGGCCCGCAAGCCCGCAGCCAAGAAGGCTCCCGCCCGCAAGGCATGAAGCTGTACGTCGTGGCCGTCGGCCAGCGCGTGCCCGACTGGGCACAGACGGCCTGGGACGACTACGCCAAGCGCTTTCCGTCCGAGTTGCGGGTGGAACTCAAGGCCGTCAAGACCGAGCCGCGCGGCTCCAAAACGCTGGAAACCCTGTACGCCGCCGAGCGCGAACGCATTGAGGCCGCCATTCCGCGCGGCTGCCGCATCGTGGCGCTGGACGAACGCGGCACCGCGCTGACCACCGTGGCGCTGGCCGCCAAGCTCAAGGCCTGGCAGCTGGAGGCTGACGACGTGGCGCTGGTGATCGGCGGCCCCGACGGGCTGGACCCGGCCTTTCGCCAGGCGGCGCATGAGCGCATCCGTTTGTCGGACCTGACGCTGCCGCACGCCATGGTGCGCGTGCTGCTGGTCGAGCAGCTGTACCGCGCCTGGTCCATCAACGCCAACCATCCGTACCATCGTGAGTGAATTCATTTACCTGGCGTCGCAGAGCCCGCGTCGCCGCCAGTTGCTCGAACAGCTGGGCGTGAAGTACGAGTTGCTGCTGCCCGACGCCGACGAAGACGCCGAGGGCATTGAAGCCGTGCTGCCCGGCGAGGCGCCGGCGCGCTATGTGCAGCGCGTCACCGGCCTGAAACTGGACGCCGCTGTTGCACGCCTGGCACGCCGCGCCCTGCCCAAGGCTCCCATCCTGTGCTCAGACACCACGGTGGCGCTGGGCCGCACGATTTATGGCAAGCCGGCCGACGCCGCCGATGCCACGCGCATGCTGCGCGAACTGTCGGGCCGCACCCACCGCGTGCTCACGGCCGTGGCCGTGCAGCGCAGCGGTGCTCGCCTGGCGGCGCTGAGTACTTCACGCGTGACTTTTGCGCCCATGACGCCCGCGGCCATCCGCCGTTACGTGGACAGCGGCGAACCCATGGGCAAGGCGGGCGCCTATGCCATCCAGGGCGCGGCGGCGGCGCATGTTTCGTCGCTGTCGGGCAGTTATTCGGGCATCATGGGTCTGCCGATGTACGAGACGGCGCAATTGCTGCGCGAATCCGGCTTCAAAATCTAAAAGAACATGCAGCAGGACATCCTCATCAACTGGTCGCCCCAGGAAACCCGCGTGGCCGTGGTGGAAAACGGCGCGGTGCAGGAACTGCACGTGGAGCGCACGCTGGAGCGTGGCCTGGTGGGCAATGTGTACCTGGGCAAGGTGGCGCGCGTGCTGCCCGGCATGCAGTCGGCGTTCATTGACATTGGCCTGGAGCGCGCGGCCTTTTTGCATGTGGCCGACGTGTGGCACCGCCAGCCCGACGGCGAGCCGCCCGCGCAGGTCAAGGCCACGCAGCCGCTGGTGCCCATTGAAAAGCAGGTGTTTGAAGGCCAGGCCATCATGGTGCAGGTCATCAAGGACCCGATCGGCACCAAGGGTGCGCGGCTGTCCACCCAGATCAGCGTGGCCGGGCGGCTGCTGGTGTTTTTGCCGCAGGACGACCACATCGGCGTGTCGCAGAAAATCCCGCAGGACCAGCGCGACGCACTGCGCGCGCGGCTGCAGGCGCTGGCGGGCCCGCAGGGCGGCGGCTTCATCCTGCGCACCAACGGCGAGGACGCCACCGACCCGGAACTGGCCGAAGACATTGCCTACCTGCGCAAGACCTGGGCGCGCATCAAGGACGCCTCGCTGCGCCTGCCGCCCACGTCGCTGCTGCACCAGGACCTGAGCCTGCTGCAGCGCGTGCTGCGCGACCTGGTGAGCGAGGAAACCCAGACCATCCGGCTGGATTCGCGCGAGCAGTTTGAGCACCTGCAGGCCTTCGGGCGGGAATTCATGCCGGCGGCCGCGGGGCGGCTGCAGCTGTACAAGGGCGAGCGGCCGATCTTTGACCTCTTTTCGATCGACGAGGAGATCGCGCGCGCGCTGGGCCGGCGCGTGGACCTCAAATCCGGCGGCTATGTGATCGTGGACCAGACCGAGGCGCTGACCACGGTGGACGTGAACACCGGCGGCTACGTGGGCGCGCGCAATTTTGACGACACGATCTTCAAGACCAACCTGGAGGCCGCGGGGGCCATTGCACGCCAGCTGCGCCTGCGCAACCTGGGCGGCATCGTGATTGTGGATTTCATCGACATGGTGCGCGAAGACCACCGCGACGCCGTGCTGGCCGAGTTCCGCAAGCAGCTTGCGCGCGACCGGGTCAAGACCATGGCGGGCGGGTTCTCGCAGCTGGGGCTGGTGGAGATGACACGCAAGCGCACCCGCGAATCACTGGCCCACATGCTGTGCGAGCCCTGCGAGGCCTGCCAGGGCAAGGGCATCGTCAAGACGGCGCGCAGCGTGTGCTACGACATCCTGCGCGAGATCCTTCGCGAGGCACGGCAGTTCAACCCGCGTGAATTCCGCGTGGTGGCGTCACCGCGCGTGGTGGAGCTGTTCCTGGACGAGGAAAGCCAGCACCTGGCCGGCTTGTCGGACTTCATCGGCAAGCCGATTTCGCTGCAAAGCGAAAGCGCCATGGGGCAGGAGCAGTACGACATTGTTCTGCTGTGATGCGCCGCCCCATCCCGATCCTGACCTACCACCAGGTGGACACGCCGCCCCCGGCCGGCACGCCGTACCGCAGCCTGGTGGTGTCCCCCGGCGCGTTTGCGCGGCAGATGGGGCTGCTCAAGCTGCTGGGCTACCAGGGCCTGAGCATGAGCGCGCTGGCGCCTTACCTGCGTGGTGACAAGCAGGGCAAGGTGGTGGGCATCACGCTGGACGACGGTTATGTGAACAACCTGGAGCATGCCTTGCCCGTGCTGCAGAAAAACGGTTTCAGTGCCACCTGCTACATCGTGAGTGGCCAGCTGGGCGGCTCCAATGTGTGGGATTTCCCTAAGGGCGTGCCGCCCAAGCCGCTGATGGACGCCGCCCAGCTGCGCGCCTGGGTGGCCGGCGGGCAGGAGATCGGTGCGCACACGCGCAACCATGTGGATTTGACGGCGCTGGACGACGACGCAGCGCGCGAGGAAATCATGGCCTGCCGCATTGACCTTCAGCCGCTGCTGGGCGTGCCGGTGCGGCAGTTTTGCTACCCCTATGGCTTTTACGAAGCCCGCCACGCGCTCATGGTGCAGGAGGCTGGTTACGACTGTGCCACCACCACGCAGCGCAGCCGCACGATGGCCGGCGACGGCCTTTATGCGCTGCCGCGCGTGCCGGTGCACCAGTCCACCACACTGCCGCTGTTCTGGGCCAAGGTGGCCACGGCCTACGAAGACCGCCGGCGCCAGCATGCGTGATGGCCGCCGCATGAAAATTGCCGTGCTCAACCGCGTGTTTGCCACAACCGGCGGCGGGGCCGAGAGCTATTCCATCGCGCTGGTCGAGCAGCTGGCGCAGCGCCATGAAGTGCATGTGTTTGCCCAGCAGATCGACCATGCGTGGCCGGGCGTTACCTACCACCGGATTTCTTGCCCGATGGCCAAGCCGCGGTGGGTCAACCAGCTGTGGTACGCCTTCGCCACCTGGCGCGCCACGCGCCATGGCTTTGACGTGGTGCATTCGCATGAAAACACCTGGCACGGCCGGGTGCAGACGATTCACGTCAAGCCGGTGCGGCACAACCTGCTGGTGGGGCGCACCGGCGTGTGCCGCGCGCTGGCCTGGCTCAAGATCGCGCTGAGCCCGCGGCTCATGACTTATGTAGCGCTGGAGGCGGCGCGCTTTCGCGCGCGGCCGGGACAGCAGGTGGTGGTCACCTCTGACAACCTGCGCGCCGAGGTGTTGCAGGCTTACCCGCATGCCGCGCCGCTGCTGTCGGTGGTGACGCCGGGCGTCACGCTGCCGGGCCCCGGCCCGGACAAGGCGCAGGCCCGCCAGGCGCTGGGCTTGCCGCAGCAGGGCAGGTTGCTGCTGTTTGTGGCCAACGATTTCGCCCGCAAGGGGCTGGACGGCCTGCTGCAGGCGCTGGCCGGGCTGCCGCCCGATGTGTCGCTGGCCGTGGTGGGCAAGCCCGCGGGCATCCCCGCGTTCGAGGCGCGTGCAAAGGCGCTGGGCGCGGCCGGGCGCGTGCATTTCCTGGGGTCGCTCAAAAGCGTGGACCCGGCCTACCGCGCCGCTGACCTGCTGGTGCACCCCACCCTGGAGGACACCTTTGCCATGGTGGTGCTGGAGGCCATGGCGCATGGGCTGCCCGTGGTGGTGAGTGGCGCGGCATTCTGCGGCATTGCCAGCCTGCTGAGCGATGGGCACGATGCCTTGCTGCTGGCCGACCCGCAAGACGCCGCGGCGTTGCAGGCGGTGCTGGCGCGTGTGCTGGCTGATGCGGCGCTGGCGGCCGGACTGGGCGCCAACGCGCAGCGTTTTGCGCAAACCCACAGCTGGGCTGGCGCCGCCCGCGCCTGCGAGCAGCTGTACCAGCGCAGCCTCAGGCCACCAGCTTGAAGTGCTTGCGGCTGAAGTCCAGCCCCGTGAGCTTTTCCAACTTCATGGACAGCCGGTACTTGCGCTCCTTGGACGTCAGCTGGTAATCGGGGTTGAACGTGATGCTCTGCTCGGCCTCGGTGGCCAGCCAGTGCCCCATGACGGCCGGGTGGGTGCCGGTGAAGGGTTTGACGGCCTGCGGGTCAAAGTTGGCGTAGTTGATCTGCATGACCGTGGAGTCTTTCCAGTACTTGGCCACCTGATCCAGCTTGGCCTGCATCTGCTCCGCCTTGCGCACCCAGCCGTAGTGGTGGATGTGCGCGTTGGCCAGCGCGCCCTGCGGGTTGCGCGGCTTCTTGTGCTGGTGCATCACCAGCCAGTACTGCCCGTCGGGCGCATAGGTGCGGATGCTGTTGCGGATCAGCCGGCATTCGCGCCGGTACCAGCCGGGGCTGACCGACACATAGCCCGGCGTGCCGTAGAAGTGCAGGTAGTCAAATACCAGGGCTTCCACGGCAGGGTTGCCGTGGTGGCGATCCACGCTGGCGCGGATGGCGGCAAGCTCTGCCTCGTGCACCACCTCGTCACCCTCCAGGTAAAACGCCCAGTCGCCGGTGCAGGCGTATTGCGCGATCATCTTCTGCTGGGCATAGACAAAGCCGCGGTCGGCCATGTTGTCGTTCCATACCGTTTCGATGATCTTGATCTTGGGGTCGCCAATGGCCCGCACGCGTTCCAGCGTGTCGTCGTCGCTGCGGCCCACGGCCACCACGAATTCGTCCACCAGCGGCAGCAGCGAGCGGATGGACTCCAGAAACGGAAAGCCCAGCATGACGCCGTTGCGGATGAAGGTAAAGCCGCTGATGGAAGCTCGTTTGCTCATGGTGTGATGTCTGCTGATTCGCCCGTGGCGGCCAGGCTGTACAGGCGGGCATAGTGGCCGCCCGCGCGCAGCAGCTCGTCGTGGGTGCCGGCTTCCACCACGCTCCCCGCGCTCATGACCACGATGCGGTCGGCGTGCTCAATGGTGGACAGGCGGTGCGCGATGACCAGGGCGGTACGGCCGGCCATCAGGCGTTGCAGGGCGGATTTGACGGCCTGCTCGGATTCAGTGTCCAGGGCCGACGTCGCCTCGTCCAGGATCAGGATCGGGGCGTCCTTGTACAGCGCGCGGGCAATGGCCAGACGCTGGCGCTGCCCGCCTGACAGTTGCGCGGCGTTGTGGCCCACCAGGCTGTCCATCCCCTGGGGCAGAGCCTGCACAAATGCGCCCAGGTTGGCCGCGTCCAGCGCCTGCTGCACCCGGGCGCGGTCCAGCGGCAGGCCCAGGGCCACATTGGCGGCCACCGTGTCGTTGAACATCACCACATCCTGGCTCACGAAGGAATATTGCCGGCGCAAAGCGCCCAGCTTCCAGTCGGCCAGCGCCACGCCGTCCAGCGTGATCTGGCCGCCCGTGGGCTCCACAAAGCGCGGCAGCAGGTTGATGAGCGTCGTCTTGCCCGAGCCCGAGCTGCCCACCAGCGCCAGCGTCTGGCCCGGCGCCACCTGCAGGCTGACACCGTCCAGCGCGTTGTGGGTGGCGCCGCTGTAGCGCACCACTACATCGGTCAGCTGCAGCTCGCCGCGCGCGCGGGTCACCTCGTGCGTGCCTTCAGGCTCGGGCGGGGTGTTGTCGATCAGGTCCAGCCCGCGCTCCACCGCAGCCAGGCCGCGCGTGATGGGCGCGGCGGATTCAGACAGGTGCTTGATCGGCGCGATGAGCATCAGCATCGCGGTGATGAACGACGCAAAGCCGCCCACGGTGATGCCGCTGGTGGAGCTCTGCCACAGCGCCGTGCAGATCACGGCCGACAGCGCGGCGGCGGCCAGCATCTGCGTGAGCGGCGTCATGGCCGATGCGGCGATGGTGGACTTCATGGCCAGGCGGCGCAGCTCGGTGTTCAGCACGTCAAAGCGCGAGCCCTGCGCGGCCTGGGCGTCGTGCAGGCGCACCACGCGGTGGGCCAGCACGTTCTCTTCGACCACATAGGCCAGCCGGTCGGTGGCCTGCTGGCTGGCCTGCGTGATGCGGTGCAGGCGGCGCGACAGCACCTTCATTACCCAGGCCACCGCCGGGAAGATGAACAGCACGATGAGCGTGAGCTTCCAGTTGATGTACAGCAGGTAGGCCATCAGCGCCACCAGCGTGAGCGAGTCCTTGAGCAGCGACATCATCGCGTTGACCAGCAGTGTGGTGCCGGTCTGCACTTCGTACACCACGGTGTTGGACAGCGTGCTGGCCGACGACTGGCCGAACAGGGTCATGGGCGCCGCCTGCAGTGTGCCGAACAGCCGCCGGCGCAGTGCCACCATCGCCTGGTTGGCCATGTAGGCCAGCGAATACTGGGCCACAAACCCTGCCAGCCCGCGCAGCGCGAACAGGCCCAGCAGGGCGGCCGGCACCAGCCACAGGCTGAACGCGCCGCCCTTGAAGCCGTCGTCCAGCAGCGGCTTCATCAGTGCGGGGATCACCGGCTCGGTCAGCGCGGCCAGGGTGGTGGCGGCCACCATGCAGGGCAGGGCCCAGCCCGAGCCGCGAAAGTACGGCACAAAGCGCCGCAGGCGCTGCAGCACGGTGCCGCGAACGGCGGGAGTGCTGGCGGGAGGTGTGCTCATGCCGCCGGCGTGGGCAGCGCGCCCGTGGCGGGCACCTGCGCGGTGTGTGGCGTCGCGCGCGACTGCAGGCCCAGTGCCAGCAGCAGGCCGATGACGATGCAGAAGTACTCGCCGATCAGCGCGTCAAACAGCGACGAATTGAACAGGCAGGCAATGGCCATGACCACTACCACCGAGATCGTCGCGCGCCGCCGCTGGGGCGTGAAGGGCAGCGCGTCACGTACCAGCAGCGCCATCCAGCCCACCAGCAGCAGCACGCCGCCCACGCCCAGGTGCACGCCCCACAGCAGGTATTCCTGGTGGGGGTTGCGAACCTCGGCGGTGCCGTCCAGCACGTAGCCCCTGTGGGTGATCTCCTGGCGCCTGTATTCGCGGTTCCAGCTGCCGACCCCAAAGCCGCTGAATGGCCGCTCGGCCATGGCCTGCAGCGAGCGGTGCCAGAACGTCAAACGCTGGCCCGAGGAGGTCCCCGGGTCATTGCGGTACTTGTAGGCGCTGATTTCGTCGAACGTTTTGGTCAGCCGCTCGTTGAACTGGGGCGAAACCACCATGGCCATGGCCGCCAGCGCCACGGGCGCCGCCAGGGCCAGCAGGCGCCAGCGCGCGGGGACCGCCCACAGCAGTGCCAGCGACATCACGCCGATGGCCGCCACATGGCCGCTGCGCCCGGGCAGCATGACCAGTGCGTTGACCAGCGCCGCAGCTGCCAGTGCGGCACCGATCCAGGCGCCGCGGCGGCCCGGAAATTCATGCCGCAGGTGCCAGCAGAGGGCTGCGAAGCCGGCCGTCATGATGGTCTGGTCCAGGTAGCTGGAGTACACGGTGGCAATGGAGTTGCGGTCCGCCGGCACCCAGAAGACAGGTGCACCCAGGTACAGCAGCCAGGAGGTTGCCACCACAAAGGCCTGCGATGCGACATAAATGCCCACAGCCAGGGCAGCCTGGCGCGGCGTGCGGATGAGCAGGACGATGGCAGGAATGAGCAGCAGCTTGCTGTACTTGAGCACATGGCTCAGCGCCTGTGCGCCCGGCTCCGTCGTCCAGGCCAGGCTCAGTGCAATGGCGGCCAGCATCAGCAGGATGGCCGGCACCGAGCGCAGACGCGCCAGCGCTGCATCCGGCTGGCCGCGGCGGATCGTACCGATGAGCACCACGGCGCAGGCCAGCAGGGCCAGCAGCTTGGCGACGTTGGTGGCGGCAAGCGACAGCGGGATAAAGGCCGCCAGCATGTACACCGGCCAGGGCCTGAGCGTCTCCCAGCTTCTTATTTGCACCACCCGGTAACCTCATAATTGCGGACAAGCCCGGATTATCCACTCTGCACCACAGCCCTTTTTCAATGCGTCTGTCCGTCATCGTCATCACCCGCAACGAGGCGGCCAACCTGCGCGCCTGCCTCGAATCGGTGGCGTTTGCGGACGAAACCATCGTGCTGGACAACGCCAGCACTGACGCCACCGCCGCCATCGCGCGCGAATGCGGCGCGACCGTGACGCACACCGACGACTGGCCCGGCTTTGGCCCGCAGAAAAACCGCGCGCTGGCGCTGGCCACCGGCGACTGGGTGCTGTCCATTGATGCCGATGAACGCGTGACGACCGAACTGGCCGCGCAGATCCAGGACGCGATGGGCTCGGGCCGCGCGCCGGCGTTCGAGATCCCGCGCCTCACGCGCTTTTGCGGCCAATGGATACGCCACTGCGGCTGGACGCCGGACTACGTGCTCAGGCTGTTTCGCCGCGGCACGGCGCGCTTCAGCAACGACCTGGTGCATGAGCGCGTACTGCTGGACGGCCCGCGGCCCGCGCGCCTGTCCAGCCCGCTGTTACATGAAAGCTACCCCACGCCTGCGCACTATTGGCGCAAACTGGAGGCTTACAGCCACGCATGGGCCACCCAGCGCCATGCTGAAGGGCGCACCACCTCGATGGCGCGCGCCGCGTTGTCCGGTTGGGTGGCCTTTGTTCGCAGCTATGTATTCCGCCTGGGTTTTCTGGACGGTGCCATGGGGTTTGCCGTGTGTACCATGCAAGCCCAGGCCGCCTTTGGAAAATACTTCGCCCTGTACTGTTTGAACCGACAAGATGACCCAACCCCCCCTGCCAGAAATCATTGAATTCGCCGGCGGATCGCGCCGCCTGATGCTGGGCGGCCTGCTGGCCGGCTCGCTGGCGCCGGCGCTGGCGCAGTTCCGCGTGGAAGTCACGGGCGTCGGCATGACGCAGCTGCCCATTGCCGTCACGGCCTTTCGCGGCGACGACAGCGCACCGCAAAAGATCGGCGCCATCGTGCAGGCCGACCTGGAGCGCAGCGGGCAGTTCCGTGCGGTGGACGCCTCCGGCGTGTCGCTGGACGAAACCAGCCGCCCCGACGTGGCCTTGTGGCGTCAGCGCAAGGCCGATTCGCTGGTGACCGGCAGCGTCAGCCGCCTGGCCGACGGACGCTACGACGTGCGCTTTCGCCTGTGGGACGTCGTGCAGGCGCAGGACCTGGGCGGCCAGAGCTACGCCGTCACCACCGGCGACCTGCGCCTGGCGGCCCACCGGATCGCAGACTTCATCTACGAAAAGCTAACGGGTGAAAAGGGCGTGTTCTCCACCCGCATTGCCTACGTGACCAAGGCGGGCAACCGCTACAACCTGTGGGTGGCCGACGCCGACGGCGAGAACGCCCAGAGCGCGCTGGCCAGCCCCGAGCCCATCATCTCGCCGTCGTGGTCGCCCACGGGCGGGCAGCTGGCCTATGTGTCGTTTGAGTCGCGCAAGCCCGTGGTGTACGTGCACGACGTGTCCAGCGGCCGCCGGCGGCTGGTGGCAAACTTTCGCGGCTCCAACAGCGCGCCGGCCTGGTCGCCCGACGGGCGAACGCTGGCGGTCACGCTCACGCGCGACGGCGGCTCGCAGCTGTACACCATCGACGCCAATGGCGGCGAGCCGCGGCGCCTGACGCAATCGGGCAGCATCGACACCGAGCCGGTGTATTCGGCCGACGGGCGCAGCATCTATTTTGTGAGCGATCGTGGCGGCGCACCGCAGGTGTACCGCATGGGCACCACCGGGGGCGCGCCCGAGCGCGTGACCTTTACCGGGGGTTACAACATATCGCCGTCCATCAGCCCCGACGGGCGCTGGCTGGCCTACATTTCCCGCGTCGGCGGCGCATTCAAGCTGCAGGTCATGGAACTTGCCAGCGGGAACGTGAACTCAATCACAGACACCACTGCCGACGAAAACCCCAGTTTTGCCCCCAACGGCCGGCTGATCGTCTATGCGACCCAACAACAGGGCCGCGAAGCGCTCATGACCACCACGCTGGACGGCAAGATCAAGGCCCGTCTGGCGGGGCAGGGTGGAGACATACGCGAACCGGACTGGGGTCCGTTTCAGAAGTAACTTTCAGGAGGTTTCAGGATGATCAAAAGTGTCTTTGTGGCGGCAGCGCTGGCAGTGTTGTTGGCAGGTTGCGGCTCCAGCGTGAAGCTGGACGACGTGCCGGTGGAAGACAAGAGCGGCAGTGCGGTCACCCAGCCAGCCACAGCAGGCGGAACGGGCGCGGGCACAAGCGGTGCCACGCAGAGCAATGTGGCGCCCGTGGACCTGGGTGCATCCCAGCAGGCTGCGGCTGGTCCCACTGGCGTCGCGCGCATCGTGTACTTTGACTACGACAGCTTCGTCATCAAGCCCGAGTTCCAGTCGCTGATCGAGTCCCACGCGCGCTTCCTGAAGGCCGCCAATGGCCGCAAGGTTGTGATTGAGGGCCATACCGACGAGCGCGGCGGGCGTGAATACAACCTGGCGCTGGGCCAGAAGCGTTCCGAGGCCGTGCGCCGCGCCCTGGGCCTGCTGGGCGTGACCGACAGCCAGGTCGAGGCCGTGAGCTTCGGCAAGGAAAAGCCCGCCGCCACCGGCAGCACCGAAGCCGCGCTGGCCCAGAACCGCCGCGCCGAAATCGCGTACCGCTGATGAAAGGGCGCGCACTTTTGCTGGCGTCCGTGCTGGCGCTGGGTACTCCGGCCTTTGCCGGCCTGTTCGACGATGAGGAGGCGCGCAAGGCCATTCTGGACCTGCGCCAGAAGGTTGAAGCCAACCGCGTCGCGGCCGAGGGCGCCAACCAGCGCCTGGGCGAGGAACTGCGCCGTGCCAGCGACGAAAACGTGCAGATGCGCCGCAGTCTGCTGGATCTGCAAAACCAGATCGAGACCCTGCGCAGCGAACTGGCCACGTCGCGCGGGCAGAATGAACAGCTGGCCCGACAGCTGAGCGAAGCCCAGCAGCGGCAAAAGGACCTGGCCGTGGCGGTGGAAGAGCGCCTGCGCAAGTTCGAGCCGACCAAGGTCACGGTGGACGGCCAGGAATTTGCCGCCGACCCCGCTGAAAAGCGCGACTTTGAAGCGGCGCTGGCGACCTTCCGCAAGGGCGAATTTGCTCCGGCCCAGGCCGCGTTCAGCGATTTCGTCAAACGCCACCCCCAAAGCGGCTATGTGCCGTCGGCGCTGTTCTGGCTGGGCAACGCGCAATACGCCACGCGCGACTACACCGGCGCCATCGCCAATTTCCGTGCGCTGCTGACCCGCTCGCCCGACCATGTGCGCGCACCCGAAGCCGTGCTGTCAATTGCCAACTGCCAGATCGAGCTCAAGGACACCCGCTCGGCCCGCAAGACGCTGGACGACCTCATGAAGGCCTACCCGCAGTCCGAAGCCGCCGGCGCGGCGCGCGAACGCCTGGCCCGCCTGCGCTGACGGCGTTGGCCTGCCGCCTAGAATCGGCGGATGCAAGCTTCTGACCTGACCGCCCTGAACACCCAGGTGTTGTGGGCCGCCTTCACCCTGTCGGCGCTGTTTGGCGCCATCGCCCAGCGCACCCATTTCTGCACCATGGGTGCGATCAGCGACGTCATGAACATTGGCGACTGGACGCGCCTGCGCCAGTGGGTGCTGGCCATTGGCGTGGCCATGATCGGCTTTGCCGCGCTGGTCTACACCGGCCAGGTCGACCCTGCCAAGACCCTGTACGCCTCCAGCCGCTTCATCTGGCTGTCCGCCGCCGTGGGCGGGGCGCTGTTTGGCTTTGGCATGGTGCTGGCGTCGGGCTGCGGCAGCAAGACGCTGGTGCGCATCGGCGGGGGCAGCCTGAAATCACTGGTGGTGTTCCTGGTGATGGGCGTGGCCGCGTTTGCCACGCTCAAGGGCATCACGGCCGTGGTGCGCGTGGGCACGGTGGACAAGGTGGCACTGGACATGGCCGGCGGCACCGCACTGCCGGGCTGGCTGGCGGGGGCCACCGGCATGGCCCTGAATCAGGCCTGGCTGGTGCTGGGTGGGCTGCTGGGCGGCGCGCTGATGGTGTGGGCGCTGCTGGGGCGCGAGTTCCGCAAATTCGACAACCTGCTGGCCGGCCTGGGCATCGGCGGCGTGGTGGTGGCCATGTGGTGGGTCAGTGGCCACCTGGGCTATGTGGCAGAGCACCCCGACACCTTGCAGGAGGCCTTCGTGGCCACCAATTCCGGCCGCGCCGAGGCGTTGAGCTTTGTGTCGCCCGTGGCGTACACGGTGGACTGGCTCATGTTCTTCAGTGACAAGAGCAAGGTGCTGACGCTGGGCATCGTGTCGGTGTTCGGCGTGGTGCTGGGCTCGGCCGTTGCCGCCGTCGCGGGCCGCAGCTTTCGCTGGGAAGGCTTTGGCAGCACTGAAGACGTGGGGAATCACCTGGCCGGTGGCGTACTCATGGGCGTGGGCGGCGTCACGGCCATGGGCTGCACCGTGGGGCAGGGCCTGAGCGGCATCTCGACGCTGGGCATCACGAGCTTTGTGGCGGTGGCGTTCATCGTGCTGGGCGCCGTGGCCGCCTTCAAGTACCAGATCTGGCGCCTGGAGCGCATGGTTTGACGCTCGCCCTGGCAGAACCCGACCTGCAACGCCGCTTTGGCGGTCTGGAGCGCCTGTATGGCGTGGCAGGCGCCGCCCGTATCCGCGCCGCGCATGTGGCCGTGATCGGCATCGGCGGCGTGGGCTCCTGGGCGGCCGAGGCGCTGGCGCGCAGCGGGGTGGGGCGCCTGACGCTGGTGGACCTGGACCATGTGGCCGAATCCAATATCAACCGCCAGATCCACGCGCTTGACAGCACGGTGGGGCAGGCCAAGGTGGCGGCCATGCGCGAGCGTATCGGCCATATCAATCCGGCCTGCGTGGTGAACGGTATTGAGGAGTTTGTCGAGCCCGACAACTGGCCGAAGATCCTGCCCGAG
Organism: Caenimonas sp.; assembly: GCA_040376925.1. Lineage (GTDB taxonomy): Bacteria > Pseudomonadota > Gammaproteobacteria > Burkholderiales > Burkholderiaceae_C > RAM1. The sequence goes on along the minus strand of JBEIPU010000059.1, from coordinate 2,829 downwards.
GGTGTGGACGCCGTCATCGACGCCTGCGACCAGATCAAGGCCAAGACCGCCATGGCCGCCTGGGCGCGGCAGACCAACGCGCTGTTCGTCAGCGTAGGGGCCGCCGGCGGCAAACGCCTGGCCCACAAGGTGGACGTGGACGACCTGGCCCACACCACGCACGACCCGCTGCTGGCCCAGGTGCGCTACCGGCTGCGCAAGGCGCACGGCGCGCCGCGCGAAGGCCGGGCAATGGGCGTGGCCTGCGTGTTCAGCCGTGAGGCCGTGGCCCCGCCCGCCCCGTCCTGCGCGATCGATGGCGCGGACGGCTCGCTGAACTGCCATGGCTACGGCTCGGTGGTCAGCGTGACGGCCACCTTCGGGCAGTGCGCCGCGGGCTGGCTGCTGGACAAACTCGCGCTGTCGGAACCTGCGAAAACAACGCTATAATTTAGGGCTTTGCCGCGCTTGCAAAACCAAAAAGCGGCAAAAGTGTGCGGGACGTTAGCTCAGTTGGTAGAGCAGCGGACTTTTAATCCGTTGGTCACAAGTTCGAATCTTGTACGTCCTACCAGTCATCCAGATCCTGCTGCATCACCGCAGCAGGATTTTTTTTGCCCCGCGCGGCACGGGTGCGTTGCATACTGCGCGCTGCAATTGCCTAGAGCCACTCCGATGCATGTTCTGGCCGTGACCGCCGCCCGCTACGAAGACGATGCCCTGGTCGGCCTGGCGCTGGGCCATGCTGACGCGGCCACCCGTGCCTGGATCGTCGAGCCCCGGGAGGTGCCGGTGCTGGAGGTGGTGGACCACCTGGCGGACAGCGAGCAGGTCGTGACGCTGTTTCCCGCTGGCGACGGCCAGCTGGCGCCCGGCCCCAGCCTGCAGATCATCGTGCTGGCCAATGGCGTGGAATCTGTGGAGGCCGAGGGTGCGCCGCCTGGCCGGCGCGTGGCCGATCTGCCGCGCTTGTCCTACAACCCCGGGCCTTCCAGCCCACCATAGTGGGGGTTTTCCTGAAAGGAATTCCGCCATGCAACAGATCAAGGACGTGATGACGCACGATGTGCAGGTCATCAACCCCGAAGCCCCCATTTCCGAGGCCGCGCGCCTGATGCGCGACGGCGGGTTCGGGCTGCTGCCGGTGGGCGAGAACGACCGCATGATCGGCACCATCTCCGACCGCGACATCGCGCTGCGCGCCGTCGCTGAAGGCAAGGACGGCAACGCCTGTGTGCGCGACATCATGAGCACCGGCGTGCATTGGGTCTACGAAGACGACAGCGTGGACAAGGCCACCGGCATGATGAGCGAACACCAGGTGCGCCGCCTGCCCGTGGTCAACCGCGACAAGCGGCTGGTGGGCATTGTGTCGCTGGGCGATATCGCGGTACAGACGTCGGCGGGCCAGCCGGCTGCCGAGGCCTTGACCGAGATTTCACAGCCTGCCTGATGGTGGCGGCTTGATTTTTTTCGTTTTGTGACGAAAAAGCGGGGTGACATGAATCCGCGCGCCCCATCGTGGCGTAAAAACCTGCCATGGCCCAAACAATTTACGACGACAGCTACAACCCCGCCGACCTGAAGGTCGCCATTTCAGAACTCCTGGTCGCTACCGCCGACGGCTCCGACGAGCTGGTGGACGGCGCGGTGCCCGAAGTGCTCAAGCTGCTGCGCCAGCACATGAACATGGACGTGGTGTTCGTGTCCGAGTTCACGGGCGGCCAGCGCGTGTTCCGCCATGTGGACACCGCGCCGGGCGCCGACGTGGTGGCCGCCGGCCAGTCGGACCCGCTGGAAGCGTCGTGGTGCCAGCGCGTGGTGGACGGGCGGCTGCCCCAGCTGATCCAGGACGCCACCTTCCTGCCCTCGGACGCCGCGCCCAAGCCCCCGTTCCCCATCGGTTCGCACCTGAGCACGCCGGTGGTGCTCAAGGATGGCAGCGTGTACGGCACCCTGTGCTGTTTCAGCTTCACTGCCCACCCCAGCCTGGCCGAGCAGGACCTGAAGAAGCTGCAGTACACCGCGAAGCTGACGGCGGCCAAGATTGACCAGGCTGCGGCCAAGAAGGACGAGGACGTCACCAAGGACTGGTCGCTGGTACCGCAGGCCCAGGAGCGCCCGCGGATGCGCTAGACAGATTCTGGCGGCGGCAGCAGTCCGACCGTCTTGGCTACCTGCACGCAGTCCTTGAGGTGCTCTTCACCGAGGTAGCGAATGGCCGCGTAGCCCACCAGCGCGGCCACGGCCTGGCCGGCCAGGGGCACGTATTTGGCGGCCTGCTTGGCCGTCAGGCGCACGCCAATGGTCTGCGCAGCCTTGATGACCAGGTCGCGGGTGATGAACTTGCCGATCAGCACCGAGCCCACCATGGCGGTGGCTTTTTGCACCCGTTCGCGCTTGTTGGGCGTCAGGCGGTCCAGCTGGTCCGGCGTGAGGCCGAATTCAGCGTTGATTTCGGGGATCAGTTTGGACAGCAGCGCAGCGTCCACCGCCCAGTCCAGCCCCGGAATGGGTACGGCGCTGGCGGCGGCGCCCACCAGGGCGCGCCGGTTCAATGTCTTGCGGCTGCGGCGCACGGCCGCCATCAGCTCGGGGTGGCCTGCGGCCAGTTGGAGTGCAGTGGGCATGGGGGCACTTTAGCGCCGCCAGCCCGTGCCGTGGGGCGCCTTTTTAGAGGCGCCGCTTCAGGACCAACGGCTCAGGCCGATGCGGCCTCGATCTGGCCCGACAGCTCCAGCCAGCGCTCTTCCAGCGCAGCCAGCTCATCCGTCACGGCCTTCAGCCGCTTGCCGGCCTGGGCGATGTCGGCGGGGCTCAGCGGGGTGGCCATGCGGGCTTCGAGGTCCG